>JAGAQU010000094.1 GCA_017622575.1 Lachnospiraceae bacterium
ATTATACATATCATGAACATTATATAACAAGAATGTTCTCTTTAAAAGGACTTTTCAAAGCACTTCGCCAAAATAGTTCTTATACCCTTCCCCATAAATCTCGGAAGCGCTGGAAATGATCATAAATGCAAGATGATCCTCCTGTCTGACAATTTCTTCCACTTTATGCGCAAACTGTTTTTTTACCACACAAAGAATCACTTTTTTCTCCTTGTTTTCGTATGCACCACTTCCTTCAAGATGGGTGACACCGATATTCACTTCTTCAAGGATTCGGGACGTTATCACTTCGGATCTGTCACTGATAATGTAAATGAGCTTTGCGCCGTCCCTTCCGTACAGGACAATATCGAGCATAACAGAAGTGACTGTTACAGAAATAATACTGTAAAGTACAGAATTAAAATTGTGAAACACCAAGCCGCTGAGGCCTATGATCACCGCATCCAGTATCAGCATCAGGGAACCCGTCTTCATATGGGGATACCGCTGCCTTAAGCATTTTACGATAATGTCGGTTCCTCCTGTTGTTGCACTATTTCTGAGCACAAAGCCCATTCCAGCACCGATCAGAGCACCTCCAAACAGGGCGCCCAAAAGCGGATCTTCAGTAATCGGCTCTGCGTATCCCAGCACATTCGTGGATATCGATACCATCAGAATTGCATATAATGTGGATATGGTAAATTTCCAGCCGAATTTCCATATTCCAAGCAGGATCACGGGGATATTTAAGATCAGATAAATAGTACCTGTCTCCAGCGGAAGCAGCCTGTTTATCATCACCGATAAACCGGTAAATCCGCCAGGTGCCAGATTGTTGGGATCCACGAACAGGCTGATTCCTATTCCATATACCACACAGGCCAGCGTGATCATCATATATTTCCTGATGGAGAATTTACTTTTCTCTTTCATATTTTTTCTCTCCTTTTTCAGCCGATACAAAATTTTCCCTTTGTCGTGAATATGAAAAATCTGCATACCTGATTTTAGTATGCAGATCTTTTTTTCATATCATTCATTCCATAAGCCGATCAGATATTTGTTCTTACCACCTTCGGCTGATATTTGTTCTCTTCAAGCGCCTTGATGATCTGATTCTTATGTTCGGTTCCGAATGCTTCCAGTGTGATTCTGAGCTCCACAGCAGCATTTCTGTTAATGGAAACAAACTGGTTGTGCTCCAGCTTTATTACGTTTCCGCTTTGCTTTGCAATCACATCGGCTACCCTTGAAAGCTCTCCCGGCTTATCGGGAAGGAGAACAGAAACAGTGAATATCCTGTCTCTCTTGATAAGTCCCTGCTGAACCACCGATGACATGGTGATCACATCCATATTGCCGCCGCTTAAAATGGAAACCACCTTTTTTCCCTTCACGTCAAGATGTTTCAGCGCTGCCACTGTCAAAAGTCCCGAATTTTCTACGATCATCTTATGGTTTTCCACCATATCAAGGAATGCAACTACCAGTTCTTCATCTTCAATTGTGATAATACCGTCAAGATTTTTGCTCACATAGGGGAATATGTTGCTTCCCGGGGTCTTCACTGCCGTACCGTCTGCAATGGTATTCACATGAGGAAGTGTCACCACTTTTCCCTCCTTGATGGATTCCTGCATACAGTTTGCTCCTGCAGGTTCCACTCCGATTACTTTGATTTTGGGATTCAGAAGCTTTGCAAGGGCAGAAACACCTGTGGCCAGTCCGCCGCCCCCGATGGGCACCAGAATATAATCAACAAGCGGTAATTCCTTGAAGATTTCCATGGCAATGGTTCCCTGGCCAGTTGCAACCGCCAGATCATCAAAGGGATGAATGAAAGTATATCCGTTCTCCTTAGCCAACTCATAGGCATGCTCGCAAGCTTCATCATAGACATCCCCGTAGAGAACCACTTCCGCTCCATAGCTTTTGGTTCTGTTTACCTTGATCAGCGGAGTTGTGGTTGGCATCACGATCACTGCCTTGGCACCGTAACATTTGGCTGCATAGGCAACTCCCTGGGCATGATTTCCGGCAGAAGCGGTGATAAGCCCTCTGCTTCTCTCCTCCTCGGTCAATGTGCTTAATTTATAATAAGCGCCTCGAAGCTTATAGGCACCGGTAAACTGCATGTTCTCCGGTTTCAGGTATACCTTATTTCCAGTCTGGTTACTGTAAAAATCGCTGTAGACCAGCTTTGTCTCCTGGGTAACTCTTTTTACCACCTCAGCTGCTTCCTCGAATTTTTCCAGTGTAAGCATTTTATTCTCCATCTTCATTTCCTCCCGTAGTTTCCTCCACTTCAAACAGCGCATTGACAAACTGTTGCGCGTCAAACTTCTGCAAATCTTCTATGGTTTCCCCGACACCGATATATTTTACAGGAATATTCAGTTCCGATTGAATGGCAACTGCAATACCGCCCTTTGCTGTTCCGTCCATTTTGGTGAGAATAATACCCGTCAGATCGGCTGTCTCCCCAAACTCTCTTGCCTGGTTTAAAGCATTCTGACCGGTAGTTCCGTCAAGCACCACCAGATTCTCTCTGTGGGCATCGGGAAATTCCTTATCGATGATCCTGTTGATCTTTTTCAATTCTTCCATCAAATTTTTCTTATTGTGAAGCCGGCCTGCGGTATCGCAGAGAAGTATATCCGCGTGGCGGGCCTTTGCCGCATTCACCGCGTCATACACTACGCTGGCGGGATCTGCTCCCTCCTTGCCGCCGATCATATCAACACCGGCCCTGTGTGCCCATTCGGAAAGCTGTTCGCCTGCCGCTGCCCGGTAGGTATCTGCCGCCGCGATCAGAACCTTTTTGCCCTGTCCTTTCAAAATGCCCGCAAGCTTTCCAACCGAAGTGGTTTTTCCCACACCATTGACACCAATCACCAAAATCACAGACTGTTCCTTTTCAAAATCGTAGGCGGTATCCTCCACCTTCATCTGATCTTTGATACTCTGGATCAACAGTTCCTTACATTTTGAGGGTTCTTTGATATGATTTTCCTTTACCTGACTGCGAAGTCTGTCAAGAATCTTTTCCGTGGCATTTACACCGATATCTCCCATGATCAGGATTTCTTCCAGTTCCTCGTAAAAATCCTCGTCAATGGTAGAAAATCCGCTAAACACCGAATCGATCCCGTTTACAATATTATTTCTTGTTTTTGTAAGACCTTCCTTCAGTCTGTTAAAAAAACCTGCCATCAGTCATCAAGCTCCTTATCAATCAGATTTACACTCACCAGCGTGGAAACACCCTTTTCCTGCATGGTGATTCCGTAAAGTCTGTCCACCTGCTCCATGGTACCGCGCCTGTGTGTGATCACAATAAACTGTGTGTGTTTTGTAAGTTTATGTAAATACTTGGCAAAACGTGATACGTTGCTCTCATCCAGCGCTGCTTCAATTTCGTCAAGCAGACAGAAGGGAGACGGCTTCAGATTCTGAATGGCAAATAAAAGGGCAATGGCAGTCAATGCCTTTTCTCCACCGGACAGCTGCATCATGTTCTGAAGTTTCTTGCCCGGAGGCTGTGCGATGATGCGGATTCCTGCCTCCAGAATATCCTCATCCTCCATGAGTTCCAGAGTTCCCTTTCCACCGCCAAACATTTCTTTAAATACTTTATCAAATTCTCTGCTGATTTCTCCAAATTTTTCCTGGAACTGCTTGCGCATTGCAGTATCCAGCTCTTCAATAATTCCTTCCAGGGTCTTTTCAGCCTCTACCAGATCGTCGTGCTGCCCCTTAAGGAAATTGTATCTCTCCATCAGGTTCTTGAAATCCTCAATGGCATTGACATTGACATCTCCAAGCTTCTTGATCTGCTCCTTTAAAGATGCAATTTCCTTCTTCATTGCGGTCAGATCGTTCATGGCTTCATTGCGTAAGGATGCCGCATCGGAGAGAGTAATCTCGTACTCATCCCACATATAGTTGATCTGGGATTCCAGGGTTTCCTTGAATTTCTCTTTCTGAGCATTCAAACGATAGACTTCCTTGTCAAGTGCAGTCATGCGCTCTGACATTTCTTCCCTGTCCTTAAAGAAATTCTTCTGTCTTGCACTTAACTCTTCCTTTTTTGCGATATCTTCCTGCATCTGCTTTTCCGTATCACTCTGCGTGGTATGGGAAGCCTCGATGGTCTGTCTGATCTCTGCGATATTATTCTCTTTATTCTTAATATCCTCACTGCTCTTTACAAGGCCATCCTCGATTTCGGAAAGTTCCTCTGCAAAGCGGTCGATTTCGCCGTTAATACGGTCTACATTCTGCTGATGGAAGCCCTGTTGCTGAAGCATCTTTTCCACTTCCAGATCCAGAGTTCCCACATGAGCGGATTCCTCCGATTCCTCGGTGCGCTTTTCCTCCAACTGTGCCTGAAATTCCTTGATCTGAATCTCTATCTGTTTTTCAAGCGCCTCCGATTCCTCAAGTTCTTTATGGATTTCTTCTTTGCTGAGCTTGATCTCCTGAATCTGGTTCTCAATCTCACGCTCTTCTGCCTTAAGCTCCAACGATCCTTCTGAAGCTTCCTCCTTGCGCTCCTTTGCCTTGATTACATTTAATCTGGCTGTATTCTGCTCAATAAATTTCTTTTGAAGAGCTGCCTTATCCTCCTCAAGACTTAACCTAAGCTTATTTCTCTCCGCCTTGGTGTCCTCGATTTCCTGAAGAAGAGTGTCAATCTGCTTTAAGTACTTCTTGACCTTAGCCTCCAGCTCCTCCATCTCTCTTCTTCTTCCAAGGAGATTGCTGTTATTTTTAAAGGCACCGCCGCTGATCGCACCACCGGGAACAAGAAGCTCCCCTTCGATGGTAACCATACGAATACCATAGTCAAACTTTCTTGCTATTTTTACCGCATTATCCACATTGTCAACAACCATGATACGACCAAGCATTGCTTTGGCCACATTACTGTACTTATCCGGGGCATGAACAAGCTCATCGGCCATACCGATTACACCTTTTTCCTTTAGTGCCTCAGGATTTTTAAATTCCTGAGGATTGGTGATGCTGGTGAGAGGAAGGAAGGTTGCCCTTCCACCTTTGTTCTGCTTTAAAAAAGCAATCATGCGCTTTGCAGTCTCTTCGTCATCAGTGACTATATTCTGGATATTTCCACCAAGCGCTGTTTCAATCGCAGTTTCGTATTTTTTGTCAACCTTGATAATATCTGCAACGACACCGATAATCCCCTTTTCCCTGTCCTTGCATTCCATGACCTTCTTAACGCTGCCACCATAACCTTCATAGCGCTCCGTCAAATTGGACAACGCCTCAAGCTTTGACTTTTCCTGATGATAGCTTACCTGAGTATCCCGAAGAAGCTTATCTTTTTCTGCCAGTTCATCACGGAGCAGTGTCAGTTTCTCCTCCTTGGAGGTCTGGGCATCATTTAAAGCTCTGATCTCTTCATTAATCTTCTCAAACTCTTCGTTCAGCTTCTGCATCGCAGCTTCCTGCTGTGCCTCGTCTGATTTCATGCGAAGAAGCCTTGAAGTAAGTTCTGCCTTTCTGATATTGACCTGTTCGGTCATAGTGTCGTAACGTCCCAGCTTCGACTTGATGGTAGCTCTCTTATTCAAAGCATCAATGATGGTATTTTTACCACTCTCAATATTATTGTTTAATTCTTCTATTTTATTCTGAACGGCAAGCAGCTTTTCTCTGGCCTCATTTCTCGTGCTCTCGATCTGTGCTACCTGCTCATCGATAATTTTCTTATCTTCTAAGATGTCGCCTTTATCCTTATTTTTTTCATCAATTTCCTTCCGGACGGCCTCTTTTCTCTGTTTCAAGTGTTCTTCGTTGCTTTTTGCAAAGTGGATCTGTTCCTTTAAGACGTTGATCTCACCCTCCAGTTTCCCCCGGAGCACACTGGTATCCGTCAAGGATGTCCTGCTCTTTTCGATAGTTTCATCAAGAAGGGCTATCTGTCCCTCTATCTGCTCATACTCCTCCTTGATCTTCTCATATTTTTCGGAGGTACTGTTTAAATCTGCACTTGCAATTTCATACTTTTCATCCACGCTTTGCAGCTGTTCCTGCAGTCTTTTATTCTCCAGAAGGAACATATTCACATCAAGCGTTTTTAATTCTTCTTTCTTTTTCAGATAAACTTTCGCAACCTCAGACTGTTTCTCCAAGGGTCCGATCTGCTTCTCCAATTCCGAGAGAATATCATTCACACGGACAAGATTCTGCTTCTCATCCTCCAGTTTTTTCTGTGCTGCGGCTTTTCTTCTTTTAAACTTTACAATGCCGGCTGCCTCGTCAAAGAGTTCACGTCTCTCCTCCGGCTTTCCGCTTAAGATTTTGTCAATCTGTCCCTGTCCGATAATGGAATACCCTTCTTTGCCGATACCGGTATCATAGAAGAGCTCGTTGACATCCTTTAATCTGCATGGTGTTCCGTTTAACAGATATTCACTTTCACCGGAGCGATAAATCCTTCTGGCAACTGTGACTTCATCATATTCAATGGCAAGCTGATGGTCGGAATTGTCCAGTGTAATTGCCACGTATGCGTATCCTAAGGGCTTGCGGAGCTCCGTTCCGGAAAAAATAACATCCTGCATGGATGCACCTCGAAGCTGCTTGATTCTCTGCTCGCCAAGTACCCAGCGTACAGCATCGGCAACATTACTCTTACCGCTTCCGTTAGGTCCTACAATTCCTGTAATACCATTATGAAACTGAAGTACAATCTTGTTGGCAAAGGATTTAAATCCGTGTATTTCTATACTCTTAAGATACATAAAACTACTATTTCTCCCATTCAATAAGTACTGCATAGGCAGCCTGCTGCTCTGCAGCTTTTTTCGTCCTTCCGTTTCCCCTGCTTACCGGCTTATCATCGATATAAGCCTCCACAGTGAACTGCTTGTCATGATCAGGTCCTGTCTCTTCCAAAAGTTCATACCGAAGGACCTGTCCATTCTTCTGCACCTTTTCCTGAAGGATCGTTTTGCTGTCATAAAAAAGCTGCTTGCTCTCAAGATCTGAAAGAATAAATTTCAGGATGAACTTTTCTGCCTCCTCAAACCCGCTGTCAAGGTATATGGCACCGATCAGCGCCTCCATTACATCAGAAGTGATAGAGTCCCTTTTTCGGCCTCCTGTGGCCTCTTCCCCTTTTCCCAGATAAAGATATTCTCCAAGCCCCAAATCTCTTGCACAAAAGGCAAGGGCCGGCTCGCAGACCATGGAAGAACGAAGCTTAGTCATCTCTCCCTCCGACATATCCGGATGATTCAGAAAGAAAAACTTACTGGATGCCAGCTCAAGTACCGCATCTCCCAAAAATTCCAGTCTTTCATAATTCCTCTGCTTGTTGATCTTCTGTTCATTGGTAAAAGAGCTGTGTGTTAAAGCCTGCTTCAAAAGCTCCTTATTTTTGAATTCGTATCCTATTTTTTCTTCCAATTTATTGCTGAGAGCTGCAATCATAATCAAACCCCATTCAAAAAGCCCTTTGGGAAAAGGGCTTTTCATTAATTCATGCTAATTGAAAATTTGCAAAACATAATCTTAATTGTTAACAGCATTTTTAATTAAGTTAACCGCTTCTTCCACTGTAGTGATCTTTTCTGCATCCTCAGCCGGAATTTCAATATCAAACTCTTCCTCTAATCCCATAATAATTTGGAAAACATCCAAAGAATCTGCTCCCAGATCATCTACAAATGTAGACTCCATTGTAATTTCCTCGGGATCGACGTTTAATACGTCAGCAATTACCTTTTTTAATTTTTCAAATTCCATTGTTACATATTCCTTTCTTAATTTTCTTCCATTGTAATTTTTTCTTTTATTTTTTCATTAATATTCTGTTCTGTAAATGTGATACACTGCAGAATAGAATTCTTAATTTCCACTGATTTTGAGCTTCCGTGCGTCTTGACAACAAGTCCGTTTAAACCAAGAAGCGGTGCTCCCCCGTACTGCTCCAGGTCAAACGCCTTCAGGGTCTGCTTTAACGCAGGCTTCACAAGAAGTGCACCGATCTTGCTGCGAAGGGATGTCATCATACCTGCCTTCACCTTCTTGATCAGAGTTCCTCCTACCCCTTCGTACATTTTCAGAATTACATTTCCTACGAAAGCTTCACACACGATTACGTCTGCTTTACCCGACGGAATATCCCGCGCTTCAATGTTTCCGATAAAGTTAATATCAGGACAATTCTTAAGTAATGGATATGTCTCCTTTACCAGTGCATTACCCTTATCCTCCTCAGCGCCGATATTGACAATGGCAACCTTAGGATTCTTTACATTCATAACATGTTCCATATAAATGGAACCCATCTTGGCAAACTGGATCAGATGAGATGGCCTTGCATCCACATTCGCTCCGCAATCGATCAAAAGGGAACAGCCCTTCTCCGTGGGAATCAAAGGAGCAAGCGGAGGACGCTCCACACCTTTTATTCTGCCGACGATCACCTGACCGCCCACCAGCGTAGCCCCTGTGCTTCCGGCAGACACATAAGCATCGCAGGTTCCGTCCTTAACCAGATAAAGAGCCTTTACCAGAGAGGAATCTTTCTTCTTTCGAATTGCCATAACAGGAGGTTCTGCCGTCTCGATAATTTCTGTGGCATTCACCACTTCCATCTGCTCTTTATTATATGTGTATTTGGCAAGTTCTGCATTTACCACATCTTCCTGACCCACCAGAAAAACTTTTACATGGGAGCTTTCATTGATTGCTTCCACTGCGCCCTTGACAATCTCTACCGGCGCATTATCGCCACCCATGGCGTCCACTGCAACTTTTACTAATTCTGCCATAATATACCTCCGTAAATAATACCTATTTAACTATACTAGACCCCATTGCAAAAATCAAGATTTATTTCTGTGAGTCTTTTTCCGTTTTTTCACTTCCCGTTTCTATAGAAAAAAGGTATCCGGCTTGTCTTCAGCCGGATACCCTTTTTTCTGTTTAAAAGCCTTCTCTCCTGATCATTCTTCCAGATGGATCACGCCCATCCAGTAAAAACCGGTGATGCTTTTCTGTGCCTTGTCTGCCACCTGCTGGGCTATATCGTAGAACTCTTCGTCATCGATATCATAATCGGTTCTCAAAACCGCCTGTCCATCCTCCGCAAGCAGACTTGCCAGTTCCTCTGCCACCTGTTCCTTTCCGAAATAGCGTCCGATGGTATGATAATACTCCAGATCATCCGTATCCGCCGCATAATCATAAAGGCTGTCATCCATCACAAAACTGTCATTTTCTACTAACGTGCCGTAAGCTGCCGAATCCGAAAGATTGAGCAGTGCATTGTCAATCGTGTCATTATCGTTGTTGGTGGCATCCACGATATACCAGTGATCATCCACTTTCACCTTATTCCAAGCGTGAGGTACACTGCCATCCAGATATCCGGTCACAACAATGCTTTCCATTCCGGCTGCATCTGCCAGCAGTTTAAAAGCAGCGGAGTAGCTTGCGCAAACGCCCACACCGTCTATCAAAATGCCATAGGCTGTAAAAGAATCATAAAATTCTTCATCCACCATGGTAAAGGAATACTTCTCTGCATTTTTAAGGGCGTCATGATCATACTGCGAATTCTCACAAAGATAGGTATTGATGGCCAGTTCCTTCTGCGCATCGCTCATACCGTCCTCAATGATCTCGTCCGTAATTTTCGAAACCTTTTCCCTGATTTCCTGTTGTTTTCCTTCCGTAGTTTTTCTGTCGTAATCGTATTCCACATATAACACTCTGTTTTCCGGATCAATGCTTCCTCCCCGTACCCCGAGTATCAGCGGATTCTGATATTGCGCTTCAAAAAAGGCATCCACGACCTTTGCTGTATCCGCTGATTCCGGAAAAGCAGAGATATCAATAGATTTTTTTGTTTCCAGCATCTTCGTGGCTATGTATTCGCTCATGGCACTATTCGCATAAACCGTGGTCTCAATCTTTTCCTTTGGCTGCTGCTCTGAAGACGACTGCGTCTCGGTTCCTTCTGTTTTTGGCTCTTCTTCCTGCGTTTCTTCCGGCTTTGTTTCTTCAGGCTTCTCTGTGTCTGTCGCATCCTCCACCGTAAGGGAAGGTGCCACATTACCTCCCTTATTTTTCAGTTCTTCCTGTCGTTTCTTGATGGTCTCGATATCCTGATCAAAGGTTGACCAGTCAACATCATAGGCTGAAAAGTCAAAGTTAAACGGCGTCTGTAATCCTTTTCCTGAGATCCGAAGGCAATTATATTCCTCATCCTTTTTCATATTGGCAAAATCGTACTCTATTACCTTCTGTGCCGTTGATCCGTCACACATGGTCACACACATAACTGCAGGGAGATCCAACACTCCTTCAATTCCAAAGAAGCTCTCCTCATTTCCGTAAGAAGCCTGTTCTATCGGAAGCATATGTGAGAGATCCTTCGCACTCAAAAAATTGCTTGCATGAGAACAGCCCTTACTGTTATAGGCAACCATACCATAATATTCACTGAAATATGCGTCATAATCCTCTTCAATCGCGTAATCCTTAAGGAAGCTGTCCGTATCATCGATCCACTGCTGTGAGTCTTCCGAAGTATAGTACTGGCGGAATCTGTAATTCAGACTAAGGATTTCATCCTCCCAGCTGCTGTCTTCCCTGCTGGTCCACTCTGTGCCTTTTACATCCGCAAAAACATTGGTATAACCCCAGAAGCCTTCCTCATCCTTTCTGATCATAAACAAAAGATAGCCTTCCGCTCCCGGCACTTCCTTCCAGCTAAACCGTGCAAATCCGTCTTCAGTCTGATCAAAGACAAGCTGCGGTGCCTGTTTGATCTCACTCTCCACCTGAATCACGGTGATCACAGGCTTATCCAACGGTTCTCCTGTTCCGGCATCCACATTAGAAACGAGATAATACTGGGAGAGGGTACCCCAGCCATAATCATCCTGATCTGCCAGATAGTTACCGCTCAAATGGCTCAAATCCACCTCATTGGAATCTATTTCCGCAACGCCGTAAAAAGGCGGCGTAATAGTCAGCATTCCCGAATTCGCATCATAATCATAGTATCCTGCCTCCACAGGAAATTTCAATTCCGCATCCTGATAAATTTCAAAGCTCTCGTATATCTTTTGATCTGATTCCCACGGATTGTAGCCGAGTTCAATCTGTATTGATTCATCCCTCTTCACTTTGATTACATTACCGTCATATTCACCAATGCCTGCTCCGGAATATTTTTTCTTCAATTCTTCTACAAGGTCATCATCCGTTTTTCCCGTTTCAGAATCACCAGATGTCTTCTCTTCTGTTTTTAAACTCTCTTCCGTGCCGTTTTCTGTCTCTGTCTTCTGTTCAACATCTGCATTTGTATTATCTGCATTGCCGGATGCACATCCCGTAAGCAGCATAGATGTCGTAAGCGCAACTGCGATTCCCTGTCTGAACAACTTCTGATATTTCACTTTTTCTTCCTCCTTGTGTTTACACTTCTAATATAAATACTCGGAAAAAAAACAAAAAGTTTCAAAACCACTAAAATTCTCCCCGATTATTTTCTAACCTTTTTTACTCTGCGATAAAGCTCATCAATAAACTCTTTCTGGGTTACATTTGTTCCTGTCATCTCATAAGCTGTTCCGTTTTTTTCAAAAACTGCCTGATACCGGATATCCGCTGCATTCAGAACAGTGACATAAATTTTCTGATCTCCGATATAAGACCAGTTGCTTTCTGCTATTTCCGGAAGGGAAATTGCGTTTATTCTCTGATAGTTGATAACGCCTCCGCTTTTTGTCAGTATTTCTTCTGCTTCAGGAATCTCATCCTCATGTTCCGTTTCGTCCTGACCTTCCTGACCTATTGTTACAGTACCTGCATTGGGAGAAATAGAAATGACAACTCTGTTTTTTACAAAGCATATCGTGCCATCCTTTAATTCCACTTTATCATAGTATTCTCCCTCTTCCATAGGCGTAACGTAAGACGCGCCCTTAGGCTGTATCAGGAACATAACCACCGCCGCCGCGCAGAGAGCCGTTGCCAGTGCAAAACCTCTGAAGAGTATTGCTTTCTTCCGCGAAGCAGATTTTTCCGGAGTTTTTCTCTCTTCGTTTTCCTCCCACATTCTCTTAAGGGTATCTGTCTTCAATTCATCCGGTGCTTTCATATTGCAATAGGCTTTTTCAAAATCCTTTTGATTAATGTCACTCATCCTGTTCCCCTCCTTCCAGCTTGTCCCGCAAAAGCTCCCGTCCTCTGCTCATCAATGTTTTTATTGTATTTTCATTCTTTTCAAGCAATTTTCCGATTTCTTTAATGGAGTAGCCTTCATAATAATACAGGTATAGGACAACAGAATATTTCTGCGGCAGCTTTTTCAGTTCTGAGAGGAGCCGGTTTTCTCCCGGTTCATAAGAGCTTTCCTGTGTCTCTCTTTCTTTCTCAAATCCCTGTGTATTGCGATTCCAGGGACTCGACACTGTGGTCTTGGCGCAATTGGATACCACTCTGATGAGCCAGGCCTTTAAATGTTCCTCACTTACAATCTTTTCATGATTCCTGACAAGCCTTAAAAAAGTCTCCTGAAAAACATCCTTTGCGTCTTCCTCATTTTTTGTAATAGTGACAGCAATTCTGTATATCATATCTGAATATCGCTCAATAGATTTTTCAAAATCTACACGATATCTGTTATCCGGTGAATTCATAAGCTTCCTCTTCCATTATTATGTATGGTAATGATCAAACGTCCACAACTTAACAAGCAATCTTTGAGGGACGCAAAAAACCGGCCAGAATACTCTGTCCGGTTTCCATGTTCATTTCAATTAATCAACACTGATGATTTCTTTCTTATTATAAGAGCCGCATGCCTTGCATACTCTGTGAGGCATCATCAGGGCGCCGCATTTGCTGCACTTAACCAATGTAGGAGCACTCATTTTCCAGTTTGCTCTTCTCTTATCTCTTCTTGCTTTGGAAGATTTATTCTTAGGACAAATAGACATCGTTACACCTCCTTATTTGCGTTAAAGATATCTTTAATTGCTGCCATTCTGGGATCCGGCACGAATCTGTCGCACCCGCACTCCCCTTCATTTAAGTTATGTCCGCAGACAGGGCAAATTCCTTTACAGTCCTCCCTGCACAAAACCTTAACAGGCATATTAATTAAGATTTCGTTATTTATGAGAGCATCTGTATCCAATTCATATCCGGACACAAAATTCTGTTCATCATCAAATGATGCGTCATTTGATATCTCTTTTGATGCGGCATCCTCTCTGTCAGGCGATAAAACCTGATGTGTAAATGCCACAGAAAGAGGAACATTCACACTCTGCAAACATCTGTCACAGGGAATGGTAAGTGTAAGTTCTAATTTCCCTTCTACAAGCACACAGCCTGTACCGATGTTCGTCAAAGTAAGAGAAACATCCGATTTGTCGCTGACAGGATAATCATTTCCCATATACCGAAAACTCTCCTGATCATAGCGGGCGGATATATTCTTTACTTTTCCCTCAGATGTAAATACATCAGTCAGATTGATCAACATAATAAACTCCCAATGTGCACAGAAATACCCCTGCACACTCAAATAATTATAACTATGGTATTTACTTTTGTCAATACCAAGAAAAAATATTCAGCAAAAAATTTTTAACGGCCAATTATTTTACCAGCGCATATGTCTCTCTGGCAATTGACAGTTCTTCATTGGTCGGGATCACGAGAACTCTTGTCCGGCTGTCCGGAGTGGTAATGTCAATTTCCACACCACGTTTACTGTTTGCCTCCGCATCCAGTGTAATGCCGAGATATCCGAGATATGCACAGATCTTTTCGCGAATAAAACCGCTGTTTTCTCCAAGTCCAGCTGTAAAGCAGATGGCATCAACACCGTTCATTGCTGCCGTATAAGCTCCGATATATTTTGCCACTCTGTAGGCAAATGCATTCATCGTTCTCACGGCAAACTCAGAACCTTTTTGGAACTCATCTTCAAGATCTCTGAAGTCAGATGAAAATCCACCGGAAAGTCCGAGAACACCCGATTTCTTGTTGAGCTCACTCAAAATCTCTCCCACACTCTTTTGCTCTTTATTGCAGAGGAATTCAACGATGGCAGGATCAATATCCCCGGAACGGGTACCCATGATGAGTCCTTCCAAAGGGGTGAGTCCCATGGAAGTATCTACACACTTACCTTTCTTTACGGCAGATACGCTGGCGCCGTTACCCAGATGACATACAATCAGCTTCAAATCTTCATAACCTTTACCAAGCAGTTTTGCTGCCTGATGAGATACATAGGAATGACTGGTTCCGTGGAATCCGTATCTTCTGACCTTATATTTTTCATAGTATTCATAAGGGATCCCGTAAAGATAAGCCTCCTCCGGCATGGTCTGATGAAACGCAGTATCAAATACTGCCACCATGGGAGTTTCCGGCATCAGTTCTCTGCAGGCTGCAATGCCGATCAGATTTGCGGGATTATGTAAAGGTGCAAGATCATTACACTCCTCAATTGCCTTGATCACTTCATCCGTGATCACAGTAGAAGATGCAAAATTCTCACCACCATGAACAATACGATGTCCCACTGCTCCGATTTCATCAAGCTTCTTAACTACACCTGTCTTTTCATCCATCAGGGAGTTTAACACAAGCCGGATCGCATCCGTGTGGTCTTTCATGGGGGTAATAGTTACCTGCTTTTCTCCGCCGGCAGGCGCGTATGTAATCTGACTTCCGTCAATACCGATTCTTTCGCAAAGTCCTTTTGCAATCAATTTCTCTGTACCGGCATCAATGAGCTGAAACTTAAGAGAAGAACTGCCACAGTTAATTACTAAAATATTCATTTTCTTTTCCTCCTATGAAAGCTGCGCCTGAACAGCTGTAAGTGCTACTACACCGACAATATCCTGCCAGGAGCATCCCCTTGACAGATCATTAACCGGCTTTGCAATTCCCTGAAGCATGGGACCGTAAGCTTCTGCCTTGGCAAGTCTCTGAACCAGTTTATATCCAATGTTTCCGGCATCCAGATTGGGGAAGATCAGTACATTTGCCTTACCGGCAACTTCACTTTGGGGCGCTTTGGATTTTGCAACTGCAGGAACAAGCGCTGCATCTGTCTGTAATTCACCATCTATGCACAGTCCCGGATACTGCTCTTTTGCAATCTTCGTCGCTTCCACCACCTTGTCCACCAGTGCGTGCTTTGCGCTTCCCTTGGTGGAATGAGACAGCATGGCAATAATGGGTTTGCTTCCCACAAGGCTCTTAAAGCTTCTTGCAGAGGAATCTGCAATGGCAGCCAGTTCCTCAGCTGTAGGATCCTGATTCAGACCGCAGTCAGCAAACAGAAAAGTTCCGTTGTCTCCGTATTCGCAATCCGGCACACACATCAGGAAAAAACCGGATACCAGTTTTATACCGGGAGCTGTCTTCAGAATCTGAAGTGCGGGTCTCAAGGTATCTGCCGTCGCGTGACATGCCCCTGCCACCATTCCGTCTGCATCATTTGCCTTAACCATGATAACACCAAAGGTCAGATAGTCATGGGAGAGGATCTCTCTTGCCTTCTCCGGAGTCATTCCCTTCGCTTTTCTTGTTTCATATAACAAATTTACATATTCATCCATCTTTTCGCAGTTGTCAGGATCCACGATCTTTACGCCGCTAAGGTCGATTTCCAGCCAGGTGGCGCCATCCATGATCTTTTCCCTGTTCCCAATCATAATAATATTGGCAATTCCCTCCTCCAACACATGGGATGCTGCAATCAATGTTCTTTTGTCTGTTGTTTCAGGCAGGACGATAGTCTTTTTATCCATTCTTGCCTTATCCTTGATAATATCGATGTACGACATAGTACCTTCTCCTTTCGACAATTCGTGAAGACGCATCAACGCTTACACATACATAAAAATTATATCTCACACCTCTTTCTCTCACAAGTATAAATCTGCAAAAAATTGTGTAAAATTCAGTACAAAGCCGTATTAAAATTTGCTTCCCGGCTTTGTTTATGTTACATTGGTTTCAGCAGGTTTCATAAAGGAAAAAAATAAAGAGAAAGGCTGTGCACACTATGAAAACAGCAGCTATCATTGCAGAATACAATCCCTTTCACGAAGGGCATCGGTATCAGATTGAGGAAACGAGAAAAAAAACGGGCGCCGACTATATTCTGGTGATTATGAGCGGGGATTTTGTCCAGCGTGGTGCTCCCGCAATTTTCAACAAATACCGGCGCACGAAAGAGGCGCTTCTTGGCGGTGCTGACGCTGTTATCGAGCTGCCCTCCTTATATGCCGTTTCCAGCGCAGAATTCTTTGCCGGTGGGGGTGTTACTCTTTTGAACCAGCTCGGTATGGTAGATTATCTTTCCTTCGGAAGTGAATCCGGTGACATAGATCAGATTCGATATTGTGCAAATTTGCTTATAGATGTTCCACCCTCATATCAGAATGCTCTTTCCCTTTTTTTGAGGCAGGGTCTTTCTTACCCCGCGGCGAGAAATAAAGCTGTTCTTAAAACAGTCTGTCCTCCTGTATCAGATCAATCTTTCACCGATATATCTGCCTTTTCGGTGGAAGAAATCAATGCACTTTTTTCATCTCCGAACAACATTCTCGCTGTAGAATACTGTAAAGCCTTGCATGCTTTAAAAAGTTCTGTCAAACCTGTAACAGTTAAAAGACAGGGTGCCGGCTATCATGAAGATTCTCTCAGTGATGATCCCCTGATTTTCAACAGCGCTTCTGCTATCAGGAAAGCTATGGAACAGGGAAAAACGAGTGTCGATTACCTTACCGCCAACGATTTTTCATCCCTTCTCCTCTACAAGCTTCTCTCAGAACGGGAGATGGGATTTTCAGACTATTTAGACTGCACGGAAGACCTTTCCGACAAAATCGTCAAAAATCTATCATCTTTTACAGATTTTGCCGGATTTTGCAGTCTCTCAAAATCAAAAGATATTACCTATACCAGGATCAGCCGGGTCCTCACCCATATTCTGCTCAATATCAAAACGCCGGAAAATTACAGACAACCTTTTCACGAAAGGAATCTTTCTGTTCCTTATGCAAGGCTGCTTGGGTTCAAAAAGGACTCTGCGGCTCTTCTCTCCTGCATAAAGAAAAAAAGTTCTGTTCCACTGATCACCAAGCTGGCTGACGCGCCAGAACTCTTAAGCGGGAATGATCTTGCTATGCTGAAGAAGGATATTTTTGTCAGTGATATATACGAAGCTGTTTTTTCACAGAAATACCAAAAGGAGCCTCTCAATGAATATCGGCAGTCACCTGTTATTGTTTAATTGCTAAACCCATCGCTGCCTTATCAAAAAATTCCGGTAACAAAAATCTCAATTCCAATGGCAATCAGGATCACTCCGCCAAGCATCGTTGCTCTGCCCGAAAATTGGGTCCCGAACTTTTTGCCAATCAACACACCTAAAAGGCAAATAATAAATGTTACGACAGCAATAATCAGCACACACACTATTGCCATCTCAAAATCATACTCGGCAATGGTAAAACCCACAGAAAGTGCGTCAATGGATGTGGCGATTCCCTGCACCAGAAGTGCCCCTATTCCCACTTTGACTGCTTCCGTTTCACCGTCCTTTTCCCTGATTCCTTCTATCAGCATTTTTCCGCCGATAAACAAAAGCAGGATCAGAGCGATCCATGGAATAAATTTTTCAAATGCCTGAAAATATTGAATTACTGTATGTACACATATCCATCCGATCACAGGCATCAATGTCTGAAAAAAAGCAAACACACCTGCAATTCCTGCAATCTTCTTCCTTTTCATTTCCGGTTCATGCAGACCGTTTGCCAGTGATACAGAAAACGCATCCATAGATAATCCAACACCAAGAAATACACTGTTCACAACAAACAACAAATTGCATTCCATCTTTTGTTCCTCCGGATTATAATATATAAAAAACCCAAGTACAGTAAATACCTACATTTTACTTTTCACTCCAATGATTGTTTTTCCTATAAACATATTGTATAATCAGCATAGTTTTATGTAGCTGTTTACATTCTCATAAAGGAGATTTTTTTATGAAACCGTTTATGGATAAGAATTTTCTTTTGTCTACCCCGACTGCCCGGACTCTGTTCCACGAGTTTGCAGATAAAGCACCCATTTTGGACTATCACTGTCACATCAATCCAAGTGAAATTGCAGAAGACCGCAGGTTTGACAACATCACTCAGCTCTGGCTTGGCGGTGATCATTATAAGTGGCGTCTCATGCGTTCCTTCGGCGTTGATGAAGCATATATCACAGGCGATGCGTCCGACAAGGAAAAATTCTTTAAATGGGCTGAAGTACTCGGTAAAGCCATCGGCAATCCTCTCTATCACTGGAGCCATCTGGAACTGCAAAGATATTTTGGATATACAGGCTGCCTGAACGCAAAAACGGCCGAAGAAGTTTGGAATCTCTGCAATGCCAAACTTTCCGATCCTTCCATGAGTGCCCGCAATCTGATCAGAAAATCCAATGTCACTTTAATCTGTACCACGGACGATCCCGCCGATTCGCTTGAATGGCACGCAAAAATTGCCGCCGATAACACTTTTGACGTTCAAGTACTCCCTGCGTGGCGCCCTGACAAGGCTATGAACATTGAGAAGCCGGAATATAGCGATTATCTTTCTGTACTTTCAAAGGAAAGCGGAATTACCATCCACTCCTTTGCATCTCTGAAAAAGGCATTGATAAACCGCATGGATTTCTTTGCATCTATGGGATGCTGTGTTTCCGACCACGGGCTTTTATCTCTTATGTACTATCCTGCTTCCGATGAAGAAATAGAAAATATTTTTGCAAAAAGGCGCTCCGGCAATGTCATCTCCAAAGAGGAGGAGCTAACCTTCAAAACAGCTTTTATGCTCTTTGCAGGCAAAGAATATCACAAACGTAACTGGGTAATGCAGCTTCACTATGGGTGTAAAAGAGATAACAACGATCTGATGTATCAAAGACTTGGGCCCGACACAGGTTTTGACTGTATCAGCAGCCATACTTCATCCGATCAGACGGCCGATTTTCTGAACGGTCTTGCCCGGACTGATGAGCTTCCCAAAACCATCCTTTACAGTCTGAATCCCGGTGACAATCAGGCGATTGGCACTATCATCGGATGTTTTCAGGACTCTTCTGCTGTAGCCAAGATCCAGCAGGGCAGCGCCTGGTGGTTCAATGACCACAAGACCGGCATAAAGGATCAATTGCTTTCCCTGGCAAATCTTGGCAATCTTTCCGGTTTTGTAGGAATGCTGACGGATTCCAGAAGCTTTCTCTCCTATACAAGGCATGAATATTTCCGCCGTATCCTGTGCGATCTGATCGGCGAATTTGTTGAAAACGGCGAATTTTCCTCAGACAGCGAAACACTGTCTGAGATCATAAAGGATATCTCCTATAACAATGCCGTGAGATATTTCGGCTTTCACCTGGATGAAATATAAGCTTTACTTTACAATCCGGTTTCTGCCGTTATTTTTCCCGCTATACAGCTTCTCATCTGCTTCTTTCAGAATAAGGTTTAATCCATCCGTGCTGCCCTGACAGATACCGAATGTCATGGTAACACGGATTTTTGTTGTCTCATCTATTTCAATCTCTATGTCCCTGATCTCATTCAGTGTCTCTTCCAGCAAAGCAAGTGCCTCTTCCAGCAAACAATTATTGAAAAGAAACATAAATTCTTCTCCGCCCCATCTGGCCACAATGCCTCTTCCGACCATACGCTTTTTCATTATTCTGGCAATCTTGATCAGAACCATATCTCCCCATTCATGCCCGTAAGTGTCATTTACTTTTTTAAAGAAATCGATATCTCCGATGGCAACGCAGAAGTCAATGTTTCTTTCCTCTTTCTCCTTGTGCGCCTGCTGCAGCTTCTTTTCTCCGCTCCTTCTGTTGATAAGTCCTGTAAGCGCATCCCGCTCCACGAGCTCGCTCAATGATTTCTGCATGGTTACAGCATATCTGCCAAGTTCACCAAGTTCATCCTCTCGTTTTGACAAGTGATAATCAAGCTTTTCATTTAAATCACCTTTTGCTACTTTACCTAAAAATTCCCCCATTTTAGCAATAGCACGCATCAGATTTTTCGAAAAGCTAATGGTAAACAAAGCAGCGATGATCATTGCCACGATGCCCAGTATAATAATCGGTATAATGACCTTTTTCAGGTTACTGCTTACCGTTTTTACCGGTTTTGACACAAAAAGCATTCCGCTACACGTTCCGTCACTGTTGATCAGCGGCGAATAATATGCAAAATATTTTTCTTCTCCGATAGATACACTGGGATAAAAAGCAGGCTGTCCTGTTTTTAACACATCATTGACCACAACCGCATTGACCCTGGTCCCTATCATCCTTTTTCCCTCCGGATCGTACAGTGTGGTGATCACACGGGTATCCTGAAAAAAGAAAGTAATATCGACTCCTGTCTTTTCCTTGATCGTGTCAATAATGGAAAAGTCTCCGTTGATCTGATGTTCTCCCTTCATCATATAAATTTCATTATTTTGACTGACTACATAGTAGTCTCCCGGATACAACTGATCATATAATGTCATAATCGCAGAACTCAAATCCATTAACCCCTGCTTAACTTCGCTGTGAAGAGCCGTTGCAAAGCTCTTTATGCTGAAAGAAGTAATGACCAGCGTCAGCATAAAAATAGGAATCAATGTGATCTGAAGCAATTTCACATATAGACTTTTCTTTGTTTTTTCCTGTTTCATCTGTCACTTCCTGACTGATGTTTTACCGATTCTCGTTCACATAAATTTTCACACGGCTCTGAATAATAGCCGCCACGTCTTTCGCACTTTTCTGCCCGTTAAAGAAAGCTGCTGCTTCCTCTTCTATGATCTGAATCAGGTTATCATCATAATTGTATACCTGATTAAAACTATACAACGTTTTCTTGAAATTTTCCACCTCTTCTTTTGTCATTGGATTGATAGGGATTTCAACTCCGCCAAGATAATAATAGTCCTCTGACTCCACCTCATTCCCGTTCTCATCGGTATAAGTGGGCTTTTTCATTGCCTCTTCCCCCATAGAATCCAGTCTCTTAATGCTTAAAGGCAGCCCATACGGAATCGCATCCTGATATTCATCCGTAAGATAGTATCTGAGAAACTGCCATGCTCCCTCTTTGCAGGATGACTTTGCGGACATTGCCATCTGCAGAGCCGGCATAATTGCAGATCCGTCTCCGTTTCCTGTAGGATAACCGATCATGGTAACAGGTTCTCCAAAGGTGCCCTGCTGCACATACTGATAATCGCGAAAGCCGGAAACATTGTACATCATTGCTACAACTTTGCCCTCACGCCACATACTGTCATAATTCTCCCAGTACTCATCAGTATACATATCATCCCCTATCGTTTCCGGAAACTCTTTCAGGAATTCAAGCATTTCCGTAAAACTGTCTGTATCAAAGCTGCAGGTTCCGTTTTTCCAATCCACATACTGATTACCGGCAGAACTCATACAGTATAACAGCATAGTTCTCCTGTCAACATAATTCAGAAACATTACATCTTCCGGCTTTGTACTCATCAGTTCATTTACATCCTGAACTGTCCATCCTCTTTTCTGTCCTACATCCGATGTTTTTGCAATTAAGGTATTGATTGTGTAATATGGCACAAGACGATACAGCTTTCCATCCACCGAGTAGGCTTCCAAAACATTCGGCATATAATTGGTGATATCAAGCTCCTCATCTTTTTCAATATAAGGTTTTAAATCCTCGAAAAGACCCTTGGAAATGTAACTTTCTACCGGCATGGAATCATTAATGACAAGAATGTCCGGCACTTTTCCGGATGCAATATCCGTATTCAGTCTGGTGATTCCGGCCTCATAATCACTTTCGGAATTGTACAGCGAAGCGTAATCCTGAATCGTAATTCGATACTCTTCATTACTCTTATTAAACTTTACAACGCTGTTCCTGATATCCCAGTCAAGACCCGCGCAGGCAAGGGTAATCACTTTCTTGTCCTTGATATCTTTCGGGTCCACTTTCGAAAATCTGCCGATACAGGTCTCATAATTTTCCTGATCATCATAGGCTGCAAAAAACTCCTGATCATTGATTGTAATCAGGTTATAAAGCCCATAACTGTCCAGATCGGAATCAACAAAATTCATCAACTGGATTTTATCCGAATCACCGATATTATACCCATAAACGCCATAGCTGTTCACCAGAAACACTTCATAATTTTCATTACCCGGATAAACTGAGAAATCATAAGATGCTCCCGGAATTTTTGTTTTATCCGTCATTTTTCCGGTCTCCATATCCGCATATCCCAGATAAACAGCACCGTCATCCTCCATACGGAATGCGATCACTTTTCCATTGGCAATCGGATACAGATATACCCCCTGAAGAGAATCTTCTCCCTCTGAAGAAAGCATTTTCAGAAAATTACCTTCTCTGTCAAATGTAAGATAGCTTTCCATTACTTTCACATAAATTTTATCCTTAATGCATACAATATCACCTGTATATAGCCATCCATTTCCGGCAAGCTCCTTCACTTGCGGTATCTCATTCAAAGAGATACAGAATATCTCCTCTCCTTTAACGGAAAGTTTTACCAGATAATATTGATCGATATAGTTTCCTTCCTCATCCGGCTCCTGTGCATAGATATCCTTAATGGCATAAAGTACCCCTTGATCATCGCAGGAAAAGTATACCAGTCCTCCTCCTTCCTGTGAGAAGTACTTTCCCTCCTCCTTAACCTTTCCTTCTGTATCCAGCAAGGCCAGATTGATGGTGGTAGTTCCATCGTCTTCATATTTATAGCCGTAAGCATAGATATAATCGCCATTCTTTATCAGATTGCTATAGCCGTCCACTCCTCTCTCAAGTTCCAGGGGCGTCACTTTATACACATAATCTTTGCTTGATGCCGCCTGTCCTGTCTCACCGCTTTCATTCCCGCAGCCGGCAAAGGATGCTATCATAAGTATCAACGTCAGGATTACGCACAGTTTCTTTTTCATGCTTACCTCCAAAATTTTTGTATATCTTTCCATGTATATTTTCTGTTCTTCCACTTTATGATCAGAAAAACCAAAACGATAAGGGCAGGAATCAATAACAGAATCATCTGAAGGAATAAGATAACTGCCCGGATATCTTCGTGTCCTCTTGCCATGTTCTCCCAATACGGCAGGTGAATGGCCGCATTCTGCATGGACCTGGTTCCAAAATCAAGCATCACCGGGATCATCGCCTCCACAGAATACCTGGAAGAATTCTCAACTACCGTCATTTCCTCTTCTTTTAATCCAAATATCTCTTTTACTGTATTGTAAACGAATTTTTTTACCGGATTGGGTGCCACAATCTCATAACAACCGATTCCTTCGCTGATGCCATACTGCGAAAGTGTCTCATTGGAAACATAGATCACTGATTTCTGAAGTCCTGCATTCTCTGCAAGCCGCCCTTTTTCCCGCCTTATGACACCTGCCACATAGTGCGGGACGCCGTTTATCATAACATTCATTCCCTCAATATCATTGGAACCGAACAGCTGCCAGGCCGCTTCTTCGTCCAGAATAATAAAGTCCTGCATCAATTCCTCACCGGAAAAATATCTTCCGCTCACAAGCTGAAGCGGATGAAAAAAGAAGAAATCACCGCCCACACCTATGGCATCCGTTTCCAGTGTACTCTGACTGCTTACCACCGTAATCTTGCCCTGAGAGCTGTATGCGTCTATATACAGTCTGGCATTTTCATTCTCACTGGTGACAGCAGCCTCCGAAAGGGCTGATTCCAATTGTTTTTCAAAGCTTTTTATCTGAAAATCATCCACAGATGCTTCCTTTGTCACAAAAACGCTGACCTGTGCATAGCCGCCATCCTCGCTCCACCGCTTCGCAGCCTGCTGATCCCTCAAATCACTTACCTTACTGTTCCACCAAAATGTCACAATGAAAAAAAGCACAAGGGATATCAACACTGTCAACAAAAATTTTTTATCCTTCATTTAACCTTACCTGTTTACCCGCCTCTACCGGTTTCGTGGACGTGGTAATGACATATTCATAACCGTAAAGTCCTGCTGAAATTGCCGTATTGTTGTCATCGGATGCAAGGACCTCCACATCAACTCTGGTTGCAATATATCTGTTACTGATCGGACCGCTTTTCGATTCCACAATCAATATAAATTTGCCGTTGCTGTCTTCACGAATAGCGCTGTTTGGAACCACCAGTTCATATTCCGCACTTTTCTGTCCCACTGACAGGCTAAGCGACTGTCCTGCCTGAATACTGCTTCCCGTCACATCAAAAACAAGAAGTTTCTTTTGTCCTGCACTCTCCGGATCCGGCTTGATTGCTGATAACACTGCCTTTGCATCCTCATAATACCAGGCATTCTGTAAATCTGCCACGTCTCCTACCTGTACCTTCTTTGCCTGCTCATTGGTAACGGAAAAACTTACAGTAAATCCTTTTCCTTCTACCTGAATCACTGCGGCTGCTTCCTCCGGCTTCGTAGTTTCTCCGGCTACATAGGCAAGGGAGGTAACTGTTCCCGCAACAGGTGCTTTGATTGCAGAACCCATGGACTTTTCCTTTAATTTTGCAATTTCTTCTTTCTTCTGCGCAATATCCTTACTTGCCTTGGAAAGATCCAGCTCAGCATTGATATCCGCAGCAAGGTCTGTCTGCTCCTGCTTCAGAAGTTCATAGACTGCCTGGGCATTTTTCAGTGCCGCTTCCGCATTCGCTATCTTATTCTGATAAGCAGTTGATGACTGTTTATTGGCACTGGTGATCTCGGTAATATTCCTTGTTGCCTGATCAAGTCTGTTCTGGGCATCCTGCACACTTTCATTAGAAGATACCGTAATCGCATTTACCTCTGCCAATTTGCTTTGAAGATCACTTAAGCGCTGTTTTGCATTGTTTAAAGCAGACTTGTTTGATTCATAGCCGCTCAGCTGACCGGAGGCTTCATTAAAGCTGTTTACCGTAATATTGTACTGCGACAAAGTTGCGTCAAATTCTGCATAGAGCGTCTGATATTCTGATCTCTCACCTATTGCATTTCTTAAATTATTATAAACGTCCTTCATATCATCTATTGTAGCATTGTCGCTTAAGGAAAGCTCTTGAGTATAAAACGCTTTATATATTTGACTCAATTTATTCTTAACAGCATTTAATGCTGCATCTCTCTGCTTTGTATATGCATCAATACCGCCAGATGTACCGGTAGTGCTGCTTACACTACCTGCAATTGACTCTGCACTGTTCACCAACGTTTCTAAATCTGTGATCTGCTTTTGCACTTCTGATATCTCATTTGTCAATTCAGCTACTTTTTTGGCTTTATAGTTATTAAATGCCTCCTGAGCCTTCGCCAGATCCGTGCTGGCCTGATCCTTTGCCAATTCATCCGGAATGGTACTTACCCCGGCATTGTTGGTATTGACGGTACTCTGTAGTGTGATATCATCCAAGGCCTTCTGGCATTCACTAACCCTGTTCTTTGCGTTCTCCAATTTGTTCTGCATATCGGTTACCTTCGCCTGATAGGATGCGAAGGAATCCGTATTTCCACTTGCCACTTTATTGATGATCTCCGATGACACGGTGCCGCCAAAAAGTCCTTTCATATAAGTCAGTTCCAGATCCTCCAGTTCATCTTCCGCTTTCTTAAGCTCATCGCTCTGCGCATCTTCCAGATAATACAGCACCTGATCCTTTTCAACCGTATCTCCCTGCTTTACGGCCACACTGGAGATCACACGGGATTCCTTGACCATGACATTGTAAGGATCTGTTGCCTCCACATTGCCCGTTCCACGGATTTTGGCTGTTATGGTTCCGCTTTGTACGTACTGGGTTGCCACCTCCGGCAGCGAATAGTTCATGATCGTATTTGAAAAAAATGTGAGTACCAACATAACAGTAAGGAATATAATCGCTACATTTTTAATCCAGTCTCTTCTTTTAGACACATTTTCATTCATACTTTTTCTCCCTTTTCATGGTCTTATCCTTTAATGCCTCCCTGATAGGTAATTCCCTCAACCAGATAATCCTCTCCGTAGAGAAATACCAGAATCGGCGGCACCATATAAATCGTCGCCACTGCAAATGCCAGTCCTATTTCTCCCTCATTGATCTTAGACAAAAATACAGAAAGCGGATGCATCTCCGGATCCGATAATAAGATCAAAGGCTGCTCCACCATATTCCAATAATCAATGAAAATGAGGATTGCAACCGAACACAGCGCACCCTTACAGAGGGGCATGCAAATACTCTTAAAAATCTGCCATTCTCCTGCACCGTCAATCTGCGCTGCTTCCATTACAGAAGCGGGAATTCTTCTCATGTACTTTGTCAGCATAAACACGGCAAAGGGAGAAAAAATTCCCGGAAGCCAGATCGCCCATTTTGTGTCCAGAATATTCAGCCATTCAGAGACAAGGTAATTGGGCACCAACGTTACCTGATAGGGCATCAGCATTAAAATAATATAAACAAAAAATATAACTTCCTTCAGTTTCCCGCGAAACCGGGTAAAACCATAAGCTGCACCCGATGCAACCGCCAACTGAAATACTACAATAGGAACTACCAGGATTACGGAATTCCAAAACTTAAACAGATATTCCGGACTTTTAAACAAAACGGTAATATATTGGCTAAAGGATACCATATCCGGGATAAATTTCAAATTAACCTTTTCAGAAATGTAGGTCTTGCCACCTGTATCCGTAGTGGCGAAAACCTGTCCGTAATTAGAAGAAATTTCTGATGAGGCCATAAAAGAATTGGTGACAGTCAGTACAATCGGCATCAAAAACAGCACTGCAAAACACGCAGCTATCAAAGTAATCATTGCCACCTTGAGAAACATCCTTCTTACTTTTCTTCGCTTTCTCTTTTTCATCCTTCCACATCCCTTCCGAAATAGTTTTCGGTCAGGAACAAAATACCTATAATAATGACCATGACAATGGACATCATTATGGCCGCCGCCGACAATTTCTGATAGTCAAGCTGTGCAAACGCATTGTTCATAAAATGCTGCATCATATAAATTGTATCATAAGGATAATTTCCTGTTAACAAATAGATTTCCCTGAAAACCTTAAAAGAATTTATGAGGGACATAATTGTCACAAAAAGTATGGTTGAGGATAAATATCTGATCTTAATGTGCCAGAAAATCTGAAAAGGCGTGGCACTCTCAAGTATGGCTACCTCCAGAATATCCTTTGGTATGCTTCCCAAAGCCGCCATAAACAGGATCATGTTATATCCAAGATTTTTCCAAAGAAACAAGATGACAATCACGACCTGTGCATGGGAGGATTTCAGCCAGTCTATTTTATCTGCCCCGAAAAGCCCAATAAAATCGTTCACAATGCCATTATAGTGAAACAATACCTGCCAGATCAGAATAATCGAGGCAACCGGAACCATCATGGGACTCAAGAATGCCGTTCTGAACTGACTTCTGAAAGGGATTTTATAATCCAGCATCATTGCAAGAAGAAGTGACAGAATAACCGCCAGCGGCACTGCAACCACAGAAAATTTGAGCGTATTAAAAGCAGCCTGTTGAAAAGCCTTGTTGGTCGCAACCCTTACAAAATTATCAAGAAATACAAATTCTCTGTTAATGGGATTATCCACCAGGGAATAATAAATCACCACCAAAAAAGGTAGCACAAAAAACAGCAGTACCCCGGCAAGACTGGGAAAAAGATATCCCCACGATATCTTCTTCCCTTTTCTGACCTGTCTGTTCAATTTACTCCCTTTATTTCCTTTTATTCCATTCCCGGCTTTCCTGTTGCGAAAACCCATGCCAAATGTTCCTCCGATTCCTGTCAGGAATTTTCTTTCACATAAATCTGAATTCTGTTCTGAATGATATCCGCTGTTTCCTTTGCGGTTTTCTGTCCTTTGAAGAAGGGTGCCGTCTCTTCAGTAATAATATTGGTCAATTCCTCATTCACTAAGCCGGCACATATTTCAGCTGAATCAATAATTTTCTTTACTGCATCCACCTCTTCCTGCGTGGCGGCATAAATATCCATATCAAAGTCATCATATCCCCAGCTTGTCTTCGGCTGCTCTACCTTTTCTCCGTTTTCATCCTCATAATAATCAGGCGTCATGTCTATTTCAAACTGTTTATCAAGTGCAGACTTCTTTATCGGGAAGCCCCAGCCTCCATGCTCTTTCACAAGACTTTGCTGATACTCATCGGAAATCAGCACCTTGATAAACTCCCATGCTCCGTCCTTATGTTTTGACTTCGCATTTAATGCCACACTTCCTCCCGCAGGCTGAATCAGGTTACCCTTTCGCTCACTGTTAGGAAATCCGATATAAGAAACTTTTTCCCCAAACAGCCCATTGTACATCTGATATTCCTGTACCGAGCTTAAGCTGGTCTGCATCAGCAGAAGCTTATCGGACCGCAGAAGAGAGCTTATTCCTTCGCCCGTGTCATTGTAATCAGGCTCTTCCGGAAACTTTGCAGCAAATGTCAGAACCCTGATAAAATCATCACTGTTAAAGGAGCATTCTCCGGTTTCCCAGTCAATAAACTCATCTATATTGTTATAAATACAATAGTAAAAAATACTATCTCTGCTTCCGTAACGGAACACATTCTCTGCCTCACTGCTTTCCACAAAATCAAGCATCTCGCTTAAAGTCCAGCCTGTCGCGTCCCCCACTTTGGAAGTTTTTGCCACCGTAGTGTTTATATAGAATTGCGGGATAACAGCATAAAGCCTACCTTCCACTTCGTACGCCTCAAAAACATTTTCAAGATAGTCTTCTTTTTTAATGTTGTCCCTTTCCATATAAGAATTGAGATCTTCGAACACGCCCTTGCTGGCATACTGCTTATAATCAAGATTGGAAATGTCTATAATATCCGGGCCGTTTCCGCTGGTAATATCGTTATTAAACTGAGTGAGCCCCGCATTGTAATCATCTGTATCATAGGTTTTCACAGAAATATGATATTCATTGCTTGACTTGTTAAAATCAATAATATTTTTTCTCATATCCTGATCAAGCCACATGGCACCAAAAACAATTTCTTCCTTTTCAGGCACCTCAGACGCCGGTGTTTTCTTGAGTAATACAAGAGAATATTCTGTTTTATCCTCCGTATACTCATGCAGGATCACAAAAAAGCGGCCATCCGACATAGCTCCCATTATTTCCACATCGTCACTGTTGAGATCAGCATCCAGCCAGTCAAAAAAATACTCTCTGGTATCATTCTCAAAATCATACGCAAAAACACCATTGCTGTCACTGATCAGGACTCCTTTTTCAAGGCCTGTATAATAATTCTGATTATATCCCGTTCCCTTTATATTGTCACTTTTAACGGCTTCTCCTATGGATTTGGAATCAGGCCTTACCTGTTTAATTTCCTGTCCCGTCTCGCCCCAGGTTTTTAGATAAACGTCGCCTTCTTTTGTTGCAAAAAGAGCGTCAATCCAGTCAGTTCCGGTTTCAATTTTGCCGAGCTTGTTACCATTTTTATCCATAAGATAAATATTGGAGTTTCCGTCTGAAAAATAGATCGTATCTTTGCTGTCTATGGTCATATTCTGAACATAGGAATTGTCAGGATCATCAAAGACAGACTTTATATCTGTCCGGCTTATCATTGCTGCGTCCTGCCCGGATATCTGCCATAATTCCACATAATTTTCATATTCTACATTCTCATAGGATTCTTCTGTATCTTCATCTTCCGTCATCGTATCTCCTGCAATCTCTTCATAGCGGTTGACAATCATCAGAAGATTCTCTTCCGAGTCTATAACAGCATTCTGAACAGAAGCGTTCTCAGGCAGAGGCAATATCATCTCCTCACAGGTATCCGAAATAAGGTCATAACGGTACATTTTTCCGGTACTTTCTTCCGTCTCCTCATTCCAGGAGAATCCGATCAGAAACAGCACATCCCCTTGGGGGAGTATATTGCTTATGTAATTCACATCCATCTGTAACTCTTTATATTCCGGCAGATAATAAAATTCTTTTTGGGCCTGTGAGTCATTGCCGCTACCACCCTTACCGCAGGCAGTAAGCCCAAGCATCATTACTCCTGCAAGCAAGAAAGCAATTTCTCTTTTCATCTTATCTTTCATTCCCTTTTTCATAAAAATACCTCATATATTGTGTCATTATTTGTATCACATACAAACTATAGCACAGTATATGAGGTGGTACAATGTGATTTATCTTAGTTTTTTCTTAATAAAAAACCATTAATTCTTAAAACTGTGAATGGGCGCCGGAATCCGTCCGCCTCTGTTTACAAAAGCATCACAGGAGAATTGATTAACCGGCATGATAGGCGCATATCCGAGAAGGCCGCCAAACTCTACAGTCTCTCCCACACCTTTTCCGATCACGGGAATAATACGTACCGCTGTGGTTTTCTGATTGACCATTCCGATTGCCATTTCGTCTGCAATAATCCCCGATATCGTACTTGTTTTCGTATCTCCCGGAATCGCTATCATATCAAGACCTACGGAGCAGACACAGGTCATTGCTTCCAGTTTCTCTATCGTAAGCGCTCCTGCCTCCACTGCATTGATCATTCCCTGATCTTCGCTGACAGGAATGAAGGCACCGCTTAAGCCTCCCACATAGGAAGATGCCATAACTCCACCTTTTTTTACCTGATCGTTCAAAAGTGCAAGAGCTGCTGTGGTACCGGGCGCACCTGCATATTCCAGTCCAATCTCGCACAGAATATCTGCCACACTGTCTCCGATGGCCGGTGTAGGGGCAAGGGACAGATCCACAATACCAAAAGGAACGTTCAGTCTTCTGGACGCTTCCTGGGCTACCAGCTGCCCTACTCTGGTTACCTTAAAAGCAGTCTTCTTAATGGTCTCACAAAGCACTTCAAAGTTTTCTCCTCTCACTTTGCTTAACGCATTCTTTACAACTCCCGGACCGCTGACTCCCACATTGATAATCTTATCCGCCTCGGTAACACCGTGAAAGGCACCTGCCATAAAAGGATTGTCATCCGGCGCATTGCAAAATACCACCAGTTTGGCACAACCGAGAGAATCATCTTTCTTTGTGTATTCCGCTGTCTGCTTTATCATCTCGCCCATAAGCTTTACTGCATCCATATTGATACCTGTTTTGGTTGAGCCCAGATTTACAGAACTGCAAACTCTCTCTGTCGTGGAAAGTGCCAGAGGAATAGACCTAATGAGTAATTCGTCTGCAGGTGTCATTCCCTTGCAGACAAGGGCTGAATACCCTCCGATAAAATTAACTCCGACTTCGTGAGCCACTTTATCCAGCGTCTTTGCGATAGAAGCAAAATCTTCAATTGTTCTGCATGCTGCACCGCCAACCAGTGCAATGGGCGTCACGGATATTCTCTTGTTGACAATGGGAATACCATACTCTCTCGATATTTCCTCACCTGTCTTTACCAGATCCTTTGCCGCATCATATATTTTGCGATATATTTTCTCATTTAATCGATTTAAATCCGAATCAATACAGTCAAGAAGGCTGATACCCAGCGTAATGGTTCTTACATCCAGGTTTTCCTTGGTGATCATTTCATTGGTTTCCACTACTTCAAATAAATTTATCATGCCATTATCTCCTATGTCTAAGATGCTTGTCCGCACATTTTAGATTCTATGCATTTTATCAAAAATTTCTTCCTTCTGGCACTTGATAACAACGCCGATCTCCTCGCCCAGTGTCTGAAGTTCATCGGCGACCTCCCCAAAATGCTTCGTCGCTTTATTTGTATCAACGATCATCATCATGTTGAAATATCCCTGAACAATAGTCTGTGAAATATCCAGGATATTAATGCTGTTTTCTGCGAGATAAGTGCAAACCTTTGCGATGATACCAACTGTGTCTTTTCCTACTACCGTAATAATTGTTCTGTTCATTTTTTCTCCTCTCTTTTATCCAAAAAGTCTATTTGCAACCTAACATCTATGCAATATAGATTGCTTCCGACCTTTCACTTCTTTTCGCCACCTGCATGGGGACGTCACTTATTTTAATGTCTGTATCTGCCATGGTAACCTCTACCCGCACCGCTTCATAGGCAAGCTCCGGCATGTTGTTTTCCTTGCTGAGATGTCCAAGCACCACCGCCTGAAGCTTATCATGCAACAGTCTGCAAAGAAGCTGTCCTGCCCTTTCATTGGAAAGATGTCCCCTGTCACCCAAAATACGCTGTTTTAAGTAATATGGATAAGGCCCCACCTGAAGCATATTCACATCATGGTTTGCTTCCAGCAAAAGAGCATCCATGCCCTTTAGTGATTCCACGGTATAATCATTGTAATTACCAAGGTCAGTGACAATTGCCACTCTCTTTTTTCCATGGGAGATCCGGTATGCTACGGGATCTGCTGCATCATGGGATATCCGCATGGGATTACAGACAAGATCTTTGACTATGATCTTTTCGTCAGGCGCCACTATCTGAAACAGATCCTCCGGGATTTCCCCCACAGAGGATGTATTTTTAATTGCCTCTATGGTTCCTTTTGTTGCGTAGACAGGCACTTCATATTTTCTTGCAAGGACTCCAAGTCCTGCGATATGATCCGTATGTTCATGGGTAATAAAAATACCGTCAATATCTTTCATGGAAAGATCAAGTTCATTCAATCCCTGTTCTGTCCGTTTTCCGCTGATTCCCACATCGATCAACAGATGAGTAGAATCGGAGCCGACATAAATACAGTTGCCGCTGCTTCCGCTTGCAATACTGCAAAGTCTCATGTTGCACCTCTGTTTATCCTTATTCCTGCCAGTATATTTCAATCACATCCCCATCATGGATCGGTTCCATATACTGAGCCGGTCTGCCGTTCAGGGTAGTGACAATTCCCTTCCCCTTTGGCCTTGACAGATCAAAATCTATTTTATCAAACACATCAACAAAAATATAGCCCGTTTTTCCTTCAAGTGGTACCGGCGTTTTGTTTACCAGTACCACAATACTGTGAACAGCAGGTTCCTGTACCGGTTCCTCATTTTTATCCTGCTCTTTTTCCTGCTCCCGGTTCTGTTCTTCCTTCTGCTTCGTCTCTTCCTGACTGCTTACAGAGTCCATCCGCCCCAGTGTCCATATCACAGAAAAATTATCATAAACCGGTGTGTCCATATCTGCCAGCTTATTGTTCACATAAATGTTCATATTGGAATCGAGAATCACATCCATAAACTCCGTGATCTGTTTTACCGTATAAAAATTCAACATCTCCACAGCGTCATTTTCCTGTATTTCATAATATCCGGACTGCAAAAGACCGTTAACGCTGGCAAACTTCGGCATTGCAATCTTCTGTCCGTTCACATTCACCGAAATATTATCTCCGGACTCCGGAAGCTCCGAAATCGTACAGGAGGCTTTCTTCCCGGCTGTGGATCTGCTTACCTCAACGATATCATTTGCATGAACGGGCGTATTGATATCTGCTGTGTTTCCATTCACTGTGATTACAGCGGCTTCACCGAATTCACCTCTCACCATGCGTGCTTTTCCGTTTACCGTAAACTCGAGTGCTTTTCCCCGTTTCGGGAATAGTCCGTCATTGGGGAATCCCGCCTGCATGGCTGCATCTGCAACCGTAAGCTTGTTGTTATCATACATCTTAATTTTTTTATCATTAAAGCTTACATAGATAAAATTATTGCTCTGTTCGTAAAAATTCAGGCAGATTCCGATGGGCGTTACGAGAAGGCTGTCCTTCTTGATGTCCTCTTCAAACACAATCTGCTGCATGACTTCCTCACCGCGGAGTGCCACACGCTCCCTGGCAATTCCAAGTTCTTCTGCTACCGCTTCCGTGTATCCGGGGATCTTACCGCCACCGCCTACCACGAAGACTGCACTGACCGGTTTTCCTCCGTTCAGTTCCTTGATTTTATCGGAAACCTGCTTTGCCATATCCTTTACAATAGGATTGGTCACAGCAAGAACCTCGCTGCTTTTCATGGTTTGAGGCAAAAACATAATGTCTTCAAAAGAAACACACTCTCTATCGCCTGCCTCACGCTTGATCTTCTCAGCTGTGGAAAAGTCCACCAGACAATGTTTGGCAATTGCCTCTGTCAGGGCATCTCCCGCAACAGGAATCATGCCATAGGCAATGATACAGCCATCATTCGTGATGGAAATATCACTGGTGCCTGCCCCCACATCGATCAACGCAATATTCAGCATACGAAACCGTTCCGGTATGGCAACCTGAATTGCAGCAATAGGCTCAAGTGTCATATTTGCTACAGATAGCCCTGCAAGCTCAACGGCTTTGTAAAGGCCATCCACAACATCCTCCGGAAGGAATGTGGCGATCAGATCTTCTCCAATGGTTCTTGCTTTGTGTCCTTCCAGATTGCCCATGGGATATCCATTCAAATAAAACCTTACTACCGAATATCCCACACAGTAAAATTTCATATCCTCACTCTGACGGCTTTCCAGAAATTCCTTATATGCCTTTTCCACACCGGCAGAGGTAAGGGCATAGATATCCTCGCTGCCGATTTCCTTATCACTGCCATATGGGTATTCTACATGGGTCGTCACAGTTAAAAGGACACGTCCTGCGGCAGCAATACAGACTTCCGTAAGCTTTCTGCCGATTGCATCCTCCAACTCTTCCTTCACCACTCTGATGGTTTCGCCGACTTTGTTAATATCATGAATCTGCCCATCCAGCATGGCCCTTGTCTCATGCTCTTTGACCCGCTGTGCGACCACTACAAAACGGTCTCCATCTTTATATCCTACCGTGCCGACAATGCTTCTCGTTCCGATATCCAGTCCAAAAACCAGTTGCCCGGCATATCCATTTACTTCTGCCACAGATACTCCCCCAACTTCTCATCAATCTGACGATATGCGTCAGTCAATGTATCACTGTTATCAATCACTACATTACAATATTTCCGAAATTCCTCTTCCTTCAGCTGACTGCCCATAATAGCATCTATTTTTTCATCCGAATAGTTTCGGGTTGTCCGAAGCCTTTGTCTTCGGACCTCTTCTCTTGCATAAATATACCACATTTCATCCACAATTTCCAAGTAACCGTCCTCAATCAAAAGGGCTGCCTCCAGGAAGAAAAAATCATATAGATTTCGTTTTCTCTCTTCCTCTATGGTATTCAGGATCAATTCCTTTACTGCGGGATGAATGATCCGGTTTACCTTAGAAAGAATGTCTTCAGAAGCAAAAATTTTTTCCGCCATTTTCTGCTTATTGATGGAGCCATCCCCATTCAGAATTTCTCTTGAAAGAAGCTTCACGAGCTTTTCGTAGCAGGGTTGCCCCGGTTCCTTTACCAGATGTGCCGCCTCATCTGCAAGCAGAATCCTGCAGTTATATTTTTCTTTGATATAGGCAAGAACAGCACTTTTCCCTGCACCTACACCGCCCGTAATTCCAATGACTCTCATTTTATTTCGCCTCGTACCAATTATTTCCCGTATGAAGATCAATTTCCAGCTTTACGGAAAGATCTGCAGCACCTTTCATTTCCTCTTCCAGAATTGCCGCGACCTGATCCTTCTCCTCCGCTTTCGTTTCAATCAGAAGTTCATCATGAATCTGCAGGATCAGCTTCGAGGACAAGTTTTCTTCCTTCAGTCTCTTCCACACCCTGATCATGGCAATTTTAATGATATCCGCCGCAGTGCCCTGAATGGGTGAATTCATGGCAACTCTCTCCCCAAAGGAGCGCTGCATAAAATTGCTTGATGACAACTCAGGGACCGGTCTTCTCCTTCCGAACATGGTAGTCACATAACCGTTTTTCTTGGCGTTTTCCACTGAATCATCCAGAAATTTTTTGATTCCCGGATAAGTTTCAAAATATTGCTCGATATATTCAGCCGCCTCTTTCTTGGAAATGCTTAGATCCTGACTGAGTCCAAAGGAACTGATGCCATAAACAATACCAAAATTCACTGCCTTTGCATTTCTTCTCTGAAGATCCGTCACTTCTTCAAAGGGCGTGTGGAACACTTTGGAAGCCGTAACCCTGTGAATATCCTCATTCATCTGATATGCCTCGATCAGCTGCTTATCTCCTGACATGTGAGCCAGTACACGAAGCTCTATCTGAGAGTAATCCGCATCGGTAAAAAGGTATCCCTCCTTCGGGACAAATACCTTACGGATCTGTCTTCCGAGTTCTGTCTTCATAGGAATGTTCTGAAGATTCGGCTCCGTGGAACTGATTCGTCCGGTAGCGGTAATCGTCTGATTAAAATTGGAATGGATTCTGTTTTCCTCCCTGATATAAGCGATCAATCCGTCCGCATAAGTAGATTTCAGCTTGGTAAGGGCTCTGTATTCCAGTATATCCGCGACAACAGGATACTGCTGTGCAAGTTTATCAAGCACATCTGCTGCTGTGGAATAGCCGGTCTTCGTCTTCTTACCACCCGGTAGATTCATTTTTTCAAATAAAATCTCTCCCAGCTGCTTCGGAGAATTGATATTAAACTCACAGCCTGCTTTCTTATAGATTTCCTGTTCAAGCTCCCCGATTCTTAATAGAAGCTTTTCGCCATAAGCTTTCAGCTCCTCCGGCTTTATCATAATTCCCTCTTTCTCCATATCGTAAAGCACATAAGAAAGAGGCATCTCTATTTCATTCATCAGTGAAAGCATGCCGGTCTGCGCCAGTTTTTCCCTGATGACCGGTGCTGCCTTCAATGCGGTATAGGCAAGATAACATGCATATTCAAACACTTCCTGCTCCTTTTCCGGAAGTGCCCTGTCAATAGACATTTTCCCAAAAAGTCTGGAACTCTCGGGAACCATCAGCCCCAGATGTTCGTTGGCAACATCTTCAAGGTCATAATCATTTTTTAAGGGATTTAAAAGATAAGCTCCCAGTATCACATCAAAAAACTGTTCCGTATTTTCATTTTGAAAGAATTCATAATAACGTTTCACATCTCCACAAGCCAGCTTAACCTCATTTGCAAGCTGTCTTACCTTATCCGCAAGGTACTTTTCTGTCACAAGACCTTCGCTCTTGATAAAATAGGTTGCACCGTCCGGCAGAGCAAGGCATAGGGCAAGAATTATCCGATTCCATTCGTCAATCACAAGATAAATGCCAATCTCCTCAGAAGACTTACGGACTTTCTCAAACACATTTTCCGCATCGGAAAGCTCCGTGATCATATGAAATTTACTGACGATATCTCCATTGGAAACACCTGTCTCAAACTTGGAAAGAAGATTTTTGAATTCCAGCTTTTTAAACAGCTTATAAGCCTCATTTGTATAAAAATTATGAACTCTCGCTTCTTCATATTCAAGAGTAATAGGGCTGTCCACATTAATTGTAGCAAGTACCTTGCTCAAATCAGCCAGATCTCTGTTCTCAGCCAAAGATTCCCTTACTGATTTTTTACTGATTTCTTCTATATGAACATAGATATTTTCAAGAGAACCAAATTCTACCATCAGTCCGGTAGCCGTTTTTTCGCCAATCTTAGGGACACCCGGGATGTTATCGGCAGTATCTCCCATCAATGCCTTAAGATCAATAAACTGCTTGGGATTTACCTGATACTTTTCCTCCACATCCTTCGCATAGTAATCTTCAATCTCCGTTTTTCCGCCCTTGGTCTTCGGTATCCTGATTTTGATCCTGTCAGTAGCAATCTGCAAAAGGTCCCTGTCTCCCGACACCAGAGAGACATCCATCCCCATCTTTTCCGCACGCTTTGCCAAAGTTCCCAGTATATCGTCTGCTTCCAATCCCGCCTGCTCCATGATCTTAATACCCATGGCGTTTAAAACTTCCTTCATAACAGGCACCTGCTCCCGCAATTCCTGAGGCATAGGTTTTCTGGTTCCCTTATATTCCTTATAAATTTCATGACGGAAGGTAGGTGCATGTACATCAAATGCGACCGTCAGATAATCGGGCTTTTCCTCTTCCAAAATCTTAAACATGATATTTAAAAATCCATATACCGCATTGGTGTGTAATCCGGCGCTGTTTGTCAGATCCGGCACACCGTAAAAAGCTCTGTTAAGAATACTGTGTCCATCAATCAAAACCAGTTTTTCCATGGAATAACCATACCTTTCTTTTAGCATCTATTATCTACAGAAGAATAAGCATTGCTATCAGCGTGATCAAAAGCACGGCTACAAGGCCCTCCAGCATGTACAGCAACCATTTCATGTTTTCGCGCACCTTAAGAGTATGCTCCGCATTTTCAATCCTCGCCGCAAGTTCATTCTGCAAATCAAATACATTTCCTGTTTCCAGTCTTATCATACCTTCAGAGACAAGGAACTGTATGGAAAGCTCTTCCTTGCATTCTCTGCATTTCTCAATATGCGCTATAAAATCATGCAGATCTTCCGTATCAAGTCCATCCTCCAAAAATGCAGGAATCATTTTTTCTATTTCTTTACAATCCATATAAATTCCTCATCACTTTCAAAAAATGATCTTAATTAACGTTTCAGGTGTTTTTCTCAATCGGTGATATTCTACCATATTTTTATACAAATAGCTATAGAAAGCTGGATATGATAATTCTGTCATATCCAGCTTCCCCATACAGCCCATATTTCATTTAATATGTTTATAGAATTTCCCCGTCTATAATCACCTGTTTTAAGGTCAGATTATTTTCTGTCAGCAATACAACACTGGCCTTTTTACCCGGAGAAATACTTCCATAGCGGTCATATATCCCAACACTCTTTGCCGGATTCACCGTCGCACACTTCACTGCCGACTCAAGTGGGATACCCATTTTTAATACAGCTGTTCTGAGACAGTCCATAAGATTAGTAGCAGATCCGGCTATGGTACCGTCCTTTAATCTTGCCAGATTTCCAACCACTTTAACTGCCTGACCTCCCAAACTATAATTGCCATCCTTTAGTCCTGTTGCCATCATGCTGTCACTGATCAATATAATGCGCTCATCTCCGAATATTTTAAAGGTAGTTCTGACCGCAGCAGGATGAATATGAACTCCATCACAAATCAGTTCCACCTCCACATTCTCTGTATCCGCCGCCGCCCCTATTAGTCCGGGTGCCCTGTGTGTATAAGGATTCATGGCATTATACAGGTGGGTAACATGACTGGCTCCCTTTTGAAACGCCCTCATGGCAGTGTCATAATCTGAAGCAGTATGAGCCAGAGAAATGACTACATCTTCATGTCTTTCCTCTATAAACCTCATCGCACCTTCAATCTCCGGAGCAATAGCAAGCAGTTTGACCATATGCCCGGAAGCCTCGTTTAATCTATCAAACATGTCTATATCGGGTTTTCTGATGTACTCTCCATTTTGTGCACCTTTCTTACTTTCTGCAACAAAAGGACCTTCCATATTGATTCCGCAAAGTCTGGCTCTTCCTTTCCGAATCTCTTTTTCCTGATAGATTCTGGCTGTGCTGCATATTTTCAACAGCCTCTCCTCAGAGAGCGTCATAGTTGCTGGCACAATATTGGTCACTCCAACAGATGCCTCATAAGCGGCTATCGCATCGATTGCCTCCAAAGTTCCATCACAGAAATCATGACTGGCACAGCCATGAAAATGAATGTCAATAAGTCCCGGTATCGCCACACAGCCTGTCCCGTCTAATTCTGTAGGATCTGTAATCTCCTCCTTTGAATTCACAAAATGATCATCTTCAATAAAAATATCCTTTCTTAGAAATTTCCCCTCTTCCATATACACACTGGCATTTTTAATGATCATAAAAATCTTCTCCCTTCCAGGTCAGAACATATACATTTCCATTATATAAGCGATAGTGCGGCTGCATCTGCCACAATCGTAACATCATTATGAAGCTGTAGTACAGACGCCTGTACCTTAGGCGTGATCGGTCCAAAAAATGCTTCTTTCACAATGGCAGCCTTATCTTCTCCGCTTACCACTACCAGTATTCTTTTTGCCTGCATTATTGTTTTTATTCCCATTGTGTATGCCTGTTTCGGCACATCATCCATAGTTGGAAAGAATCTTTGATTTGCCTTCATCGTGGACTCTGTTAAGTTTACGCAATGAGTTTCTGCTTCAAATGCCATTCCAGGCTCATTAAAACCGATATGTCCGTTATGGCCTAATCCCAACAATTGCAAATCAACACCGCCGACATGTGCTATTACTCTGTTGTAATCCTCACACGCCTTATCACTGTCTGGTTCCATTCCATCCGGAAGAAAAGTACGTTCCAAGTTAATGTTAACCTTACTGAACAGATTTTCCTTCATAAAGTAATAATAACTCTGCTCATTATCTCTTGTCAGCCCTTTGTATTCATCCAGATTCACTGTTGTCACTTCCGAAAAGTCCAGATCACCTTTTTTATACCATTCCACCAATTGTGCATAGGTTCCGATCGGAGTAGAACCGGTTGCCAATCCCAGTACACAATTCGGTTTCATGATAACCTGAGCAGATATAATATTAGCTGCTTTTCTGCTCATATCATTATAATCTTTCGCTCTGATTATTTTCATTTCAAATATCTCCCATCCAATAATTTTTTATATTTTTCAACATATTTGAAAATGCCGGAGGTCCCGAAGGACCTCCGACATGCTAGGGGTTTCGGTATTACTCTTTTCACATAATACCTTATAACATTTTCTTCATTTCATCAGCAACAAACTGTACTTTTGTACCGACAATCACCTGTACGGATGTTTTGCTGGGTCTCATGACGCCTGCAACACCTGCTGACTTTATTTTCTTTTCATCAACCTGTGTATAATCTTTAATTTCAAGTCGAAGTCTTGTAATACAGTTGTCAAGAGATGCTATGTTTTCTTTTCCTCCAAGGCCTTCCAAAATGATTGTTGCAACTTCCGCATAATCACTATTAGAAAGAACCGCTTTCTTTTCTGTTTCTACATTATCATCTTCTCTTCCTGGTGTCTTTAAATCCCATTTAATGATTGCAAAGCGGAAAACAAGATAAAATACTGCAAATGCTGCGATGCCGAGAGGAATGATCATCCATGTGTTTTGTGCTGCAGGCAAAGATGCCGAGAACAATAAATCTGTTGATCCTGCCGAAAAGCTAAATCCGGCTCTGAAACCTACCAATGTCGTGATAAAGGTAAAGATACCATATAACAATGCATAAATTACATACAGACCAGGCGCAAGGAACATGAATCCAAATTCAAAAGGCTCTGTAACACCACAGACGAACGCACAAACCGCTGCGGATGCAACCAGACCGATTGCCACTTTCTTTTTGCCTTTCTTTGCAGTCTGAATCATAGCCAGCGCTGCTCCCGGAATACCAAACATCATACAAGGGAAGAAACCTGACATGTACATTCCAAGACTCCATGATACATCTGCACTTGTCTCACCTGCCCAGAAATGTGTCAAATCGCCAAGTCCAATTGTGTCAAACCAGAATACATTGTTCAATGCATGGTGTAAACCTGTTGGGATCAATAAACGATTAAGGAATGCATAAATACCTGCACCTAAAGCTCCCATTCCGGCAATACCATTACCGACTGCAATAAGAGCGCCGAATACAATCGGCCATACAAACAGCAGAATTGCTGATACAATAATGGAAACCACACCAGAAATAATTGCTACACAACGTTTGCCACTAAAGAATGATAACCAGTCAGGAAGCTTGGTAGCTTTAAACTTGTTATAGCAAGTCGCTCCAATGATACCTGAAAGGATACCAATAAAAGGATTTGCAATTTTACTGAAGGCAAGTGACTTATTTGCATCATCTGCTATGGAAGGCATCATAGTAGTAACACTGCCTACAGAAAGCAGCGTAGTAATCATCAGCCAGGATGCAAATGCAGCAAGACCTGCTGTACCATCATTGTCATCCGCCATACCTACACCTACACCGATAACAAACAGAAGCGCCATATTATCGATCAGTGCGCCACCTGCCTTTACCAGAAAGAAGCCTAACAGATTCAAAAATCCGGTAATTTCACCGCCCTGCATAGTTGCCGGACACAATGCATATCCAATCCCCATCAAAATACCGCAAATAGGAAGACACGCTACCGGTAGCATCAATGATTTACCAAGTTTTTGTAAATATTTCATCATACTCTTTATACCCCCTTATAGATTTTTGCAAGCCCCGCCCTAGCACAGAGCCAAATGACAAGTAATACCTTTCTATTTTACAAATTTTCTTCAAAGAATTTTTGCAGGACTTCTGAAGCTGCCTCTTCATCTTCTCCTTCTATCCGGCAGATGACTTCCATTCCCTTTCGAATTCCAAGTCCCATCAACATGATAAGTTTTTTCCCGTCCGCACTCTTACCGTTTCCACTAATAGTGACTTTACTTTTAAAAGCAGCCGCCTGTTTCACTAAAAGTCCTGCAGGTCTTGCATGTAATCCTACCGGATCACTGATCACTTTTTTGAATTCCTTCATATCGCACCTCCTTCCACACCGATATGGTATTCTTTTTTAAATATCACGTATTGCTTTTCGTACCTTTAAAACATTAGCCGCTGATACACTGAGCTCATCCACTCCCATGTCAAGAAAAGTATGTGTCAGTTCCGTGTCAGCTGCCAGTTCTCCGCAGATTCCTACCCAGATTCCTTCTTTATGCCCATTTGCAACAGTCATTTCAATCAGGCGGAGTACTGCCGGATGATGGGTATCACAAGTACTTTCAAGCTTTTGATTCTGTCTGTCGACAGCCAAAGTATACTGTGTCAGATCGTTGGTTCCGATACTGAAAAAATCCACTTCTTTTGCCAACTCATCTGAAATAACAGCTGCCGCCGGTGTTTCCACCATAATTCCAAGTTCCACTTCTCCCATCCGGAAGCCCTCTGCCAGAAGTTTCTCTTTGACCTGCCCTACGATTTCTTTTATCCTTATGATTTCATTCACCGATACGATCATAGGGAACATAATTGCTGCTGTCCCATAGGCAGAAGCCCGGTATATGGCACGTAGTTGGGTGATAAATATTTCCGGACGGTCCAGGCAGATTCTGATTGCCCTATATCCCATAGCTGGATTTTCCTCCGGTTCCAGTTTGAAATAATCCACTTTTTTATCAGCACCGATGTCAAGCGTTCTAATGATAACCTTTTTCCCATTCATCTTTTCCAGTACTGTTTTATAGCTTTCAAACTGTTCTTCTTCTGAAGGGTAATCATTCCGTCCCAAATAAAGAAATTCACTTCGAAACAGACCGATTCCACCCGCATCCGCTTCAAGAGCAGCATCTACATCGTTTACACTTCCAATATTAGCATATAAATTGATCTTTCTACCATCACTTGTAACGTTTTCTTTTCCCTTGAGCTGTTCTAATCCTTTCAGATCTGCTATCCACTGATTTTTACGTGAAATCATTTCCTGCAGAATATCTTCTTCCGGTTCAACAATAAATTCTCCGTTAAATCCATCTACCACAGCCACTTTACCATTCATCTCTTCCTTCAGTTCCATCTTGGTATTTACCAAAGAAGGAAGATTCATGCTCCTTGCCAGGATTGCCGTATGAGAATTGGAAGATCCCTTTACCGTAACAAATGCTAATATTTTCTCCTTATCCATTTTCACAGTTTCACTTGGTGTCAGATCCTCTGCGACCACAATCACCGGTTCATCTGTATGTATGCCATCTTCACCAATCCCGGCCAAAATATTGATAACCCTTTTTGATATATCCCTGATATCTGCCGCTCTTGCTTTCATATATTCGTCGTCCATAGAAGCAAACATCTCAGCAAACTGTTCTTCTGCAACACTGACAGCATATTCTCCATTTAAGCCTTCATTAATGACATTTTTGACTGCATCCAGATAATCCTCATCTTCTAGCATCATCTTATGGATCTCAAAAATCATTGCATGTTCTTCACCTAAACGATCAAGTGCATCCTCATATAATACAGTAAGCTGTTTCTTTGCAGTTTCAACGGCACTTTCAAAGCGTTCTCTTTCGGCTTCTGTATCAAGGACTTCTGTCTTAACTGCTTCATAGTTTTGTTTCTTATACCAGTAGATTCTCCCTACTGCAATTCCTTTTACAACACTTTTCCCGATATATTTTTTCAAGGAAATGCCTCCTGTCTCATTTTTTCAACACAATAATATTGTCTCCTTTAGCAACCTCTTTTTCAGTTTCCGGCAGAATCTCAGAAAATTCACCAGAATTGCATATGATTACAGGTGTAATAATGTCATATCCATCTGTCTTGATGCTCCCTAGGTCTGCGTCAATCAACAGATCTCCTTTTTTGACTTTCTGTCCTTCACCTGCAATAATATTAAAATGTTTTCCATTCAGTTTTACTGTATCCAGTCCTATATGTATCAGAATTTCTGCCCCCTCATCTGATGTTATCGCTACAGCATGACCTGTGGGGAAGACTGTACTCACCGTTCCGTCTGCCGGTGAACAAAACTTTCCCTCTGAAGGGATTACGGCCACGCCCTTCCCAAGGATTTCTTCGCTGAACGTAGGATCATTTACTGTCTTGATGTCAACAATTCTTCCACCAACCGGTGCAGCTAAGGTAATTCCATCATTTTTTCCAAATAAATTTTGAAATAATTTCATATTTTCTCCCTTCCTTTATTTTATAATGCATATAGGTCATTCATTCTCTTTACATTTAAAGTAAGATATATTTTTTCTTCTGTCATAGAACAATGATAAGTTTCTTCAATGTATTGATTTACTTTATCTATCAGAACATATTCGTCAGGATAATTTGTTTTTACAAAGTGATATAATTCCAAATCATTTCTGCCATGCAAAGGCTCTTCCGAAAGAAGTCTTATAGCAAGATGTTTTATATTAGTAATTAATCTGTCTCTCGGATATGCCACTTTATCCGGAACCTTTATTTTATTCTCTATAATCTCCATCATTTCGCGCATCATTTTGATTATCAGAAAAGTTGTACTGATTTCTGAATTCATTTCTGCATTAACGATATGGATGGCAATTGCTGCCGCTTCATCCTCTTCCAGACGTCAACCGGTCTCGTTTTCTATTAAATACAGTGCATGTCTCCCAACCATATATTCATTTGGGTAAAAAAGTTTTACTTCATCATGAAGAGCATTTCTGAATAGCATACCTTCCTTTTGTCGCTTAATAGCAAAACTGATGTGATCCGTCAATGCCAGATAAATATTCTGATTTAATTCAATTTCAAGTATCTCCCTGGCATATGAAATTATTTGAATTGACAAGCGGAAAAGTTCAATTGGAAGAGAAGCCAGTACTTTTTTGAATTGATCTGAATCATTTACATTTTCCAATCTGAAAACTTTTTCTATTTTTTCATCCGCTATTTCGCTTCCGGGTCTTTTGCCAAATCCAATTCCCCTTCCCATTGCAACCACTTCGTTGCCACTTTCATCTCTTGCCGATATAATATTATTATTAACTAAAACTTCCCACACCGATACGGTGTGTTGAACCTTGAAAATTCAATATTTCAGCCAATAAAAAAGGCATAAACCTGTTCCGTTTGGTATAATGGAATTGACTAGAAACCATTTTAACAAAGGAGATTTATG
>JAGAQU010000095.1 GCA_017622575.1 Lachnospiraceae bacterium
GACCAGAGATTTGCTTACAGCTTCCTTCAGATTCCACCTCACGATGGACACCCTTGCTGTTCGGCTATACACTTCCCACTATCCGGGCGTGTTCGGGACTTACACCCGTTAGAGCGCGCCCATGGCGCGCAAACAAACAAACCGGCAAGAGTTTTCTACTCTCGCCGGCTTTTCAACCATTGTTAATACTATTATTACAAAATTTTATTTGCCAGCCAATTCAGCTTTTAACTTCTCTGTCAAAGCAGGAACGATCTTGTTCAGATCACCAACAATACCGTAGTCAGCTACTTCAAAGATAGGAGCTGTCTCGTCCTTGTTGATAGCAATGATGATATCGGATTCTTCCATACCTGCAACATGCTGGATTGCTCCGGAGATACCGATTGCAAAGTATACGTTGGGACGAACGGTCTTACCTGTCTGTCCAACCTGTAAATCCTTAGGCTTCCAGCCTGCATCTACAACTGCACGTGAGCAGCTTACTGTTCCGCCGAGTACTTCTGCAAGATCTTCCAGAATCTTGAAGTTCTCAGGGCTTCCTACACCACGTCCGCCGGATACAAGGATCTTTGCATCCATGATATCAGCTACGTCAGAAACTGCCTTGACAACCTTTAAGATCTCAACATACTTGTTGTCAGGAGTAAATCCGGGATTGTATTCAACAACAACTGCCTTCTTGCCGACTTCTCTGTCTGCCTTCTGCATAACACCGGGACGAACGGTAGCCATCTGAGGACGGAAAGCAGGACATGCGATCGTAGCAATTGTGTTTCCGCCAAATGCAGGACGTGTCATTAACAGCTGGTTGTGAAGCTGTTCCTTACCGGGAACAGGATTGATCGGGAAATCGCCGATCTCAAGCTGAGTACAGTCTGCTGTCAGACCTGTATGAATTCTTGCTGATACTCTGGGGCCTAAATCACGACCGATTGCAGTTGCACCAACCAGGAAAATTTCAGGTTTGAACTCATTGATCACAGATGCAAGAGCATGTGCATAAGGCTCAGTTCTGTACTCTGCAAGTTCAGGATCATCTACAACGATAACCTTATCAGCACCGTATTCAGCAAGTGTATCAGCAAGTCCCTTTACACCGGAACCTACCAGAACTGCTGTTACCTCTGTGCCTAAGTCTTTGGCAAGGTCTTTTCCTTTGCCAACCAATTCCAAAGCGATTCCGCTAAGTTCATTATCTACCTGTTGAGCGAAGACAAATACGCCCTTATAATCTTGAATATTCATTTTGAACCTCCATTAAATAACGTGTTTTGCTTTTAACTTTTCAACAATGTAATCAACAGCTTCTGTAGGATCAAGAGTAACCTTTTCGCCTGCTCCCTTTCTTACTTTATCGGAAGCCTTTGCAATCTGGGTAGGTGATCCCTTAAGACCTAAGTTGGAGTCATCTACATCAACAAGATTTGCTCTTCCCCATACAGTGATATCTGCATCATATGCATCAAAGATTCCGCCGGGTGTCATATAACGGGGCTCGTTTAATTCAGCAAGTGCTGTAATTAAGCAGGGCATTTTTGCCTTTAATACATGATATCTGTCATCGAACTGACGCTCAACGATCACGCTGTCACCTTCGATCTCGATCTTCTGCGCATAGGAGATAACCGGAATTCCAAGATGCTCGGAAATCTGGGGACCAACCTGTGCGGTATCACCATCGATAGCCTGACGGCCTGTGATGATCAGATCATACTCGAGGTTACGGATTGCACCTGCAAGTGTCTGGGAGGTTGCCCATGTATCAGCACCGCCGAGAACTCTGTCTGTTACAAGGATTCCCTTGTCAGCGCCCATAGCCATTGCTTCACGAAGAACTTCTTCTGCCTTGGGAAGACCCATGGTAAGAACAGTTACTTCTGCGCCATATTGATCTTTTAATCTGAGGGCTGCTTCCAGACCTGCTTTATCATCAGGGTTCATGATTGTGAGCATCGCACCTCTGTCAAGTGTACCGTCGGGATTGAATTTAACGCCACCCTTTGTATCAGGTACCTGTTTAATACAAACAACGATTTTCATTGTATTATCTCTCCTTATAAATTAATCTTATTGTTGAAATTTACCGTCTTAATTACTTAAGTAAGGCACTGGATATGACCATTCTCTGAACTTCGCTTGTACCTTCGTAAATCTCTGTGATCTTGGCATCTCTCATCATACGCTCTACATCATATTCTCTGATGTAACCGTAACCACCGTGGAGCTGAACAGCCTTGGTTGTCACTTCCATAGCAACCTCTGCCGCATATAACTTAGCCTGAGCTGCTTCAACAGTGTAGGTCTTCTGTGTCGCCTTAGCCATAGCTGCTCTGTAAACCATGTACTGAGCTGCCTGAACCTTGGTAGCCATATCAGCAATCTGGAACTGTGTATTCTGGAAAGCACCGATTGCTCTGCCGAACTGCTTTCTTTCCTTTACGTACTCGATGGTTCTTTCAAGTGCACCCTCTGCAAGACCAAGTGCCTGAGCAGCGATACCGATACGTCCGCCGTCCAGAGTGTGCATAGCGATTCCGAATCCCTTGCCTTCCTGTCCAAGCAGGTTTTCCTTGGGGATACGGCAGTCTGTAAAGATCAATTCATAAGTGGATGAACCGCGGATACCCATCTTCTTTTCCTTTGTACCAAAGGTAAATCCGGGTGTTCCTTTTTCTACGATGAATGCGGAGATCATCTTCTTGCTTCTGCCCTTAGCATCTGTCACAACGCTTGTTACGGCAAAAATAACATAGATATCAGCTTCCTTACCGTTTGTGATGAAGATCTTGGATCCGTTCAGTACCCATTCGTCGCCATCTAAAACAGCCTTTGTCTGCTGACCCTGAGCATCGGTACCTGCACCGGGCTCTGTCAGACCGAAAGCACCAAGCTTTTCACCCTTTGCAAGGGGAACAAGGTATTTCTGCTTCTGCTCTTCTGTACCATATGTCTGAATAGGATCACAGCAAAGAGATGTATGAGCGGAAACGATAACGCCTGTGGTACCGCAAACCTTGGAAAGCTCCTCTACACACATAGCGTAGGTTAAAGGATCACAGCCCTGTCCGCCGTACTCCTTGGGAACAGGAATACCGAGGAAGCCGGCCTTTGCCATTTTTTCAACTGTTCCTCTGGGGAAAACTTCTGTTTCATCCACTTCCTGAGCCAGAGGCTTTACTTCTTTTTCTGCAAACTCTTTGAAAAGAGTTCTCGCCATTTCATGTTTTTTGTCTAACATAAAATCCATGATTTTATTTCCTCCATTAAAAAAATTTTTACTTACTGAGCATCAACAGGTGTTTTTGTTCTGTCTGCATTGTATACATAGAAGCCCTTGCCTGTCTTAACACCGAGGTTACCGCCGCGAACCATCTTGCGGAGAAGAGGACATGCACGATACTTGCTGTCGCCTGTCTCGTTATAGAGAACATCCATAATAGCAAGGCAGATATCAAGTCCGATGAAATCACCGAGCTCTAAGGGACCCATGGGATGATTTGCACCCAGCTTCATGGCTGCATCGATGCCTGCGATATCGGAAACACCTTCCATCTTGATGAAAGCAGCTTCGTTGATCATGGGAACAAGGATACGGTTTACTACGAAACCTGCAGCCTCGTTTACCTGAACGGGAGTCTTTCCGATTTCTTCAGAGATCTTCTTGATGGTGTCAACAGTCTCTACAGGAGTATTTACACCGGCGATCACCTCAACCAGCTTCATACGGTCTGCAGGATTGAAGAAATGCATACCGATCATGGGACGGCTTAAGCCGTTACCAATCTCTGTGATGGAAAGGCTTGATGTGTTGGATGCGAAAACGCATTCAGGCTTAGCGATCTTATCAAGTTCGCCAAATGTTGTCTTCTTAACTTCCATATTTTCAAATGCAGCTTCTACGATCAGATCACAGTCAGCACAGAGGTCTTCCTTAAGACCGGGTGTGATCTTTGCAAGGATAGCGTCTACCGCTTCCTGTGTCAGCTTTCCTTTTTCTACAAGCTTAGCATAACCTTTTGCAATCTTTGCTTTTCCGCCTTCAGCCCACTCCTGCTTGATATCGCAGAGTGCAACCTCATATCCGTCAACCTGTGCAAATGCCTTTGCAATGCCCTGACCCATGGTTCCGGCACCAATAATACCTACTTTCATTTTAAATCCTCCTTAAATATTGTTTATATTATTCAGATGTGCGACTCAAGAATCCAGCAGCTTCGCTGCTGCCGTGCTTCGCACTCTCTGATTCTTTCGTTGTAACATCAGTTGAAATCAAATGCCTGCTTCGCAGGCGCTTGATTTCATGCTGATGTTACATGTTAACAGTTTTTAAAAGGCTCTTTTACTTTTTCCTTGTTCTTGTCAAGGAAGAAAGCCATACCGTACTTCTGATCTTCTGTCTCGAAGCAGTCACCGAATAATTTCTCTTCGATCACGATTGCCTGATCCATATCTACATCAAGACCTTCATTGATTGCCTTCTTGCAGTTGCGGACAGCGATAGGCGCATTCTTTGCAATTCCTGCTGCCATCTTCTCTGCTGCGGGCAGTAACTCTTCCTGAGTATAAACAGCATTTACAAGACCGATTCTCAAAGCTTCGTCAGCCTTGATATTTCTTGCGGTATAGATCATCTGCTTAGCCATTCCTGCGCCTACAAGACGGGCAAGTCTCTGGGTTCCGCCAAATCCGGGAGTGATTCCGAGGCCAACCTCAGGCTGTCCGAATACAGCGTTGTCGGAGCAGATTCTGATGTCACAGCTCATGGAAATCTCACAGCCGCCGCCGAGTGCAAAACCATTTACTGCAGCAATCACGGGGATAGGGAATGTCTCCAGCTTGCGGAATACATCATTACCTTTCTTACCGAAAGCTTCACCTTCTGCCTTGGTCAGAGTACTCATTTCTCCGATATCTGCACCTGCAACGAAGGATTTCTGTCCTGCACCTGTTAAGATTAAGGCTCTTACTTCATCAAGGTTTACAGCATCCAGTGTCGCATCGAGCTCTTCCAGAACCTGAGAGTTCAGAGCATTTAATGCTTTTTCACGGCTGATGGTGATAATGCCGTATGCGCCTTTTTGTTCGTATACGATAAATTCCATTTTCGTAACTCCTTTTCTTTTTGTTATACTTTTCAGCACCGTATCTTTTTACAATACCGGTCCTGCATTCTTCATAATCCTAAACATTCCGATAAGCAGGCCTAAATCTTTAGGTCTGCTTATCCTCATTTTGATAATCTGACTAATCTTCAATCTTTACGATGGTTGAGCATCCCATACCGCCGCCGATACAAAGGGTTGCAAGACCGGTCTTGGCGCCCTTAGCCTGCATCTCATGAAGCAGTGTTACAAGGATACGGCATCCGGAAGCTCCTACAGGATGTCCCAGTGCAATAGCACCGCCGTTAGGATTCAGCTGCTTGTCCACATCAATGCCAAGATCCTTACCTACTGCAACGGACTGTGCTGCGAATGCTTCGTTTGCCTCGATGATATCGAAGTCTTCGATCTTCATGCCTGCTTTAGCCATAACTTTCTTGGTGGAAGCAACAGGTCCGATACCCATAACCTCAGGTCTTACACCTGCAAGGGCACCTGCCACGAAAGTAGCCATAGGCTTAACGCCTAATTCTTTTGCTTTCTCTTCGCTCATCACAACGATAGCTGCTGCACCGTCATTGATACCGGAAGCATTACCTGCGGTAACAAATCCGTTAGGATTGATAGGACGAAGCTTTGCAAGTCCTTCGATGGTGGAACCGGGACGAGGACCTTCGTCAACCTTAAATTCAACCATTTCTTTTTTCTTCTTAACCATAACAGGTACGATCTCTGCGTCGAAAGCACCTGACTTCTGAGCTGCCTCAGCCTTCTGCTGGCTCTTTAATGCGAACTCATCAAGCTCTTCTCTTGTAAGTCCCCACTCTTCACAGATATTGTCTGCTGTCTTGATCATGTGATAATTGTTGAATGCATCCCAAAGTGCATCATTTACCATGGTATCCACTAATGTACCATTGTTCATTCTATATCCGAAACGTGCCTGAGGAACTGCATAAGGAGCCATGGACATATTTTCCATACCGCCTGCCACTACGATGTCTGCATCTCCTGCCATGATCATCTGTGCTGCCTGATTCACACAGTTAAGTCCGGAACCGCATACAACGTTCATGGTAACTGCAGGTACTTCAATCGGTAAACCTGCTTTAATAGATGCCTGACGTGCTACGTTCTGTCCCTGTCCTGCCTGGATTACGCAGCCCATGTATACCTGATCAACCTGTTCAGGTGCCACACCTGCTCTGTTTAAAGCTTCCTTGATTACGATTGCGCCAAGCTCTGCAGCGGGTGTTGTACTTAAGGATCCACCCATGGTGCCGATAGCAGTACGACAAGCGCCGGCTAAAACTACTTTCTTTGCCATTATTTCTTTCCTCCGTTTGATAATAAACTTGTATTTATTTGCTCTTGCAATGATTGTTAATTTTTTATCATTGCCGACGTGTTCATTATAACATAGGCACTATTTTTTTGCAATCCACATTATTTTACTTTCTAATAAAAAATCTGCGCAATGGGAGACGTCTCATCGATGATCAAGGTCTTATTGTTTCCCGTCATGGTGGCTTTGGCTGCATCCAGGGACCTTAAGAAGATATAAAAGTCTGCCTTCTCGGGATCATTGTACGCCTCACTCAGGATTCTCATATACTCAGCCTCACCCTTTGCGATGATCTCCTCTGCCTGGGCATCCGCCTCGGACTGCATGACAATGATCTCCGCATTGGTGTTGTTGGAGATCTCCTTTGCCTCCTCCTGGCCTTCTGCCTGATAAGTAGCAGCAATATTATTTCTCTCGGAGATCATACGCTCATAGACAGCATTCTTGTTCTCATCCGGCAGATCCAGAGACTTGGTTTCCACTGCAAGGAGCTTGATTCCGTACTGTTCCAGCGTATTGCCGATGTTATCCTGAATTGCCTTTGCCAGCTCGCCGTCACGACCGCTGATCACTTCCTCCTGGCTTAAGCTGCTGATCACATTTTTCAAGCTGTTGTAGGTAATGGTATCGATACGGAACTCCGCATTGCTCTTCTGCGCACTCAAAGTCTGGGTATATTTATAGGGATCCTCTATTTTCCAGAGTACAAAGCAGTCTGCGATCATGGATTTCTTGTCCTTTGTCATCACATCACTGACAGCAAGGTCATATAAAAGCACCTCATTCTCAATTTTTTCTGCCGTCTGGATAAAAGGAATCTTCATGCTAAGACCGGGTTCCTGCCTGATGCTCTCAATTCTTCCAAACTGCTTGATCACGGTATATTCGTTGGGATAAGTAACTACCATGCCGGAATTGATGATCATAATTGCCAGCACCGCTACAACTGCTATGATAAAAACTGATTTTTTCTTCATCACTTGTTCCTCACTTTCCGAATTATTCTTCTGTATTTTCGCTTACTGCCTCGCTGCCTGTACCGGTGCCTGTTTTCTCTGTCTCCGACAGATTCGCAAAGGACTCCAAAGGAAGCATGGTCTGGGTAGTTCCGTCACTCTTTTCGATGATTACCTTCATATCGGGAAGGATTTCTTCCATGGTTTCATAGAACATTCTCTGTTTGGTGATCAGCGGATACTTCTGGTATTCCGCATAGAGTTCATTCAGTCTCGCCACCTGACCCTTTGCCTCATTGACGCGCTCCTCCGCCTGAGCCTGTGCTGTTTTTAAGGTCTCATCCACCTGGGCTCTGGCTGCAGGGATATCCTCGTTTCTCTTCTGGTTTGCCTTGTTAATGGAAGTTTCTTTTCCCTGTTTTGCATTTTCCACATTCTTGAAGGCACTGATGACCTCCTGGGTAGGGGGTTCCGCATCCTGAATGGTAATATTCACCAGCTGGACACCGATATCTTCCTGCTCCAGACGTCCCACAATCTTCTCTTTGATGGATGCCTGAATCTCATTTTTGCCTGTGGTGATCACGCTGTCAACATCATACAGACCAATGGTATCCCTGATATAGCTCTGGGTCAGCATTTTTAGGATATCTACCGGGCTTTCCGATGCGTACAGATATTTAACCGGATCCGTAACCTTGTATTCCACGTAAAAATCCACATTGACAAAGTTGTAGTCCCTTGTGATCATAAAAGATTCCGAGTCCACAGATTCATCGGTATCCGCACGATAGCCGATGGGAAAACCGTTGATGGTCTTCGGCACCCTCTCAAGCTCCTGTACAAAGGGTATCTTGAGGTGGATACCTGACTGCTCTACTACCTTCGGCACACCAAAGGTGGTGACCACCGCATATTCATTCTCCTTCAGTGAGTAGATACTGCCAAACAAAAGATACACCGCAAAAATGATAACGATCACAGCTACGACGCCTTTTCCCGCCTTTGCGGCTGCATTTTTTGCACGGTCTTTTGCCTGTCCATAAGGGTTTTGTTGATTGTTCCTAAACATTAAGTTTTCCTCCTTTGATTTGTTGGCTGCTATGTCTTTTCACAAGCTGCGCGCTCTGCTTTTGTTTTTTCTATAAAGAAAAAAGACCATTATTGCAGCCACTTGCTACAATAAAAGTCTTGCTACAGTCTGTTCTGATTCGAAACGGATGTTTCCATCGTCCTGACGATTCGAATATACCATTTTGGTTGAAGCTATGGGCATCAGCTACTCCCTTTTATTGATGGAATTAATCATATCATATTGTTAATTAATTGTCAAACATATTTTGCACTGTCACTGTCATAAAATCTCTCATAAACCAGTTTTGTTCCAAAGGGTCTTAAGATTCCATGAAAAAGCCTCACATTTCCATATATATCATGCTGACCGGCGTTTTGATCCTCGCTGTTTTCATCCTCTTTTTACGTCACAGGCTTCTGACCGGCGAACCCATTCCTTCCGCTTCCCTTGCAGTTTTATTTAAGGCGCCCGCCATTGAAGTGGTTTCGGACAATGACAAAAGCTATATCAAATGGGTGGATTTCAACGTTACCTGCGACGCCCTGACGAAAGCCTACACCCTGGATGTGGAGAGCTATGATAAAGATGTTCATCTAAACTGGATTGAACTGCTGGCCTATGCCGGTGCCAAGGGTGGCGGCTCCTTTGATAAAAAAAGTCTTTCTCTGATCGATAAGCTGGCGACAGAGCTTTCACAGGGAGACACCACCATCCGGGAGCTGACCAAAGATATGAAATACTACGACTATTATTATGAAGCCTACGAAGCAGTACTTGGAGGAATGGTCGGGGAATACGAGATAGAGCAGCCTGATGATGCAGATGGGAAGGTCTGGAAAAAGGTCTATGGTCTGAAGGCCTTCTCTCCCATTGCAAAGGGCTTTCCCTACAGTGATTATGACGATTTCGGCTCTTCACGAAGCTATGGTTACAAAAGACAGCACCTGGGGCACGACATGATGGGACAGATCGGTACACCCATTGTGGCAATTGAGTCCGGTTATGTGGAAGCCCTGGGCTGGAATCAGTACGGCGGCTGGCGCATCGGCATCCGCAGCTTTGACGGCAAGCGATATTATTACTACGCCCACCTGCGTCAGAACTTTCCCTACGCCCTTAACCTGGAAGAAGGGAGCGTAGTCACCGCCGGAGATGTGATCGGGTACATGGGGCATACCGGCTACAGCACCAAGGAAAACACCAACAATATCGACACGGTCCATCTTCACTGGGGACTGCAGCTGATTTTTGATGAATCCCAGAAGGAAGGAAACAATGAAATCTGGATCGACTGTTATGAGCTGACAAAATTTCTATATAAAAACAGATCCCTCACCGAAAAGAATCAGGAAACCAAAGAATGGCTCCGCGTCTATCAGATGAAGGATCCTTGCGTAAACGCTTATCAATCATCAAAGTCCGTTTCCCCGTCACCGGGTACTGCTAATACACAAACTCGCGCTGAATCACAAAACTGATAAAGAAAAGAAAGACATCAACCGGTATCTTAATCAGTACCTCTGCCCCGCCAAACAAAGGATACAGAAAATTTACCAAAAGAGCACTGCAGCACATCTGGACTACTGCAAGCAGGAAGTACTTTGCCATGGTCGTACCGACAGAATTCCTGCTCTCAAATACCACCTTATAGTTGATGGAATAGTTATAAACTGCCGACAGCACTCTGGCAAACACTGTGGATGCCATGATATAGGTGATGCTTCCCCACTGCTGCCCTCTAAGAAGATAACAGAATACGGAAAACAGCACGAGATCCACCACACTGGAGGACAGGGAAGAAAACAGAAACTTTCCGAAAAGCATATAGATTCTGACAGAATCCCTGATCGGATTAAAATGGCTTGTCTTGTTTTCCTCTATATAAATTGTCTGGATCGGCACTTCCACGATAGAAACCGTGCTTTTCTTTGTCTCCATCAGCATATTGGTCTCAAATTCAAAGCGTTCCCCCTTAAGCGTCAGAAGCTCACGCATAAAGGATGAAGGTATTCCCCGTAATCCTGTCTGGGTGTCAGACACGGAAACTCCCGCAAGAAATTTCATTACCACCCTGGTACATTTATTTCCAAACTCCGATCTTGCCGGCACATTTTCTTTGTCAAAGCATCGGCATCCCATAATGAGAGAATCGGGATTTGCAAGCAGAGCATCTGCGCAAGCCAGAATACATTCGGGCGTGTGTTGACCATCAGAGTCAGCCGTAATGCTTCCCACAGAATCCGGGAATTCCCTGAGTACAAAATCAAAAGCTGTTTTGAGGGCCCTTCCCTTTCCCATATTGACAGCATGGTGCATGACAAAACAGTCGAATTTCTCCTTTGCCTGTTCAAAAAAATGCTGATATTCCTCTCCGCTTCCGTCATCTACGATCACGATTTTTGAAAAGCCCTTCTCTTTCAGATCGGCAAGCAATTTTATAAGCTTTTCATCCGGCTCGTAAGAAGGTATGATAATGGGTATTTCTCTTGGATCTGTCTTGCTCATTTTTTATTCCTCCAACAGCATTCTGCCGTCTTTCCATATAACACGATACAGACAGCCATATGCAAAGGGTTCGCCTTCAGTGAATTCATCAAACAATTCCTGTCCGTCTGTGATCTCATCCACATACAGATATCCCGCATGTGCATCATCCACAGCCTTTATGATATCGTTCTTTCCCATTGCCTGTGCGTCCACATTTCCGTACATCACGGATACCGGCGCTGCATAAAAGCTGATATAGGTATTTCTCACCCAGCTGACATCGGAAATATCCCGAAGATACAGGACTCTGCCGCCACTTCCCGGCTGCCCGGCTCCAACTTTTTCAAGAAAAGCAGTTGCGCCTTCATTAAGCATATCTTCCGCCGCCCGCCGATCATCTGAAACATTGTTTCTATAACCGATAAGTCCCCGATAAGCACTGTTATAGTCTGCCGTCAAAAGCACAAAGACAAGGCAGATAACGATCCCCCCATACGAAGTCATCCATCTTGGCTTTTTTCCTGTTTCCTCTGCCCCGGCATTTTGACGCATACAGAGATGTGCCGGCAGATAAAGACCTCCTACCGTAAAAGGAGCTCCGTACCTCTCTATGGAGGATACCATTCCGAAAGGCTCCAGATACTGGGTTTCCACTGCAAATATGGTCAGATGACTGAGCAGATTGATGGTATAAAAACAGATACCGCTCACCGCGAAAAAGCAGCCGCAGAAGATGCTTTGCTTTTTCTCTATTTTTCCTTTTTTATATAAAAGAAATACAAAGAGGAGCAACAAAAGATACAATGCCAAAGGACTTAAATCAATGGCAAAGGTACTCCATCTGTGTAGGGGATATTTAAAGAATGCCGTAAAATAGGCATCTACCATTTCCTTCTTTACATCAGGTACATTCATACTGCCTGCAACCATATGAAGAGCCGTCCCTGTCAGCTTTGCAACTCTTCTGTTAACGAGGCAGAAGGAAAGCCAGGAGCACTCTGTGAGGACAGGAAGCAGGATCACCCACCATATTCCTCTCCTTTCTCTTTTCTCCTTCTGAAATGTCCCAAGGACAAAGCCATGATAGCCAAGAAAGAAAAAAAGCCCAAAAGCCACCCATAGAAAGCCCACATTCTTGCAAAGCACAAGTACCATCAGGAGCAAAGCCAGCTTCCCGTAATAGAAGACCCGGCTGTGTCCCTCCCGGTCAACCACTGAAACAAGAAAGCAGCCATAGATCACTGCCATAGTCAGGTCTGCACAACATCCGTCATAGGAAAAGACCTCCACACAGGACGGAAAAAGCCAGAGTGCCACACTCATCAGAACCATAAGGGGAATATTCCTCTTTTTCAGATATTTAAAAAGAGGCACCATGAAGGCAAGGTTCATGAAATAATAGCCTGCAAACATCATTCCTTCCTTAAATTCCGAAGGATGCATATGAAGGAACCACCATTTCATCATCTGCGTTCCGGGAGGATAATCCCCGAATTCCGGCGCCACATTCTGATATTTTTCCGCAAAGCCATTCAGATAAAAGATAGATTTCACATCTGTCGCCCAGAAATTAAAATCGTCCCACCAGGTCACAGTTTTTCCGGCCGTCAAAGCAGGGACCGCCACAAGGATGACAATCGCCATGATCGTTCCCGGTTTTTTCAGTTCTGTCAGGAAAAAAGTGAGAAATTCTCTCCGCTTTTCCTTTCCCCGTCTGATCAAAAGAAAAACCGCCAGAAGGAGCAAAAAAACTGCCAGATAATCCGATATTTTTAGACCATTCAAAAAAGAAAGACCATACAGCACAAGCACAAGAACACAGACTCCTACGGGAATTACATCCGTAAGAGATTCTTTTGCAAGATACGCGATCATGATAACAAGCACAGCAAATGCTGCTATGTGAAAAACTGCCATTTTCATTCCTTTCTGTCTTTCATGCACCGGTTTTCTCGGACCTGTCACTTCTACCAGTATAACAAAAAGATGTGTGGCATGCCACACATCTTTCTATTATTATCTTAAAATCTTCTCTATACTTCCGGTTCAATCAGTCCGTAAGTATTGCCTTTTCTCTTATAAACCACATTTACCTGATCTGTTTCCGCATTGCAGAACACATAGAAATTATGTCCCAGCAATTCCATCTGCACACAGGCATCTTCAGGATACATGGGCTTGATGTCAAATTTCTTAGTTCTTACAATCTGAACCTCTTCCTCATCCATATAATCCTTTTCAATGAAATCCTGCTTGAAGCATCCTGCAGACTGTTCTTTTGCAATCAGCTTGGTCTTGTATTTCTTCAGCTGTCTTTCAATAATCTCCTCAACCAGATCAATGGATACATACATATCATTGCTCACCTGCTCAGAACGGATGATATTGCCTTTCACCGGAATTGTCACTTCAATTTTCTGTCTGTCCTTCTCAACGCTTAAGGTAACATGTGCTTCTGTATCAGGATTAAAATATTTTTCCAGCTTGCCGATCTTGTCCTCTACTGCGCTGCGAAGTCCTGGCGTAACCTCAATATTCTTGCCTAAAATAATAAATTTCATATTCATCATCCTTTCCGTGGAGTATTGCCATGGCCACCCAAAAAAACAGTTTCCGATGGCTTATTCCTTTAGCAACAGTATACCATACCACACTATTATTTTGCAACAATTCACTGCTTTTGTTTTAAAATGTTTTCAATTTTCAAACAATTCTTTTCATCTTCAAATTACGACACTTTCAGTCATATTGTGCAAGTTTATTACAACTTCACAAAACGCCCGTTCCGTATTTTCACGGTGGATAATGTGGATAACTTCGTGTATAAATCAAAAATGCCTATTTTAAGCTATTTTTATATGTGGATAACTTTCTGCTCCTTTTTTCTTCCTCTCTTCCCCTTTTGTATCATTGCCCGATTTTTTTTGTGAATCTTGTACAACTTTTTCCTTGTCAATATCTTTTTCTCAAAAAGAAAAATTCAGACTTTTTCCTCCAAAGAAAAAAAGGGCTCCAAAAAGTGTCTGCTCTTTGGAACCTTTTTATCATTTTATCAAATTTCCCGGTTTACCATCCGGATCAGAAAATTCTTCTGATGGAAAGAATGGAACGGTAGTTTGCGTTGGAGATGATGATACCTGTCTTTGCAGTAGATGCATGGACAATCTGACCGCCACCGATATAAATTGCCACGTGACCGGAATAGCAGATGATATCACCGGGCTGTGCATTCTCAAGTCCGTTTACCGCACTTCCCACACTTCTGTCCGCTGATGATGAGTGAGGAAGGCTTACGCCGAAGTTCGAATAAACACTCATTACAAATCCGGAACAGTCAGCACCGTTTGTCAGTGAGGTGCCACCCCATACATAAGGATTCCCGACAAACTGACATGCAAAGTTTGCTACAGACTGACCAAGCTCACTTCCGCTTCCTGAAATCACAGGTGCTGTCACAGTCTGGCTGCCGGTTCCCTGCTTATTCGAGTTAGCTTTTGCAGCTGCCTTGGCTGCTGCTTCCTGAGCCGCTTTTCTCTCAGCTTCTTCCTTGGCAAGTCTTGCTTCCTCCTCTGCCTTGGACTCTGCTTTTACGAATTCTGTGGAAAGAGTAACGTAATCCATGGAAACATAGCCGTCACCTTCCTCGATATTAACCTTAACCCAGCCATCCAGCTCTTCCGTAACAAGAAGTTCATCTTCTATCGGCACCATACCGATCACGGCAGATTCTGTTGTAGGTTCTTCTCTTACATAAAGTGTTGTTGTATTTACGGTAGCGATTCTTGTTCCGACTTTCTTCGCAAGTTCCACCGCATCTTCACCTGTTACGCAATACTCAGCTTTTACATATCCGGTAACGCTTCCTGATGTGATCTCGTACCATCCGTCCTGTTCAGAGATAAACTCTCCCACAGATTTATCATAAAGCTTACCTAAAATCTCGCCTTCCTCACTGGGAATGCTTCTTACATTTACATAATCATTTACCTTGGCGATTACCAGGGACTTAAAGCTTTCCTCTTCCTTCTTGGTCGCCATTTCTCTTTCCTTTTCGGGAATAGTCTTGGTGGTGGAAGCCATTACGGTTTCTTCAATCACCTTTTCTTCCTTGATTGGCTGAACGTCCATTTCCACCGATGATGTGGAAGCGGGTGTCGCCGAAATGGAAGGAGTCGCTGTTATAGCGGGTGTTGCACTTTGCGCTGCATCTGCAGTCTGCTGCTCCGCTTTCTTCTCATCCTCTTCATCCTTCAGACTTTTCACACTCGTGGCATTTGAGGAAAGGAAATAATCAATTCCTGCCGAAGGCAATCCTGTCCCTTCCTTCGCAAAAGTTTCTATATTCATGCTGGAAAACAAAAGTGCTGCTGACATCATGCACACTGCTATTTTCACGCTTTTGTTCTGCATAAAATCCTCCATAAATTAAATTATTAATACAAATATTACAAAAATGTTAAATCCACTATAACACTTTCCTCTAATGCTGTCAACTGTTTCCAAAATTTGGATAAGCGGTTGCGCATATGATAAAATCACATTTTTTAAATCAAATATCTGTATCTGCAGCCTCCATATTCTACAAGATATTGTGTCCTAACGCAAGAAAAAAGAGGCATTTCTGCCTCTTTTCCCAAAATATTATTTTAAATATTTAATTATTTTGTAATTTTTGCCTGCAGAAGATATTCCTGTACAGACTGTATTGCCGACGCACCGTCTGCCACGGCCGTCACAATCTGACGAAGTTTTTTACTTCGGATATCACCTGCAGCAAAAATACCCGGCACATCAGTAACACCGTCTTCTCCGGCAAGCACATACCCCTTTGGATCACAGTTCACGATTTCTTTCAATATTTCACTATCAGGAAGAATACCCACTGCTACAAATACGCCATCGACAGGGAGCTCCATCTTGTCGCCTGTCTTCACGTTCTTAAGCGAAATGCCTTCTACCTGCCCGTTTCCCTCGATCTTTTCTGCAACGGTATCCCAGATGATCTCCACATTGGGAAGGCTCATTACCTCCTCCTGCAGAATTTTTGCTGCCCGAAGTTCATCCCTCCTGTGGATCAGGTATACCTTTTCACATCCTCTTGCAAGAAAAATGGCATCCTCCACCGCCACATCTCCGCCGCCGATGACTGCGGTCACTTTTCCCCTAAAAAACGCACCGTCACAGGTAGCGCAGTAGGAAACACCCCGGCCGGCCATCTCTTCCTCTCCGGGAATGCCCAGCTTTGCATGCACTGCCCCCATTGCTGCTACCACTGCCTTTGCACGAAAGACTCCTTCATCCGTCTCGATCATAAAGCCCTGTGCCCGCACCGGCTCAAATGCAGCATCCACAGCTGTCTCATTTACAGAAGCTGCCTTTAACTGCTTCTCTTCCCTGTGCTCTTTGCAAACGGAAAGAACCTCCGCCGTCTGAAACTCACAGCCAAGTCCATCAGCATGTTCCCGGAATTTCATTCCCATATCAAAACCGTTAATGCCCGGAAGTCCCAGATAATTGTCAACCTCATAAGTATTCAGCACCTGGCCGCCGCTTACGGGATTCTTTTCCAAGGTAAGCGCCTTGAGACCTGCTCTCTTTGCATACACAGAGGCGCTTAAACCGGCCGGTCCTGAACCGATAATAATAACATCATACATAACTTTTCCTTTCCTTACATCCATCCTCCGTCCATGGTGATTACCTGTCCTGTCAAATACGCGGGGGATTCCAATATTTTTAAGATCATTTCCGCAGCCTCTTTTGCGCTGCCTATTCTGTCCGCAGGGATTTCTTCTCTCAAGATCTCCATTTCCTCTTCCGAGAAGCAGGCATTCATCTGCGTGTCAATCACACCGAAAGCCACTGCATTGACCTGAATATTGCTGGGGGCCAGCTCCTTAGCCAGCGCTTTGGTAAAGCTGTTGACGCCTCCCTTGGCTGCGCTGTAAGCAACCTCCATGGAAGCACCCACATTTCCCCATACGGAGGAAACATTAATTATTTTGCCTGATTTTCTGTGAACCATACCGGGAATCACCGCCTTGCAGGTGTAGAAAAGCGCATTCAGGTTCGTATCGATTACCTGATGCCACTCCTCTGTCGTCATTTCCGCAAGGAGACCTACATAGGAAACGGCAGCATTGTTAATGAGAACATCCACATCCCCCGTCTGTTCAAACAGCATTTCCACCTGCTCCCTCTTTGACACATCACACAGCACTGCCTGACATTCTATCCCGTACTGCTTTTTCAATTTCCCGGCCAAAGCCTGAATTTCTTCTTCCGATTTACGGCATATCAGAATAAGATCATAGCCCGCTCCGGCCAGAACCTTAGAAAGTTCCCTGCCGATTCCTCTTGATGCACCTGTGATCAGAGCTTTTTGTCGCATAAAGTTGCCTCCTGTTATCATATCTTGCCGGCGCCCGATATCTGTCTGTGCCCTATACCAGATTCCGGATACCGTCACAGATTCGTTTTGCCACAGTGGTATTGTTCATAGTATAAATATGAACACCGTCAACATCATGTGCGATCAGGTCCACGATCTGATTGATGGTATACGCCATTCCCGCGTCAAACAATGCCGCTTTGTTATCCTCATATTTATGCAGGATCCTCTCAAATTTGTGGGGCAAAGAGGCTCCGCAGGTGTTTACCATTCTCTCCACCTGTGCTTTGTTTGTCACGGGCATAACACCCGCATCCACAGGCACATCGATTCCCGCAATTCTTGTTTTCTCATAAAAGTCATAAAACACTTCATTATGAAAGAACAACTGGGAGATCAGGTGATCTGCACCGGCATCCACTTTCTTTTTCAGATTTCGGATGTCCGTAACGGCATCGGGAGCCTCCAGATGGGTTTCCGGATAGCATCCGCCACTGATACTGAAATCCCCCTTTGATTTGATAAAGGTGGTAAGCTCGCTGGCATATTTGAAATCATGCTTCATCGGAAAATTGGGATTCACATCCCCGCGAAGAGCCAGCACATTTTCAATTCCCGCTGCTTCAAGCTGTTTTAAGATCTCACTGATCTCCTCTTTGTCATACTGTAGACAGGTGATATGTACCAGAGGTTCTATTTTGTAATTTTCCTTGATCTTCCTCGCAATCTCAACCGTCTTATTATCCCTGCTGCTTCCTCCCGCTCCAAAAGTGACACTGATGAAATCAGGATGCAGATCGCAGAGCATATCCAGCGTGGCATCAATGTTTTTCAGTGCCTCTTCTTTCTTGGGCGGAAAAATCTCGAAAGATAGCACCGGCTTTCCCTCTTTTTTCTTTTCTTCAAATATCGATGGAATTTTCATACTGTCATTCCCTTTCCTTTTCTGCTGTATTTCTTCTATATACAAATATATTATTTTCTATCTGTTTCCGTTTCTATTCAATTGAGGGAATCGGTCAACTTCCTCCGTATAGGAAACCCAGCCCAGATGATAGGCGGTCACAGGAGATATGATCTGTGTAATTTTTCCGGTTCCGGAGCCTGATACCGTAAGCATGATCTCATTTGGATAAGTATCTGCTACATAGTCCGTCACTTCCCTGGTAAACTCTGCATCTTCATACAGATCATGGGCTCCGAACACATGCAGAATTTCGTGGGCATAAGCAGCCGCCGTTTCCTCCTTCCCATGATTGTAATAATCCCCGGTAAAAAGGATCAGGCTCTCCTTTACATTGTCCGTTCCATCATAAACAATGGCATAAGAAATACCCGCATTATTTACAAAAACGCAGGTGGCTATCCCCTCTGCATCATATACTTCAAGCAGTTTTTCATAGGAAATCTTTTGTTCAAACCAATACGCGATCTCCTCATCCAGTCTGTCTACAAAATCCACATCCTCATTAATCGGAAAATCTGTTTTCGCCTCCACTTTCAAGTCGTGTTGACTTGACCAGTCATATATCAGTTCTGTGCTGACATCGTACTGCTTTGCCTGTCCTTCTATATAGTCCACAGCAACCCCTATCTTTTGCAAAACGGCTTCCTGCTCCCGATCGGTCCAGCCACTCTCCGGCGTAGTGACAAACAGACTGACCAGAATATTTCTGTCCTTTAGGAAAGCGGCGCTGCCAAGACCGTAGCTGCCCCTCGGATTCCCCAACTCGTCTTCAGGATGAGTTGTCTCCTCCATGGGAGGAGGTGTCTCTTCCGAAGGGGGAGTTATCTCCTCATGCTCCGACGCAACTGTCGCCTCCGGCTGAACCTGCTCAGCGCCGTCCTGTTTCTCCTCTGATTCGGTTTGCACAGGTTCTTCTTCCTCCGGCAGCGTTGTGTCCACAGCAACTGCCTCTGTCAATGCCGTTTCCGCCTCTTCTGTCACTGATTTATCCTCGGAGATCCCTGTACATCCTGTCAGAAGCAGCAAAAACATCCCTGCCATTACAACTGTCTGCAATTTTTTCTTTGTTCCGGCATTCCCTTTTTTCATATCGTTACCACTCATCGAACAAGCTTATCTGTTCTCCGGCAAGCTTATCCTCAAACTCATGAAGATAAGCAAAATTTCTGTTTACATCCGATTCAATCCCGTGTTCTGCGCAGGTCGCCTTAAAAATTCTCATCAATTGACCATTATGGTCAGAATTGATTTCATAAGCCAGTCCATATTTTTTCTGATACACTTCCTTCATTCCCGGGAAATGTTCATCCAGCTTCTGATAAAAATACTCACGGTTCCCATCCCTGAGGGTCATCCCCATTCCAAAGCAGATGATCCCATGTACCTTTGCCTCTATACAATAGGAAAGAATTCCCCGAAGATTTTCTTCCGTATCATTAATATAAGGAAGGATCGGATCGAGCCATACTACCGTGGGGATCCCGTTATCCCTCATAATCTTAAGCACTTCAAAACGCCTTCCGGTAGTACAGACATTCGGCTCAATAATCCGGCAGAGTTCTTCATCATAGGTTGTAAGCGTCATCTGTACCACCGCTTTTGTCTTCTCATTAATTTTCTTTAGCAGATCCAGGTCACGCAATATCCGGTCAGACTTTGTCTGGACCGCCACACCAAAACCGTATCTGTCAATCAGTTCCAGACATTTTCGCATATTCTGAAGCTTTTCCTCACAGTGCATATAGGGATCCGTCATAGCCCCTGTCCCTATCATACACTTTTTTCTCTTGCTGCGTAAGGCCTTTTCCAAAAGCTTCGGTGCATTGGACTTTACTTCTACATCCTCAAAGGGAAAATCCATCTGATAACACCTGCTCCTGGAATCACAGTAAATACAGCCGTGGGTACAGCCTCTGTATATATTCATGCCATTTTCTGATGATAAAAGCGCCTTGGCTTCCTTCTCGTGCATGGTATGTTCTCCTTTGTTTTCCATGAAGAGCATGGCATTTATCCGATAGAAGGGCCACCAAAGATATCATTCCAGCCATCTTCCGGCGAAGCATTTTTGATTTGCTCTTTCCTTTCTCGCTCTTCGGCATCCTTCTGTCTGAATAACATCTCTTCCTTCTGTGCCTCAGTCAAAGGTCTTCTTTCCGTTTCAATATCATCATCAAGAAGATTCGCCATAGCAAGTCCTAAAGGTAAATTTGAATATTCATAATCCATTTTCACACACCTCCGTTATCAGTATGTGAAAATCGATCAAAATTAATCTGACAAAATTTTCATTTTTCCAACAACATTCCGCTGATATTCACCGACTTGATTCTTCTTCTCTCTTCTCCCTTTTCCTTCGTCACGCAGAAATCAATCTCGAAATGATTCACATAAAATACCCTGTTCTCATCCACCTTAATTCTGTTGAACTGTTTCATGAAAGTGCTGTCCTTCTCCTTGTTCAGTTCCGGGGTTTCCTCCATATAATTCAGACATTTTTCATAGAAATCAGCAAGATCTATCTCTACCGTTTCTCCTGTTTCCCTTTTATAAAATTGAAACTTGGAGAAATCGATGATAATCTCATCAGCATCATTTCTGACATAACTGTCACTTTGATTCAGCATATTCATTTGGCTGTATCCTGCTGTGTCAGTCTCTCCTACTAACTGACATCCGTGTAAGTATTTCCAGGTCTGCTCATAGCTTCCCTTTTCCTGAGCAATGTATTCCCCTGCGTCTCCATACTTCTCATCAAAAATCGCACTGTCCGCTCTCGTTTTCTGATACTTGTATGCTCCCTCAAACCGCTTATATTCAAGCTCAGACAATTCCTCTCCCTCCTGCACCTTATACAGATATTGATCCAGAAAATACTTCTGGCTCCTTAAGGAAACACTGTACATATTGATACCCGGAACGGCCACGGAGATCACCGTAAGGACTGCAAGGACAGGGAGAATTCTTTCGCTGTGCTCCCTGCTGATTTTAAAGAAAAGGATGGTAACTGCCTCAAAGAGGATTACCATGACTCCCAGATATCTCTCGGGCGTGAACCCGTAATCCATGATCCGCACTGCCACGGAATAAATCTGCATCAAAATCAGAGGTGCAAACGTATAGGGAAGAATCGATACTACCCTGCTTCGCATACTGTCATCCCTGTAAGCTTCATTCATGATCCACACCGGTGCACTCACACAAAAAAGCGCCGTCAAAATCGCAAATATCTCGTTGGAGGGCATTGTTCTCATCAATATCAGCTTCAACACATAGCCATACCCCATAACGATCATACAGATGCTGAAAATATTGATAATATATTTTACAACCCGGGAAAGGGAATCATTGATCTGCCTGTTTATGTGATTCAAAGAGTAGATACAGCCCGGAATCAGATACAAGGTAAATGGCAGAACGATCACCATCCCACTGCCATTCAGATCAAAGAGTTCCTCTGCCGCGCCATACAAAAAGAGCACCACAAAGGAAAGCACAAGATAGATCAGAAATATCGGAAGCATATTGGAAAATACACTGCCCACATATTCCGAGAAAGGAATCCCCGTTTTCTTATGACTGAAATAAATCGTGAGCGCAATAAGTACAAGCGCATATCCTGCCATAATTCCCCGGGATTGTTCCATCATGTCGGAATTAACAGCTTCATGAAAGATCAGATAGGAAACTGTCCCCGACAGAATCCCCGCCAATAGATAAAAGACCAACATTGCCTTCCATTTTCCTTTGAAGCAGGTTTCCGCAAAAACAGCTGACAAAACCATCAGAAACAGAAAGCGAAAGAAGAATTCCTGCAAGTCAAAGTAAGCACGCGGAATCATATCCTCGATCAGAATTGAAATCGTCCACAATACAAGCAGAACTGCAGTAATTTTAAAATCCAAAAAAGTCCTGCATTTCTTTTGGCAAAAAATGATTAATTTATTTTTTATATTTTCCATTATTGCACTACACCGTTTCCGCTCCTAGTCCAGACGATATTTTCGCTGATCATCTTATCAATATCCATGCCGATGATCTCGGAAGCTCTTGCTTTTGCAGAAGCCTCACTTGCCGTACCGAGATTTTTATAAATCTCATATGCCGGCTTCTTATTTCCTTCCGTATCTATCAATCCAAGGGCAAGATGACTTTCCATTTCATGGGCATCGTCTGTCTGCCTGAACAGGATAAAGGAATCCACATCGGGAAGAGAGGCTGCCTTCAGATATCCGTAAGCAATGGATGCTTCCTGTTTCTCATCGCCGAAGCTGGAGGTATAGCCGATCTCCGCAATGGAAATACTTCTCACCTCTCCTGCCGGATTTAAAAACTCGCTCCTGTGCATATAATCAATCAGAATATCGATATTCTGCATGGTAATATAGGGTGTCTTTAAACTGTCCTGCACCCAGACAGCCGGTCCGTTCCATGCATAGGGATCATAGAGAGGAGAATTGTAGGGGTGATAGGAAAGCCCCCAGTCAATATTTCCTTCCCGGATCATATAATAATTGAATCTGTCCAGATATTCTTTCGCCAGAAAGCTTCCCGGATTCGACTTCCGGTTCCATTCCTGATCAATAGAATTATAAATCCGCACGTTGGCGTTCATACTCTTTAATTCATTGTAAATAATGCGAAATGCCTTCGCATAAATTCCCACATTAAAGTCAAGGGAGGTGGAGGTTGTGTACCACCAGGATGTTCTGGCATTGACCTCGTTTCCCACGATCCAGTTATCCACCTGACCACAGCCCTGCTGCCCTGAGTAACGCTGTCCCAGGAAAGCACCGATTGCTTTCAGATGATCTGTGCCGGAAGCATTTGCAACATTTAATGCATAACTGGGACAGTCTGCTCCCCCTGCTGCCATGGGATGAATCAGATCCTGTGACCATGCCCCCGTACCATGATTTAGAATCACCATAGTGACCTGTATGCCGGAACGGTTCATCGCCCTTACAAATCCGTCATAGTTGGAAATCACGGTCCCGTCAAAATAGTAGGTCTTTCCGTTATAAGTAAACGGAATGGCCCCCGGAACCGATGCATCGGAACAGATGGTGTCCACCGAAAGATTATAGACAACCTGCTGCACCGAAAGCTCGGTAAGCTCTCCGTTTGAAATTTTTGTAACATCAGGTAAGATTCCCTTGATTCCGACATTCATCCGGGGTGTCGTGTATGCAGCCAGTGCTTCCGGATTGGTGATATAATGTTCATCGCTGACCTGCACCATCCGGCCACCCTTTTTCATGGCAATCAGAAACTTCCTGCTCAGATTGGATTCTTCCGTATTATAATTGAGTGGGAATGTGACAGATACGGATTTCCCGGCATCCACTTTGGCTACCACCTTTCCGGTGGGACCGTCCTCGTATACTTCATTGGCATACACATAATACCTGCCATCATCACTTGAGGGAACACTGCCGGCCTTGATCTCACATACCACATCCGAACCCGAGACAAGACAGGAACTGATCGCCACAGGGCGTCCTTCTGCCTCCACACATGTAAGAGAGTCATCCATACCCTCCGCCAAATTGACGGCAAGCCAGGCCACAGCCGCAGTTGCCAGTATTTTCATCAGTACTTTTCGTATTCTGTTCATATTCCCTCCGATTGCAGAAGCCTGCTTTTCAATAAGATATTTTTATTATAGCATAGTATCTGCCTGTCTACCAACTCTTTTCCAGCTTCATATTCCAATCAAGGCTGTAAGGTCCGTCCTCCATCTTCTGCAGCATCTCATAATAACTGTAACGCTCAAGAGTAGGCGAATCCTCTGTCAGTGCAAAGTCCCCCTGCCAGAACTGGTAACCGAGCATATAGGAATCCACCATGTCCTCCCATGAGGTATACATCTTTTGCAACGTCAGTGAATTCTCAAGAGAAGCATCCATAGCTTCCTCATAAGTCATGTATCCACAGAAATAATAATCTGCATACAGCTGATTGACTCTGCAAAGATCCCATGCTGCCATAGCATCTGCATCCATGCCCGCCTGATACATATAGTAAGCGATCACATACCTTCCGGCATGCCCCTCAATACCGGATTCCATAAACCTTTCATAGAAAGCCTCTTCACTAATGTCCAGCATACCGAGTTCTTCCAGTTCCTCCATACACTCACGGCATTTGCTCCTGTGGCCTTTTGTCTTTATGCTTTCCACCGTTTCCAGGGCAGATTCCCTGTCATACACCTCCCAGCTTGAAGCAAGAAGAGCCTTCTGCATCTCCACATTACTCTCTGTCTGCTTAAGTCCGCTGATCAGGCGCCAGTTCCAGCCGTTGCTGTAGGTTAAAGGTGCATAGGTAGCATTAAACCAGAGAATGGTGTCAGGAAGAGATTCCACCTCTTCCTGATCCGAATCGGAACCAGCTCCGCCCATAAGCTCTGCCATAGTAACCTTGTCGGCCTGTTCCTTCTGTTTTTCTTCGGAATCCCCTTCACTCCCTGCCGATTCTTCCTCTTCTGTTTTCTCTTCGTCCTCCGGCTTTTCTTCTTCCTTTTCGTCCGATGTTACTTCCTCATTTTCTTCCTCAGAGGCGTCAGCCTTCTCCCCTTCTGTCTTTGTCTTTCCAAGGTTTGACAACTTATCGCAGCCTACAAGCTGAAAGACGGAAAACACGATCAACATAACACACAATATTTTAGTCAACTTCTTCATAATAGTACTCCGATAAATCAATTCCATATGCGTCCTCCAGTTCCTCTAATACAACATTCGTTGCATCGTCATACTCATTTTCGGATAATGTGATATTATATTGCAGATAAAAGTCGTCATCCAGCTTCATGTAACATCTTGCCTCTGCCTTATTCACGTATTTCTTTGTCACATAGTCCTTTTCTTTATAAAAAAATATTACATAGTATGCTTCCTCAAATCCCGGCATGGGCATCATTTCCGTCCGGAATACATTCTTGATATCATCATCCTTCAGAAGACTGTCATACTTGCTGTCCGTTTCCATCTTGATGTTTGCCATCAGGCTATCGGAAAACATGATATCAATACTGCCCTGAATGTTGATGCCATGCATATTGGCATAGACACTGTTTTCTCTGGCAGTGGTACTCCTGCCCATAGGCACCATCACCACACTCTTCGCCTGCAGGCCGCTTACCTCTACTGATAAGGTTGCCATACCCATATACTGATAACCGTCCACCTTTTCAAGAACGATTTCGTCCCCATCCGGTTCATAGATATCCTGTTCTTCCATGATCCTCTCTTCATTTCCTTCCTTCCACTCTCCGGTAGGCTTCAGGATATCCAGGTTGATTCCGTAGCATCCTGCCAGTTCATCGATGACACGCTCTGTTTTTTCGTCGGCACTGTTTTCCATCATTTCCAGTTCCCAGTAAATTCCGACCCCATCTTTTACAATGTGCATATAATACACATGCTTCTCCGCATAGGGAACGCCATTATAATCATCCCTCACTGCCGTCATCGTGATATATCTGTCATCGCCGTTCTTTTTCATTTCACTGAATTCAGCATCTCTGTATCCGGAATCCTCAGAAAGCCAGCTCTCCTTTGTATATCCGGCCATATCATCCAAAAAGCTGTATGCGAAGGAATTCGATCCCATACTATAGACGGAAGCATTGTAAAAAAGTCCATGTCCATACCAGGAAACATACCCATCCGATGATTCGCTTTCTTTCGGGCCATAAACCTCATACGTGGATTTGTCCCCATAAAAGTCCTCCACCTCTATCGTTTCTATGTATTTCAGTTTCTTTATCTCTTCCTCGGAGAACAGCTTTGCTTCTTCCGCTTCTTTCTTCGTTTCCAAAGCGTCGTCCGGATTTTCGGATTTCTCTTCCGTATCCGGCTCACCGCTTCCTGTTCCGTATTTCAGAGAGTCAAGAAGAATATCATAGATATAGGTAAGTCCTTCATACTCCTCACCGGTTGTCACATCACCCACTTCTTCCTTCTCAGAATACGCCATGGAGGAAAGGACCTGAAGTGCCTCATCTTTCAGCTCCTTATTTTCCTTACCTTCCTCCGTAAAGGGAATTTCTGCCCAGCCGATGATCACCTTATCATCCTGCTTTTTGCCATACAGGATCATGTCAAAAGAGTCATCCTTTGTGGAGATCTGACTTTCATAGCAGGCATAGCCCTTATGTTCCATTTTATCCTTTTTGCTTTCTTTTACAATTTCATCTTCACCCCAGAGCGCCATGCTGTCCTTATAAAAGACATTCACCACATCCCCACCGTTTTCAACCGTCATGAAAACGATATCTGCCCCGTCTGTTTGAAGATCAAATACCGGGTAAGGCTCCGCATCGTAATAGCAGAGTTCCCATTGCTCCGCATCATAGTATAAAGCAATATTTCCACCCTCATAAACAGGCGTATCACCCTCATTCGATTTGCCGCAGCCGGCAAGGACTGCAAGCATCCATAGAAGCGCAAACAATACCGTAATCTTTCTTTTTTGCACGTTGAACATCCTCCTTTTGTCTGTCATCGCAAACTTTTGTTATCATCTATAACACCCTTCAGATAAAAAAAGGTTGCATATTAACAAAAAATTCCGGTGACTTTTTCCCACTTTTCTGGTTGTCTCTGTCATCGGAATTTCAGGTCATGTTCTTATTTACATCCCGGTTCCTCAAGGTCATACAATTTTCCGGTGGCATAAGGGCTTCCCACATCGCATCTTCCATGATGATAAGTCTTTTTTGCTTCCCCTTCCTTCATTTGCCCTGAAGTTTCCACCTTGATACGGCTGACTCCATCCGTTGTCAGATGATCAAGCATTTTGATCACTTCATCAATCTCATTCATTTCATGATTTTCCTTTCCTCTTTCATCTGCTTTATTGACTATTGCATATTCTCTTCAAGGGAATCATTCCTCCGCTGTATTCTTCTCAATTACATCCTTGACTCTGCCCATTCTGATATCAAGGCGTGCACTTGTCTCCGCGCAGTCCTTCAATTCAGTGGAAAGCATTTCCGACAACTCCGGATTCAGATTCTTTTTGTAACGCATCCTGTGCTCCAGACTTGCCCAGAAATCCATGGCAATTGTACGCAGCTGTACTTCCACCTTCATCAGTCTCTTTTCATCCTGCAAAAAAATCGGTGTCTCCACAATCAGATGAAGACTGCGATAGCCGTTCTCTTTTGGGTTCTTGATGTAATCCTTTTTTTCAATCAACGTTACATCATCCTGCTGCAGAAGACAATCTGCCAGACAGTAGATATCATTGATAAAGGGACAGATCACACGGATACCCGCCACATCATACAGATTTTCCTCAACTGCAGCCATATCCATCGGCAGATTCTTGCGGTGAAGCTTTTCTAATATGCTTTCCGTTGACTTTAACCTTGTCTTAATGGTTTCTATGGGATTGTGCTCCTGCTCCAGAGAAAACTGCTGATTCAAAACTTTAAATTTGGTCTCAATTTCCAGAAGCGCACAACTGTAATAAGTCATCAGTTTCTTGGACAGCTTCATATTTTCTTTAAAGGCTTCCAGAATTTCTTCCGGTATATTTTCCCTTGACAGTAACTCGTTTTCCATTTTAGTATCTCTTATCCTTTCCGTAATATAACATTAATCTGCCGGTTTTTGATAAAATTTACCCGACAGTTGCTGTGTTTTGACAACATCAATAAAAGCGTTCTCATCAGCTTCTCTCACCGCTTTTATGACTTTTTTGCTCTCCGCTCCGGAAACCACCGAATAGACTACATTTCTTTCACAATGTTCGAAGGAGCCTTCCCCTTCCAAAATCGTTGCTCCGTGATGACTCACCTGATAGATGGCATTACATACTTCTTTAGGTCTGTTGGTCACAATAAAAAGTGTGGCATGCTGATATTTCTTGTACAGAACATGAAGTACCTGAGTGGAGGCATATTGGAAGATAATAGAATACAATGCCTTGTCCCAGCCAAACAAAATGCCTGCCACAGATATGATCACCACATTGAGTCCCAGTATGATATTGAAGGAATCCACACCCTTTTTGTCGGACAGAAAAATGGCAATAAAATCCGTTCCTCCGCTTGTGGCTCCTACCTTCAGGCACATACTGATCGCCAGTCCGTTTATCATTCCTCCGAAAATACTGATCAAAAGAATATCATATGTGATTGCATATACGGGAAGAATATCCGTCAGGATACTGGTAAGTACGATCATCAGACAGGAATATCCTGTAAATTTTTTTCCAATAAACCGAAATCCTATATATACCGGAACCGCATTCAAAATCAAGTTAACAAGCGTGTACGGAACAGATACATGAAAAAACAGTTCTGCCACGCGCTGGATCAGAATGGTAAGTCCTGTAACTCCACCGGGATAAAGGTCCCCCGTCCGCACAAAGGTTTTAATGTTCACTGCCATGACAACCGCCGCAATGCAGACAACAAGGATTCTCTTCCCTTCTTGTTTTAAATTCCTATTCACTTTCTTTTCTCCTATTTCTTTTCTGCGCCTGATCTTATCAGCTTATATAACTCCTCGCAGGCAAGTCTTGCCTTGGCAACCACATCCCCGCAGTTCTGTGGGAAACAGTAATACTGCACTTTGTCATTTCCGATACAGATCACATCGCCGATCTCATACCAAAAGAAATCCGAATACAGGCTGTAGGAGGAAAGGGGGTCCTGCCGGTAATCCAGTTTTCCGTCACAACCGGTCAGATGAAACCCATCCTTTGTATGGGAAAGAATTCCCGTTCCCACCCTGTAAGCACACTTTGTATTGACAAGCATATATATGGCAACCGGCAATTCCATCCGGTAGGTACCATCAGTCAACTCCTTTTTCACGCATTCCCTTTCCCACTTGTACCAGTCCGGTATGTGAGAAAATTCCGTTGTTCCTTCCTCTGCCTTTAAAAATCCGTACTCCGTCAATTCATATTCCTTTTTGCAGAGACCGCAGGCAATCTTTACGCCTTTTCCCAGCATTTTGCCTTCTCCGCCACAATTGGGACATTTATATAACACTCTGTTAAGTCCGTCAGCGCGAAAAGGCTCATCAATGCAAACCCGGTTTTCCTGTTGCCATTTAAAATGGTCAAAAGAAAATTGGCTTTGCAGGATTTGGTTCAATTCCTCCACAGACTTTTCGCCAATCTCCTCCGGTGACAGTAAATATTCCATTTCCGCCGATACTGTTACGTTTCTGATCTGCAGACCATTATAAAGCGGGTCTCTCAAATAAGCACCGCGGGTGCGGATCATCACCACCGGAACCTTAAGAAGCTTCAGACACTTGCCGAGACTTTCCGGCAGCGGCGTTGCCGTGCCGTCAAAGCTGTAGCTTGCCTCCGGATACATCAGAATAGAGCTTTTCAGCTCCTTTACGGTATAAACCATATCACGCACCAATGCTACATCCGTGATGAATTTTTTGGTGGGAATACAGCCAAGATTTCTCATCAACCATTTTTTGCCCACAAAGCCATCCTGTGTACAGACAATATGAAAGGAACGTGGGAAAAGCACGGAAGATGCAATTTCCAGATCAATAAAGCTGGAATGATTCATTAAAACAAGGCAAGGTTCATCAGCCGAAAGCTTTTCCATTCCAATCTTACTGCAGGTAAATCCAACCCTCATTAAATCAATGCAGGACAATACCTTTAGCAGTGTCCTGAAAAATATACTTTGTCTTATGGGTTTCTCGTGCACGGCTGCAGGCAGCGTAAGTACATCCTCATAACGCATCTCAACTGTCTTTATTTTCATTTGTTCCACCCTCATATTACTAATTATGGTTACATTGTACCACATAATCATAGTCGAAACTACCTTTACAAATCCGGAATTTCCTCATCTTTTTTTATAACTGTTTATGAGGTAGGAAGTTTCCCCCGGCAATGATAAGATAATATAAATACAAAAGGAGGTAACTGTTTTATGACCACACCCGTTTACTTTGCATAGCGCGGCTATTGCAAATAAAAATAAAACCCGTGATAGCCTGCGCATCGAAATGCAAGTATAAGGAGATGCCATGAGCTATATAAAGAAAATAGAATATGAAGTTGTACCACAGGAATCCTTTTCCGTTATCAGAAACTGCCCCGGCTGCGGTGTGAAAACAAATTACAGAAACACGAAAAGATTTCGCGTCAATGCCAACGGAAACAGACTGGATGTCTGGCTGATCTACCAGTGTGAGAAATGTAAACATACCTTAAACCTCACTGTCTATGAACGTCAGAAGGCTGCAATAATCCCAAAAGATGAATATCAGCACTTTTTAAGTAATGATGAAGAGACAGCAGAAAAATACGGCATGAATTTTGATTTTTTCCGGAAAAACAAAGCAGATGTTGATATGGATGATATCACTTACCGGTATATCAAACTACAGGAATCATCTTCCGGCCCGGCAGATAAAATTGCCTGCCATGAGCAGACATTGATCCATATTCAAAATCCATATGGATTAAAAATCCGCCCCGAAAAACAGATTGCGGAAGTACTTGAATTGTCCCGGAGTCAGGTGGTAAAACTATTGGACCGGAACGCAATTACAATAGAAAGCATATCATCAAAGAATATTTCTTTCTGTGTAAAAGCTACACCATGATATTGTCGGATTTACGAAGGGAAGGGGCTTAACGCCCCTTTTTCTTTTTCACAAATTCCAGGAACTTTTCAGTTGCCTTGGACATCGGTCTTTCCTGATTCCAGGCAAGAACATATTTGGCCATTACCTGTGGATTACAGATTGCCTTGATACACAGGCTGTCTTTTGCAATGATATCACTGGCAGAAGCCGGATAAATAGCAATTCCAACCCCCTGTCTGATGAGTTCATAAGCACTTAAGGTATGAGCAATATAGCATCGCACCTTAGGTTTTGTACCTGAGATTGCAAACCAGTCTTCTATTTCATGAAGTCTGGAATGTCTGGAGGGAATCACGAGATCATAAGGAGCCAGTTTCTTTAATTCAATGCTGTCGCCCTCTTCCCGGGCAAGTGGATGATCGGTGGGCATGATTGCCACCCATGGCTCTTCATACACCGGAAGGGTATCTATCCCCTCCGGATCAAAAGGCGTCATGATAATGGCAAGATCGCATAAACCTTTCTTGATCCTGGAAACAATGTCATCGGTATTTCCATTCCATAAATTGTATTTCACATTAGGATATTCTTTCTGAAACTCTGCTATCCACTTTGCCAAAAGATTGGGAGCATGACCTTCCACATTGGAAAAATAGATGGTTCCCTGAAGACCATTATCCATCTCCCTGATATCTTCCACTGACTTTTCTGACAATTCCAGTATTCTGCTCCCGTACTGTCTGAATATCTCACCGGCTTCCGTCAGTTCCATATGATGAGGAGACCTGTTAAACAATTTAGTCCCCAGTTCATTCTCAAGATCCTGTATCTGTCGGCTTAAGGGCGGTTGCGCAATACACAGCTTTTCTGCTGCTCTTGTAAAATTCATTTCTTCCGCTACCGCTAAAAAATAGCGAATATGCCTCAGTTCCATAGGTGCCTCCTTATTTACAGCGTTATATATCTTTTCCCCTTACCGCTCATTCATAATACCTAATAGGTATTATAGCATATTCACAATATGTATTTCAAATATAGCAAAAAGTCTGCTATATTAAAATCATCAAATGAAAGACGTCTTTACAAAGTAAAAAAAGGAAGGGATAAGGAGGACTGCATTATGTTAAAAATCAAAATGCTCCTGGAAGAGTATTACAAGATATGCGCACACAAATAAAAGAAAATGATGTAAATGAAAATGATTAGGGTCTGTCGTTCTTTTTGGAATGGCAGACCCTTTTACAATGTAAGAGAATTGTTTGTGTATGTTAACCGGCGTAGGCACAATAAGGATTGACACTGATATTTGTTACTTTGCCATCCTCAGCGCAATACCAGATGGCACGGTTTCCCAGTCCATCACCGGTAATATAGGCATAACCGCTTTCTTCACTGCCATCCAGGAAATAGAAACCATAGGACTCTATTTTCCGGAGTGCCTCTTCCTCGGGCATACCGGGATAAAGATCAAAAATGGTAATATCCCCCACCTGCATATCTTTATATCCGATGCATCCGGCGTTCAGGTTCATGAAGTCGAAAACTTCCTGTCCCTCATATTTCCCGATCCATTCATCCTCAAAATCCTCGTAAGGCTGCTCCATGGTAATGCCGTAATGATCGACGAGCATCTCGGAGATATCCTGCAAAGAGCTGTCGCCCGCTACGAACATCAGCCCGATATCCGTTCCCGTGGAAGGATCGGCAGCTTCTTTATTCTTCTCAATCATGGCAAGATAATTCTGGGTATAAGCGGTAAAGCTTTCGCTGTCGATCGGCTGAAACTCCGGTGTTATTTCTTTGGCATTGATTAAATAAGAATTATACCATTTCTGATAATCTGCTTCGTTATAATGGTAGTCCTCATAATTCCAGGTATAGTTTTCAGGACTCCCTTCCTGAATATTATAGAGGATGCCATCCTTATCTGTATCCAAATCATCCGGAAAAGGAAGTTCCTGTTCTGATGAATAGTCATAATAAGTTGCGGCTAATTCTTTGCTCCAGGAGTCAGCATAACCGATCTGCTTGTAAGAATCTGTATCTGCATCATATTGATACAACCCAGATGGCCATAATTCACCGTAACTGTGATTATGGGATGAATCTGCTTTAATGATGCCGTTATCATAAAAAGTCACGGAAGGAAAGCTTACAAATTCCTGTGTCAGGGTGTCGGTTTCCGGATTGTATCCATATATAGCCGCAAACATACCTGCCATGCTGGCGGTAGAATAGTTGATGATCAGCTCTTCATAACCATCTCCATCAATATCTGTAATGGCATAGGTATTATCCATCATTTCTGCATTTGAGTCATAAGGAGCTTCAATCATATCGCCCTCAGGCAGTTGGAGTGCACAGGTCATCTGGGAGAGTACACCACTGTATTTATGCCGGATCAAAGCAGTGGTCAGTTCATCCTGATTGACAGCGTCTTCTGAAATTACTTCTTCATCAGATGTAGATTCTGTTTCTTCCTCAGTCAAATCATTTAGGACTCCATCTTCTTCGTCGATTCCTTCCTCTGAGACGATCTGCTCCATAGAAGATGTTTCTTCATCACTTGTATCATTGTTGCCGCATCCCCACAATGATGTGACGGTAAACATAAGAACGGCGCCAAGTAACAGATTTTTTCTAAGTATTTTCTTTTTCATAATAGAGATTCCTCCTGTTAATATGTAGACATGCATACATTACAGTAGACTTGCAGGAAATATTCAATTTTACCACAAAAATATAGGAAACGCTGATATATTCAATGTTTCCCATACTTTAAACTTAATGCCGGCGACCGGAATCGAACCGGTACGGGAGGTTAGTCCCGCAGGATTTTAAGTCCTGTGCGTCTGCCAGTTCCGCCACGCCGGCATAATCAATATAAAATTGATTAGTGGGACCTATAGGGCTCGAACCTATGACCCTCTGCTTGTAAGGCAGATGCTCTCCCAGCTGAGCTAAGATCCCATTAGTAAAATTAATATGCAATTTTACTATAACGACCCGGATGGGGTTCGAACCCACGACCTCCGCCGTGACAGGGCGGCGCTCTAACCAGCTGAGCCACCAGGCCAATCTCTTTATCAACTAAAGAAACAATGTTATTGAAAGATTGCTCCTTCAAAACTGCATATTAATCATATCATATTCATTACATATTTGCAACTACTTTTTATAAACATATTTTGTA
>JAGAQU010000096.1 GCA_017622575.1 Lachnospiraceae bacterium
CAAGGTAACTTCATCAATTTTGTTACTAAAATGGTATCTCCAATTCCAACTGTTTCGGTATTTCCATAAAACCATCGCTATCCGCTTTGTCGGGGATTTCCTGAGACGAGCCAACACGCACCCAACCTCGTTGCTTGCCATAATCTCCGAAATGCATTGCTCCATCACTCATAACCCAGTCGGTCACAGAATTGTTCATAATATCACAAATCTGCTTTAGTTCAATCCTCTTAGGTTCGTAATCTCTGTGAAGGGCTTCTTTCCACAACAGTTTAGAACAAACCCTGTCTCCTCTGAAATCATCAAGAAAGGCAAGTATCATTCCGGCATCAGCATCTTCCGGCATAAACTGCTTCTGATAATCTTTCAGGTATTCAGCTGATTCCTTGCCAAGCATCAGCCTGAACTCTCCTGATCTGAATATCTCCATAGCTTCCGCCCACACCTGCTCGATATATTCCCTTGAACTTGCTTCATTATCAAGAATATGGCACTCTGCTCTCTCAGGATAGACCATGACCGGCATAAATCGTCTGTTACCGGTACGATCAAGCGGAAGCGTATCCATAGCGTTGGAAGTACCGCCAAACACGCACTGTCTCGGTCTGTCCTTTGGCTGTGTCTCATAAGGTACTTTATAAATATCACTCTGCCGGCTGATAAAAGACTTAATATCCTCAATGCTCCTGGCACTGGCAGTCGCTATCATTTCCGACAGTTCTATGATCAGATGTCCTTGCATTTTTCGGAACACATTTTCATCATCAAGTTTTTTTAGATCATCAGTAAACCATGAATCATTCATGGCAAGGAACCTGAAAAATGTGGACTTTCCGGCTCCCTGACCCCCCACCAGTATCAGCATATACTCAAACTTCGTCCCTGGGCGAAACACTCTTGAAATTGCCCCCAACAGAAGAACTTTCATTGCTTCATAGGTATAGACATTCCTATCCGCTCCAAGAAAGTGATACAGCACATCTTTGATACGCTCTTTTTTGTCCCACACTAAGGAATTGAGTTTTTGCTGAATCGGGTGATACTTGTTTTCCATAGCGACCACATTGATTGCCGATTTTATCTTTTTCTCCGTTGTCAGGCTGTAATTCTCTTCAAGATACAGCATGATATGGTCTATGTCAGAATCAGTCAGCACAGGACTTTCCCGATACCACCCTAAATCTGTTACAATGTCGTTCCGATCCGTCATCATGTTGTAACGAATTACACCCTTGAACTTCGGATCATTCTGCAATACTGTAACCACATTCCTAATGCACTGCTTCACAGCTCCTTTGTCTGTTGTGATTAATTGTTCTCTGATTTCTGCGATACTCACTAACTTTTCGTTCAATATCTGCCACCCCCTTTCCCAAATCTTTTACCAGCATTTCTTTTTCTTCCTCTAATCCCCATAGCAAAGTATCAAGCTGATATTCCACCTTAGGCAGATTCTGCACCGCTTCCTCATACCTTGCATCAATTTCATCCATGCTTTTCGGTTTGAAGTCTCTCTCCCATTCTTTTAACAAATGAAAATAATCAGATAACACACGATATATCTTTGTTTTAGCTTCTTCCAGTATCTGCATTGGAGATTTTTCTCTCCTGACCGGCTTTGGTGGAGACCGCACCGAACTGTCATAAGCTATTCCAAATTCATCAGCAATCTGTATCGCTGCATCTTTGGGAGAAAGATTATAATACTTTGCAACAAAATCAATTGCATCTCCTTTTTCCCCACAACCAAAGCAGAAATATTTTTTATCTGCCGGCTTTACTTTCATGCTAGCTGTCTTATCCTGATGAAACGGACACTTGCACATATTGCTCCGATTGAAAACAATACCAGATCGCTCCATAACTTCTCTTGCAGTTACCCGTTCCTTTACTTCGTCAAATACTCCCATACTATCCTTTCCGGACAATAAAAAAGCATCTGTCTCTCCAGTCATGGATAACAAATGCTCCTTAAAGTTCCATATTCTTTTTTCTCATAGGTACATCTCTGTTCTTCTCAGCTTCCCTGACTTGCTTCTGCATTTCTTTCAACTTCTCCTGAATAGAAACCTTTGCCTGCTCCTTAATCTGTTCTTTTGCCTTAGCCTTATTTTTTGGCTCATTTAATGCAGAGATAATATTGCCAAGAAGAACCTGAGACGCTTTCTCCAGTCGGGAAACAATCGCATTTACGACTTTGGAAGCTACCGACTTAGAACTGTCGCTGAGTTTTTCCTTCGGCTGTTTCTGTAACAATTCTCCATAATCTTTTACTACATCAACATCATGCTTCACAGTTTCCTCTTTCACACGCTCTGTGACCACCTCACAAGCCTTTTCATAGGCAAGGTCAACCGCTTCCTCAACAACTGCGTTTACGTCCTCTATCTTCATCACAAGTCCTTCTAAGATGGCTTGCTTCTCGTCAATACGTTTCTGCTGGTTCATGATAATAAAATCCTGCTTCTCCAGATAACTTGCACCACCATAGACCGGTTCAACATCAATATTCAATCCATGCTTCTGACATATGCTAATGAACAGCTTTCTGCACTCATCATCAAAAACCATCTTCCGATTGTTGTACTTTCCCTTTTTCTCATTCGGCTTCGGAAGTTCAAACCCTAATTCTTCCAATGCCTTATCCTGTTGGGGACATAATTCTCCATACTGGTTCAATGCGTCAAAAACGTGCCTTTCATGGATATGCGGAGTAGCTTCATCAAGGTGTAAAGCCCAGTCCAAAATATGTACATGAGAACCATATCTCTTATTAAATTCCTCAAAGTATTCTGCGCTAATCTGAGCAAGCACATCGGCTGAAACTGTTCCATCAATGTTTCCAAGCTGTAATAAAGTTTCTTCCGGACACGTTTTATTATTTTCAAGAATACCATCAATCGTTTTTACACGATCATAGTGCCTTGCCTTTCGATTTCTTTCATTCTGTCCGTCCACATGATCTGAATATTTCTCAACATAATACGCTTTCTCAACTTCTGTGAAAGTAAATCTTGCTCTTTCGTTTTCATCATTCGGCAGACTGTATCCCTGATAGCAGTCCCAATAGACATTGAATTTCGTCCTCTCTGCGTCAATATGCTCACTATTCTCCACATCAAATCTGCGGTCATTATGCTTAGCATCGTAAGTTCCATGCTTACCTGATCTTCCATTGTGTCTTGTTGCTTTCATTCATATCTATCCTTTCTTTTTCTACAAAAAAAGACCAAGTAAATTTCTCTACTCAGTCTGTTAATAGTAACAATATTTAATTATTTTCCCGAAGGGAATTGCAACGAAGTTGCTTAATCTTGTGAAGCTCTGCTACAAGTAATACCCAGTACTTAGTGGCGAAACGCCACTAACTGGGCAATGGTTGCACCCTTGACCTGCTAAGGCGCTTCGCCCTTAACCCGAGCGGAGTCTTTCTCCTGCACCTTGCGTAAGGCTCTGCCTTTACAATCCGACAACCTGAAAGTTTCAAGTAGGTTGGCATTGCAAATTTATTAGCACTTTTCTAGTCGAAAATCACTAAATCAGCTAACGTTCTTTTTTCTTTCAAACACTGGTCACTCTCTCTTATCAATCTATTTTACTTGATAAGGCTTATCATCCAGCGGCTTCTTGCAACCATTCCTCTTCGCAATATAGTGAAATAATGCTTTCTGCATCCACTTACCAATACGCTTATGTTGTCGAATCTCTTTTTCCGAAAAATACTCCGGGGCAGCAAATTCATTTACTTCTTCCTTGTCAAAAGTTTCTTTCTGTGCAAAAGATCTTCCCATCTTTTCATAATGTGCTACCAGCTTCTCTGCCATGTCCTCCGGCATCCAAGAAGGGCCAAAATTATCCCCTTTAATCAGCGTTCCATTATATTCACAGTTAAAATATGACGGTAATATTTCTAAATATGCCTCTCCGCACCGAAGCTGGCTGGCTTCAGCAAAGCCTCCCTGTAGTATAAAAGACATTTTCGTGCCGTCCTCCTTTTTCGGTTGCAAAGTTTCTAAAAATTCCAACATAATTCCCGGCACACTTTCTACATACAAAGGAAGCGCAAATAAAATATTGCTATTTTTCTCATATGCTTCTTTAGCACCTGTCCACTGCTTTTTATCCGACAAATGCCAAACTTCTGTTGTATTTCCGCTCTCCTCGAATCCACGGACAAAAGTGCGGATAATTCGCGCTGTATTGCTCTTAGCCTCCACACGAGGACTTGCGTTAATTATTACTAAATGCATGAAAGAATCCCCCTTCCTTCTTCTAACGGATATACACCAAGAGAGGTACTTTCAAAATTAAGTGTCGTTCTCTCCATCCATTTTTCAAGATATGTATGTTCTGCATTCCCCGTATAAACAATTCCCATCTGCGGACGAATATCATAACGCGGTACATGTCGCATCTGACCATCTACAAACTGTAAATACATTGTTGCAATCGGCAAAATTCTATCCAACAAATTTTTCGTCTGATAAGATACAAATCCAAATTTTATATCTGTAATGAAAACAATCTTCTCATGTTGTAAAATTTTTTTAAGAATAATCTCATAGTCATCCTTAATTGTACAGATTCCCGGTGTCTTCAACCAACAATAATTACAACCAATGCAATGCGATATTGTCATTCCCTTTGTACAAACCACCTCACTGCCCTCAGCCTGTGCGCATATCTGATTTTGCAATTCCAAAACTTCATCATTATCCTCAGATAATGTATTTAACACAAGTACACTCATATTCTCTTCTCCCTTTTCTACTCATTTAAATTAAACTTTCCTAAAATCAAAAGTCATAATTCCCTCCGCAAAATTCAAATTCTCTGTTCCCTATAAAATTAACTTATTGGGATTTACCAAATCGCCAAACAACGATTTGGTAAACCATCTATACAATACCATACTTCATTGTCCATTACAATAATTGCATCGCTCCCGCTTATTCTCATCAATTCTGCAACTATTATATTGTGATATTATGCTTACTCTTAGGCTGTCTGTTCACTTTTCTTTGCGTGATACGCTTCACGTCTCATAGCCAGTGTTTTTTCATATCTTACTTTTGCAATAGGATCTCCGCTTAATGCATCGTCACGCATTTTCCGGTAACTCTTTACTGTAGCTCTTACCTGATACTGTTTACGCTCTGCAAGCTGGCTCTGTGCTTCTTGATCTCCGGCTTCTGCTTTTGCCTTCAAAGCTTCTAACTGCTCCTTTCTCCTTGCGGTATGACGTCTGTTATATTCTGCATTTCTCTCTTCAAGATATTTTGCATATTCAGGGTCATTTTCTGCTCTCTGCTTACGCCTTTCTGCTGATTTCCTAGAACGCTCCCTAGCAATAGCCCTACGCTCCTCAAGCTCTCTGACGGCTTCCTGATTGCCTTTTTCTGCCTGCTCCTTTAATTCTGCCAAAGCAACCTTTTTCTTCCTTGTAGCACGCTCCTGACGTTTCTTTCCCCTTTCCAAAGCCAAGCGTTCTTTCTCTTCCATCTTCGCCCGATATTCAGGGTCAGCCATTCTCAATTTACGCATGGTGTAAAATCATTATCTGTCGGATTGGCACTGTCAACTCCGTTATTAACTGCGATAAAACGTACACCTTTCTTTGGAAACATCATTTCAGTATAAAACCCTATTCTCATTATATGTTCCCCCTTTCCTTTTCAAATCATACTCAAAAGGCGGTCTTCTCTCTATGGTTGTACCTGAGCCAAATGTTCCCCAATATTTTTGCTGATCCTCATCAATCAAATAAATATAATCGTTATCTATCAAATATTTTAGGAATCCATAATTCCCAAACTCAACCGCATAATCAATAACTGTCTTCCCGTATTCATCCTCATTTAGAATAAGTTTATCAGGCCTCTCTATATATTCCTTCCAAACCTTTTTATCTTTAGAAAAAGCTACAGAATAATTTGTCGTTCTTGTAGGTGCAGGCTTAGCTACCTTTCCGGCGCTGAGAATACTATCAACAGAAACTTCCAATAACTCTGAGAGAATTGGCAAATCATTAATCTGTATTCCCTTTCCGATCTTTTTCATCTGACATATTTTGTTTGCTACACGTTGAATTTCGTCTGAGGCTGGCTCCTCATCTATCCCATCTCTTAACTTTATATACTCAATTGCAAACTGACGATCCGCACCATACTTTCTGGCAATCAGCTTTCCAATATATTCACCTATTTTGCTGCTTTCCTCTGTTCTATACATCGAAAGACACCTCCATATCACTTGCTTGATATAAGCATACACTCAGCATATAATCTCGTATATAACAAATAAGCATATGCGTAATGCATATGCTTATTCTATCACATTTTGGTATATGCTATTAGCATATATTTATATTGTGCCATTGATTCTTTGCTTGATTACCCAAACTACATCTTCCTTGTCTCTATCCGATAGCTGATCAAATAATTTTAGGAAAGAACCATACCGATTACATAGAATCTGCTCTTCTTTTTCCTCAACATAGTTTTCTAGGATGAACTCCCTTACGTCCGTTTTATAAAGCTTAGCCATATTCAATAAATCATCAACCGAAACCGGATGTTGATTGTTTTCAAATGACCTTAGAGTTCGGTCTGTAATACCTAACGCTTTTGCTGCTTCTTCCTGTGACAGATTAGCATTAATCCTTGCCTCTTTTATCATTTTTGCTGTAAAACTCGACATTTTTTAAGTAAGCGTCAAACCCGACACCTGCCTATATTTTAAGCGCCGCTTTAATTGCGACGCTTGCTGTAGCAATCAGCCGGCAAACTCTTTGACCACGGCATGAGTGGTTCCAGCAATGATTGTTCTATATTTCCGTTTTTATC
>JAGAQU010000097.1 GCA_017622575.1 Lachnospiraceae bacterium
GTTTTGATATTTCTCTAAATCCACATCCGGAAATGTGGCCTTAGAGAAATACCAAACGCATCTGCAAGAATAGGGAAATTCCTCATGCAACTTTGAGGACTGCCCTCTGCAACTTTTGGTATTTTAATTGTACAATAAACAGATATGTGAACATCCGCGGATTAGATTATGAGTAGAGTATAGAAGAAGCGGGAATCATTGTCAATACAAACACAATCGTCTAACGCCAGCTTAAAGGTTAGGTTGACACGAAACAAGATTACATATATAGTAATGCTATCGGAGGTATGTGTATGGGAAACATTACAGGAGCACAGGTTAGAGCTGTGATTGCTTCATATACAAATAATAATTCTGTTTTAGAAACGGCGAAAGCAACAGGTGTTTCGACGGTTAAGGTACGTAAGATTTTGATAACGGAAGGATTATGGGAAAGTGATACCAGTTTGAAAATCGGTGACTTAATAAAACGTGGAATGTCAACAGAAGCGATTGCCGATGCGTTGTATATGTCGGTAAAAAATGTTCAGGCATATATGCCTTATGAGAGAGGGCTGTATGGTGGAGATGAACTGTCAAAAGAAGCAATACGTTCCGATAAATACAGAAATAGAATGAAACAAGCAGCGGCTATGCAGGTGCTGACGACAAAGGGAAAAAATACGGTTTCGGAACGGAGGACAGATATGCAGGAGAAAGAAGTGGTAGAATTTAGTAAAGATGAAAATAAAGATAAGGTATTGAAATTGCATCTTGAATTGGATATGAAATATGTAGATGAAGAGGAAATGCAGATTCTAAAAAAATATGGCGATGTAAAAAGGTCCATATCAAGAGATATTCTGGTTCCGTCAGATATCACATTACATGCTTTAAATTATGCGATTTTAAGGATGTTTGGATGGCAGAACGGACATCTGCACAATTTCAGTTTGCCGGAAAATGTGTTTAAGAAATTGACGGAAAACAAGTTTTTGACATGGTCTGAAATGGTGGGAGTTTATTTTCGCTTTCCTACAGAAAATTATGAGGATATCTATTGGGATGATGATTATAAGGAAGGTGAAAGTATAAAGTCATGGATGAGAAAAAAATACACAGGACCTTATCGATATAAAGGTTATGGGGAGCATTATCTCATAAATCAGATGGAAGTGGAAAGAATGTTTGCAAGATGGGATGAGATAACTGTGCAAGAATATGATTTTAGAGCAAAGAAACAACCGGAACCATATAATGTAAAATTAAAAGAGGCAACCGTAGATCAGGTAATACATGCATTTGCAGATGTAGAGTGTTATGAATTAATTGAAAGATTAAGGCTGTCAGATGTTCTGTCTTTGAAAAAAAGCGGTTCGGTGAATATCGCAAACATAAAGAAGCATTTAAAACAAGAATTATCAAAGTTCGAAACGCGTGATGCTATAGAGGAATACCATAGCAAACGTTTTGGAAGCTTTAAGCAGGAGCGGGAATTTTTGGAGAGTTACAATGTTCCGGTACTGCCGATTACGGAACAATTAATCTATAGCTATGATTATGGCGATGGTTGGGAAGTGTTGATTACCTGTGAGGATATATATGAAAAAAGTGATACAGGTACATGGATTGGAGCAAATGGAGATGAGGCGGGTTTACTTGTTGACAGTTTGGAAGAAATTCTTGTGAAACGGCGTCCGATTTGTGTCGATAAGGATGGTATAGAACTTGTGGATGATGTTGGTGGAATTGATGGCTTTTGTAGGATGCTGAGAGCCATATACGAAGCAGATTTTTATGATGATGAAGCTATGAAGGAAAGAGAAGAAATGCTTGACTGGGCCGGAATGATGGGATGGACAGGGAGAAGAATCAGTCCGAAGCAGACGTTATGAGAATTGAAAGGGAATGAGATGACGTACGTGAAATTGTATATACAAGGGATCTCTTTCAAAGGGATGGAATATGCGCTTATTTTCGGAGCATTATTTCTTGCTGTGCTCCTGTTTTTGCATGTCCGGAAAAGATATCCGATGTGGCGTGTGTTTGCGGCGCTGGTGTTGTATGCATTCTTGTTTGTTGTACTTTCAACCACCGTGTTGTCGCGTCCGGATTATGGGTATTATGATTATAATATGGAATTGTTTTGGAGTTATCGTGCGGCGAAGGAGCAGCAGAGTGAGTTTTTAGCAGTGCAGATTTTTATAAACATGCTCGTCCTTATCCCTGCCGGTTTCTTATTCCCGCTCGCAGCTTGGAAAGCCCGGTTTAAGCACACGTTTTTCTTTGGCCTTTTCTGCACGGGAACGATTGAAGTGCTGCAGCTTGTTCTGCAGCGTGGTCTGTTTGAGTGGGATGACATCTTCCACAATATGCTCGGTATCTGTGCCGGGTATGGGATATATTGGATAGCTAGAAGAATATGCAACCACCGGAGAACGTAATTCTCCGGTGGCTCCATGTTATCTCTTTGGCTGCTGTTCTGCCTGCGCTCGCAGTGCTGCGATTTCGGCATCTTTTTCCGCAAGCGCGGAGGAGAGTTTTTCAATATCAGAAGAAAGCTTCTCATTATCAGAGGAAAGCTTCTCAACATCAGAGGTAAGTTTCTCATTATCAGAGGTAAGTTTTTCATTATCCGCTTCCAGCGTTGCAATTTTGTGATCAAGGTAATTGTGCAGACGATTATAATCCTGACGTGCACGCGCCATACCACGGATGGTTTCTTCGCAGTGCATGCTGTATAAAGTTTCGGAAGCTTCCTGCAAGGTTTCACTATTCTTTGCAATCATTTTGATTTCCTCCCATGTGGTGGCTTTGAAAAGACGTGCCCAGTGGTCGATACCCCAGGTTTTGTCTTCGGCTGTTGCTAAGTCTATTTTTGTTAAGTCTACCACACTGAGAGTAAATTTACTACTATACAAGTGATGATTTTTTACATTCATCATTCGGTAGGTGGCATAGAATTCAGGAACTTCGGGGAAGAGGGTGAAATCGAGAAAGCCGATATGTATGGCGGGAGTGGCATCTTTGTAGTCATCTCCGGAGTTGAGATTGTCGAAGCTTCGGCAAAGGTAAGAAAGAGAGCGTTCTGTCCAGTTTCCGAGATTCTGAACCTGCATTTCGAGGTTGATGTTTGTGTTGTTGTTGAGTGAAACATGAATGTCTAACATGAAATCTTTATCTGCGATTGTTTCGCCCAGGACAATGGGATTGGTGATTTCAACGGAAATCACCTCCTCGGATTTTAAGTGGAGAAGAGCACAGATCAGGCTTTTCAAGACCTTTTTGTTTTTCTGCAATACAGCGCGGAACATGTAATCATTGGTAAAACCGTACTCGATGTTACCGGTGGCGGATGCAAAGTCGCCACTTAGCCTAGTAGTTTTGATTTGTTGCATAGTTAAAAACTCCTTTCGATATGAAAATTTAATGATTGTGTGAAAAGGTGGCGAATTGCCAAGGATTTTGTTTGCGGATATGTGTGTTTTTTGCAAGCCTTAAATACCTAAAAATGCAAGAGCCATTCCCTAAAATTGCAGAGGGAAATTCCTCATTTTTGCATGTCTCTACAGCGTAGTATTCGCGCTGTAGAAATGTCGTTGCAGACA
>JAGAQU010000098.1 GCA_017622575.1 Lachnospiraceae bacterium
CATGAGCAAAGTTAGCTGCGAAGCAGCGGGAAAGCACCGAAGGTGCGGCTTTGCGAATGGCGCGAGTGAACTGTGACGCAAAGGAAAGCACCGAAGGTGCGGCTTTGCGAATGGCGCGAGTGAACTGTGACGCAAAGGAAAGCACCGAAGGTGCGGCTTTGCGAATGGCGCGAGAAAAATTTTTGAAAAGATACTTGCGGAAAACGTTTTCCTGTGCTATACTGACCATGTCGACAGGAAAAAAGTAAATAAAGAAGCAAATTAACTGATACATTTTTAAAACAAAACAGGAGGGTGTTATGTCAGCACAAACAAACTTACAAAAAGACATTCTGGTTCTCAATCTGGAAGAGCAGTTAAAGGAAGTTGCCAAAGAGATGTTCGGCAAGGAACTTGCCGCTTTGACTGATCAGGAAACTTATTATGCAGTCCTGGTACTTACCAAGAGACTGATGGCTGTATCAGACAGCAACGAAGGAGAGAAGAAAATTTACTATATTTCCGCAGAATTTTTAATTGGTAAGCTCCTCAGCAACAATCTGATCAATCTCGGCGTTTATGACAAGATGAGTGAGATTCTTGAGAAAAACGGAAAGAAGCTTTCCGTAATCGAAGAGATCGAGCCGGAACCTTCCCTTGGCAACGGTGGACTGGGAAGACTGGCAGCATGTTTCCTTGATTCCATCGCAACGCTCGGATTTCCCGGAGAAGGAATCGGTCTTAACTATCATTTTGGTCTGTTCAAGCAGGTGTTTAAGGATAAGCTGCAGACTGCAGAAAAGAATGAATGGATTGAAGAAAATTCATGGCTGACCAAAACAGATATTACCTATGATGTCTACTTCGGAAAGAAGAAAGTGACATCACGCCTTTATGATATTGATGTTGCCGGATATGACAGCGGTGTGAATAAGCTGAGACTGTTTGATATTGAATCTCTGGATGAGAGCCTTGTAACGGAAGGAATCAACTTTGATAAGGAAGAGATTGAAAAGAACCTGACCTTATTCCTTTATCCCGATGATTCTGACGAGGCAGGTAATCTCCTTCGTATTTATCAGCAGTACTTTATGGTATGCAATGCGGCACAGCTGATCTTAAGCGAGATGAAGGAGAAAAAATATGACCTTCGCAAGATGTATGAGCATGCGGTAATCCAGATCAACGACACCCACCCTACCATGATCATTCCTGAACTGATCCGTATTCTGGTGGAAGAAAAAGCATTTACTATTGATGAAGCAATTGATGTGGTGAGCAAGACCTGTGCTTATACCAACCATACCATCCTGGCAGAAGCACTGGAAAAATGGCCGCTGAAATATCTGGAGAAGGTTGTTCCCCAGCTGGTACCTTATATCAAAGAACTGGATAAGAGAGTGGCAGCTAAGTATGACGATCCCAAGGTACAGATCATCGACGAGGATGACCGTGTACACATGGCACATATCGATATCCACTATGGATTCTCTGTAAACGGTGTTGCAGCAATCCATACGGAAATCCTGAAGGAAACAGAGTTAAACGCTTTCTATAAGCTTTATCCTGAGAAATTCAATAATAAGACTAACGGAATCACCTTCAGAAGATGGCTTCTCTCCTGTAACAGAGAACTTGCAGGATTTCTTGCAGAGACCATCGGTGACGGCTTCAAAAAAGATGCCGACAAAATGGAGAAACTCCTTGATTATAAGGATAATCAGGACGTGCTTGACCGCCTTGCAGAAATTAAGATGAATCGCAAAAAGGATCTGGCTGCTTATGTAAAGGAAGCAGAAGGCGTGACCTTGAATCCCGATTCCATCTTTGATATTCAGGTAAAGAGACTGCATGAGTATAAGCGCCAGCAGATGAATGCTTTATATATCATCCATAAATATCTGGAGATCAAGAGCGGCAAGAAGCCGGTAAGACCTCTTACTTTTATCTTCGGCGCAAAGGCTGCACCCGCTTATGTGATCGCTCAGGATATCATTCATCTGATCCTGGTATTGCAGGAGATCATCAATAACGATCCTGAGGTAAGTCCCTATATGACCGTGCTGATGGTAGAAAACTACAATGTAAGTTATGCGGAGAAGCTGATTCCTGCCTGCGATATTTCTGAGCAGATTTCCTTAGCTTCCAAGGAAGCATCAGGAACCGGCAATATGAAATTCATGTTAAACGGCGCTGTTACTCTGGGAACCTCAGATGGTGCCAACGTAGAGATTCGTGAGCTGGTTGGCGATGATAATATTTATATCTTTGGTAAGGATTCCGATACTGTTATTAAGCACTATGAAAAGGCAGACTATGTATCCAAGGATTACTATAAGAAGAGTCCCGTGATCAAGGAAGCCGTTGACTTTATCGTCAGCAAGCAGGCTCTTAAGGCTGGTCACAAGGAAAATCTGGAACGTCTTTACAAGGAACTTCTGAATAAAGACTGGTTCATGACACTGCTTGATCTTGAGGATTACATCGCAACCAAGGATAAGATGTTTGCAGACTACGAAGACAGCCAGAAGTGGAAGAAGATGATGCTTGTGAATATTGCAAAGGCCGGCTTCTTCTCATCCGACAGAACAATCGCTGAGTACAACAAAGATATCTGGAAGCTGAAATAACAATAAATATAAATTTCTGGTAATGAGGTTTAGAAAAGGCTATCCACCGGTTTTGGGTGGATAGCCTTGAATTTTTTTACTACAATAGGAACTCTATGAACTGGAATTGTACAAGTTCTTTTGAAAAATAATATCATTTACCACTTTCAAGTATTACATGATAGTCATTCACTATTCTTTCCATCCTTTTTCATTGCACTCACAATATTTCTGATGGTAACCGGATTACATCCTGTGGACAGCGAGAGTAGTTCACTTGTCACTTTCTTCTTTTCACCATATTCATATATAAATATCAGGCAATTCTTGTATGCGATGCGTATCCATATGTCCGGTTCATGCCAGAGAGGTCAGCAGACTTATGACTTCTATTGCTGAAAACAGCCCTGAATGATGATTCCTCTGGTGAGCAGGCATAAATACCAAATCGGATTTTCCCATCGCCTTTGTGCATATGACAAATGCGCATCTGACTAAATTGCTCACCATCCGCAGAACATTCAATACAGTAATCGTCTTCTCTTCGGCTAAAACGATACCACATAGTTTTTATAGATGCATCAATCACAGTTGTTGCCCAATCAGAATAGCCATAATTTGTAACCACACTACCTAAATGCTGATACTTCTGATTTTCATATTCAATAGAAGCTTTTAACCAATTTTCACTATCCAGGTACATTACAATTCCACACTGGTCGAATCGGCAATGGCTGTCCTCAAATTCTGTTTTCACAACAAAACTGAAGTATTTTTCTTCGGTTTCCATTTGCAGTAGTGGGGCATTATCATTTTGAAAATGATAATATGTTCTCTGCCACAAATCCGTATGAGGTTTTGTGATAATCTCAATGGAATCCCTATTTATTCTGTACCAATCCGGCTCTCTTATCCAATGAAATTACGTAAAATCCATTCCTTTATCCCCCGTCAAATAGCTGTGGAATTACAATGTAATAACTTTGGGTTCTTCTGTGAATGAATAAATCGTTGCTGTTCCATTCTCAAAGTACAATACGGTCATCAAATTATCATCCACAGAATACATACTGCTAAGCGTAGCAGTATTTTCCCCCATCATAGCAACTCTTGCTTCACAACGCAATACTAACTTTTCTGTAGTTGACCTTCTCCTTATGTTTTCCCTTGTGTTATATCGTACCACAAGGCTTTACGAACCCTCATAAGGGAAAAACAAGGGAAGCAAAATCACATAACAAATTATAACACAATATGAATGGACTGTGTGAACTGGTTGAAATGCTTTTTATAAATCAAAGGGAAAGGACATATCTATCACAACAGTATTGGCATTGCAATTCATGCCGGATATGTGGTAAAGATTGAGGTGTGACTGCAAATGATTGAAGTCATTATAGTGTTTCATTTACAAGAAAAATGGACAAATAGAAAATTTTTGCTATATTGGTGTGTAAAACAGACAAGGAGAGACAAATACAATGAAAGCGGCACAAATTACGCAGTACACCAAAAATATTCGTATTAAGGTCAATAATGTCCCAATTCCTAAAAATGGGAGACCATGATGTTCTGATTCGTGTCAAAGCTGCTGCGGTCAATCCGGTGGATATTCTCAATCTGACCGGAGCCGTTCGGTTAATACAGGATTACAGGATGCCCCTGACCCTGGGAAACGAATGTGCTGGCATTGTGGAGAAGGCAGGCAAAGATGTCACCCGATTTGCAGTGGGCGATAGGGTCTATTCCCGTGTGCCGATCAGCAGCCTCGGGGCCTTTGCTGAATATGTAGCAATCCCCGAAAATGCGGTAGCACATATGCCGGATGGACTTGATTTTTCTGTTGCGGTTGCAATCCCACTGACAGGGTTGACCGCCTATCAGGCAATTACAGAAGAATTGCACGCAAAGCCCGGAGAAACGTTGTTTATTCCCGGAGGCTCCGGAAGCTTTGGTCAAATGGCAGTACCTATTGCGAAGGCACTGGGTCTGCATGTCATCGTATCCGGGAACGGGCGTGCAAGGGAAGCTGTTCTTTCTGCAGGTGCAGATCAATATATCGTGTACACAGAAGAGAATTATTGGGAGCGCCTTTCCGGCGTTGATTACATTATCGACACATTGGGGGAAAAGGAATTTGCCCACGAATTGTCCGTACTGAAAGAAGGTGGAATTCTTCTCAGTCTGCGCACTGCACCGAACAAATCGTATGCGAAAAAAAGTAATTTCCCATTGATCAAACAGATGATGTTTTCACTGGCAGGATTAAAATATGATATGATGGCAAGAAATCAGGGGAAGGAGTATCGTTTCCTTTTTGTGCGTTCAGATGGGATGCAACTGGAGAAAATTACCCGTATGGTTGAAACGGAGAAAATCGTTCCACAGATTGATTCGCGGAAATTTGATCTTATGCAAATTAACGACGCAGTGAGATTGGTGCATGAAGGACATACAAGTGGAAAAGTAATTATTCGCTTTCCTTAAGTGATGTCAGAAAATAAAATATATTTCGGCGGTTTGAGAAATCAGACTGCCGTTTTTAATTTCTATTGACATATACCCCGATAGGGTATACAATGTAAATACCCTACAGGGGTATTTGTAAAGGAGGAAACACAATGCCTGATAAAGAAATATGCGGATGCTGTGAGAAAACGACAGCCCGCACAGAGGAAGAACGGAAGAAACTGATACACCGTCTGAACCGGATTGAAGGGCAGATTCGCGGGATTCGGGGGATGGTGGAAAAAGATGCTTATTGTGCGGATATATTGGTACAATCCGCCGCTGTGAATGCTGCGGTCAATGCTTTTAACAAGGAATTGCTGGCACATCACATCAAAGGCTGCGTTGCCAGAGATATCCGTGAGGGTAAGGATGAAGTAATCGATGAGTTAGTTGTAACTCTGCAAAAACTCATGAAATAGAAGGAAGTGAATCAATTATGGAACAATATACAGTAACCGGTATGAGCTGTGCCGCCTGCACAGCCCGCGTGGAAAAAGCAGTATCAGGTGTGAAAGGAGTTACTTCCTGTTCGGTGAGCCTGCTGACCAATTCCATGGGTGTTGAGGGAACAGCGTCTGCCGAGGAAATCATAGCGGCGGTTCGTGATGCGGGATATGAAGCATCTCTGAAAAATGGAAATAAAGATCAAACTACACGTTTATCCTCTGACGAGGATGCACTGAAAGACAGGGAAACTCCCGTGCTAAAAAAACGGTTAATCACCTCTCTGGGATTTTGGATTGTACTTATGTATGTTTCCATGGGGCACATGATGTGGGGCTGGCCGCTGCCGCCGTTTTTTGATGGCAACCACGTGGCAATGGGGCTTTTGCAGTTATTGTTAACGATTGTAATTATGGTCATTAATCAGAAGTTCTTTATCAGTGGCTTTAAGAGCTTGTGGCATCATGCTCCGAATATGGATGCATTGGTTGCATTAGGTTCTGCGGCAGCCTTTGTCTACAGTACAGTTGCCCTGTTTGCTATGACTGATGCACAGGTGAAAGGCAACGCAGATGCAGTGATGCTATATATGCACGAGTTTTACTTTGAATCTGCTGCCACGATTCTGACGCTGATAACACTGGGAAAAATGCTTGAGGCACGTTCAAAAGGGAAAACCACCGATGCCCTGAAAGGGTTGATGAAGCTGGCTCCGAAGACTGCCACGATCCTGCGGGATGGTGCAGAAATAACTGTGTCCATCGAGCAGGTGGCAAAGGGTGATATCTTTGTTGTGCGTCCCGGTGAAAATATCCCTGTGGACGGAACCATCTTAGAAGGAAACAGCTCAGTAGATGAATCTACTCTGACGGGCGAAAGTATTCCTGTTGACAAAGTGGCAGGAAGCACAGTTTCCGCAGGAACGCTGAATCAATCAGGCTTTATTCGCTGTGAAGCTACAAGAGTCGGTGAGGACACAACTCTATCTCAGATCATTCAGATGGTAAGTGATGCTGCTGCAACAAAAGCACCGATTGCAAAAGTTGCAGACAAGGTTTCCGGTGTATTTGTTCCTGCGGTTATCCTGATTGCGGTGATAACCGTTATCATATGGCTTGTTACCGGTCATACAATAGGGTTTGCCTTGGCAAGAGGGATTTCCGTGTTGGTTATCAGTTGTCCGTGTGCACTTGGACTTGCTACACCTGTTGCCATCATGGTCGGCAACGGAATGGGCGCCAAAAACGGTATTCTTTTTAAGACGGCTGTATCTTTGGAGGAAACCGGGAAAACACAGATTGTGGCATTGGATAAAACCGGAACGATTACACAGGGAGAACCTAAGGTTACGGATATGATTCCGGTAAACGGCAGGAGTGAGACAGAGCTTTTGTCAATCGCTTATACACTGGAGAAAAAGAGCGAGCATCCACTGGCAAGAGCAATCACGAAACGTGCTGAAAAGGACGGGCTGTCGGCAACTGAGGTTGAGAATTTCCATGCACTGCCCGGAAATGGGATTGAGGCAATGCTTAATGGCGCAGCTTTGTATGGTGGCAGCTATAAATTTATCAGTGAACAAATTCAAGTGACTGATGAGATAAATGTAATGTCAGAGCATCTTTCGGAAGAAGGAAAAACTCCGTTGTTTTTTGCCTGTGATGGTGAACTTTACGGTATTATTGCTGTTGCAGATACGATCAAGGAGGATAGTCCCAGGGCAGTGAAAGAAATGCAGAATATGGGCATCCATGTTGTAATGCTGACCGGTGATAACGAACGCACGGCTAAAGCTATCGGGGCGAAGGCAGGTGTGGATGAAGTGATTGCCGGTGTACTTCCTGACGGCAAGGAAAGTGTGATCCGTAATATGCAGCAAAAAGGAAAGGTCATTATGGTCGGTGATGGCATCAATGACGCTCCTGCACTGACAAGTGCCGATATCGGTATTGCCATTGGTGCAGGTGCAGATGTTGCAATTGATGCAGCAGATGTGGTGTTGATGAAAAACTGCCTGTCCGATGTACCTGCAGCTATACGTCTAAGCCGTGCAACTCTGCGTAATATTCACGAGAATCTGTTTTGGGCATTTATCTACAACATTATCGGTATCCCATTAGCGGCGGGTGCGTTTATCGGTGTATTGGGGTGGCAGCTTAATCCAATGTTCGCCGCGGCAGCCATGAGCTTGTCCAGCTTTAGTGTAGTCACCAATGCACTGCGTTTGAATTTCTTTCGGATGTATGATTCCGGGCGGGATCATAAAATAAAAAATAAGTTAAAAATCACAACAAAAAAGGAGACAAAAACTATGACAAAGACACTGAAAATCGAAGGTATGATGTGTGGGCATTGCGAGATGCACACAAAAAAAGTACTCGAGGCACTTGATGGAGTAACAAAGGCAGAGGTCAGTCACAAGACCGGAACCGCTGTTGTAACGCTTGAAAAAAGTGTTTCAGATGATGTTCTTATGCAGGCTGTTGCCGATCAGGGATATCAGGTAACAGATATTCAATGATAAATTGTACAGCTACAAAAACAAAAATATAGTGCATATCGATGCAGACGAACAAACAGCTGCGTCGGCTATTCATGCAGTGTATACATTTCTATTGACAAAATAAAGGTAATATGTTACATATATAGGTAACATATTACATAAGGAGATGCATATGGATTATAATGCAATGATTCAAAACAACAGTGTGGATTTCGGGCAGATGATGCCGGCTCCGTTTCTGATAGGGCTTCTCAGCGCATTTGAAAACAGATTTCAGACAGTTGCAGATTCCTTTTTTGAGGAAATTACATGGAAACAGTTTTTTGCAATCATATGCATCAATCTGTGCAGGGAGAGTCCCACGATCAATGAATTATCGGAGGTTATGGGCAGCTCGCATCAGAATGTGAAGCAGATTTTGCTTAAGCTGGAAAAGAAGGGATTTGTAGAAATGATCGCCGACGAGAAGGACCGGAGGAAACAGAGAATTGTGACGACAAAGAAATGCGAAGATTTTTGTCAAAGGAATGATCAGGGAAGCAAGATACAAATGAATAAAATATTTGAGGGAATATCGCAGGAACAGTTGATAACAACAATACAGACCATTTCGCAAATGGAAAGGAATTTAAAAAAATGAAGACGATCATAGTTTATTCATCACAGACAGGTTTTACCGAAAGATATGCCAAGTGGCTTTCTGAGGAGCTTTCGGCAGATGCCATTACGCTGGCTGAGGCAAAAAAGCAAAGCGACCAATATTTTGAGGATGCAGATGCCATTATTTACGGCGGATGGGCAATGGGCGGAAAAGTCGTAAACAGTGAATGGTTTACGCAGAGAATTCCGCAGTGGAAGGGGAAGAAACTGGCTCTTTTCTGTGTGGGTGGAAGTCCGAATGAAAACCCGGAGGTTGAGACGGCGCTTTACAATGCACTCACAGAGGAAGAGAGAGCATATGCAAAGGCCTTTTACTGTCAGGGCGGAATCTCTTATGAAAAGATGAAGCTGCCCTCCAGATTGGCGATGAAGGCATTTGCTTCCATGGTAAGAAAGAAAAAGGATGCAACAGAGCAGGATAAGATGATGGGAGAGATGTTATCGCATTCCTATGACATCTCCGACAGGAAGTTTATTACACCAATCGCCACATATGTGAAAAACTAAAATAGGTACAAAACGAAAGGATTATGAGAGGAAGTGATTACTGTTGTAATTGCTTCCTTTTTTTATTGACGAAAATTTTCACTTTACGGGTGTAGTTTGACAAAAATGATTGAGCACATAGACATAACATGATATAATTTGCATATGATATGTTTGGAGGTGACATTAATGCTTTCTATAAAAGAAACAATCAGACCATCTGCAGATTTGAGAAATCATTATAATGAGATTTCTAAACAGTGCAGAGAGGATAAAGAAGCTGTCATTATAACGGTTAATGGCAGAGGAGATACGGTATCTCTTTCGTATGAAGAATATAAAAATATGAAGTCACGTATAGAATTGCTGGAAATTCTTGCTGAAGCAGAGGGTGATGTGAAAAATGGACGTGTAGCGCCAATGAGTGAAACATTTGACGATTTGCGTGAGTTACTACGGGAGGGATGATTTTGGAATATAGTATTATCCGTACTGACACAGCAGATGAGGGAATAAGGAAAATTATTCTTTATGTTGCAGCAAACTTTGGCAATAAGGTGGCATTGGAAAAGCTTGATGATATCGAAGCAAATATTAATAAGTCAGCCAATGATCCTTATATAGGCATCAATCCCAGATATCCGCTATTAAAACGGCAGGGATATAGAGTATTGCTACTTGATAAAGACCTGGTTTTTTACAAGATAGATGAAGCAAATAAAGAAGTAATTATATATGCAGTGGTAGATCAAAGACAGGATTATATAAATATTATTCGTGGATTGTAAGTCGGTTCTATAATTCTTTTTGGGCTTGTATTCGCGTAAAGTATGCTTCATTATCTGGAAAGGAAAACAAATGGATGGCAAATTAAGAAATATGACCTCAATATATCTGTTCAAAGGTAAAAAGGTTTTGCTGCTGTACAGACAAGGCGGCAGAGTAGTAAATAATGTTTGGACAGGCTCGGCAGGCGGTCACTTTGAAAATGATGAGCTGAAAGATTCTGTTGATGAAAACATATCTTCCAATGAAGGCATATGCAGATGGTTTTCAGTGGATGAAATCAGTTCCATAGAAATGCCATTTACTGCTAAGTATGTTATGGAGCATTTTTGTAAAGAAGGATACTTGACAAAGACATTGTACGCAGGTGTTGCAAGTTCTGATAAGGTTGATTTCCTGGAATTGACAGAGTTCTCTTAATTATTTTGCTACTATGAGTTGCATAAAAGCAAAACTAAGTTGGTGGATTTTTGAGTGAGTTATTGATATAAATAATTTATCGGATAACAAACAAAAGAGAGGTAAACAGATGAGTTTTGCGGAAAACTTAAAGTGTATCAGGAAAAAACAAAACATTACGCAGGAACAATTGGCAGATATGCTGGATGTTTCAAGACAGGCTATTTCCAAATGGGAATCAGGAGTTTCCCACAGTTAAAGATATTACACCACAACCCACGCTTACAATATGCTTGAAAATAATATGGATGAGGAATACGAATTAGCATTGGTGACATTCGCTTTAGCAGATGTGGACGATGCTAATTTGCATTTTCGATGGATAACCGCATGTTAGCTTTATCATCAGCAGGAGCGAAAATGAAGAGGGGGAATCCAAAGGGGGACATGCCCCATTTGGCACACGACTTTGCAAGGCAAAGTGTAGTGTGTTATACCCTCTATCTGTGCGTCTGCGAAAAATCGGTGTTTTTGAATCGGGTGTTAAAGCAACAGCAGACGCAAAGAGCTTGGCTTCTGTGCCGGTGTCATTCACAAAAGCTAAGCTCTTTTATTCGCAGATAGAGGGTATATAAAACGCAGATTAACCTTGCTGAATATCTTCTTCGATAATCCTGTCAACTAAACGCTTTAGTTCGTCCCTATTTGGCAAATATAACTCATATTTTGAAACAAATAAGTTACTGTCCATTCCATAAGTAGCGTATTCTACAAGTAATTCATCCTTTTCCTTGCTGAGAATTATACCAATTGGTGGGTTATCATCCGGCATATTTTCTTCCGTAGCAAAGTATCCCATGTACATATTCATTTGACCGATATCACGGTGCTTCACGGCATTTGTTTTAAGGTCTATCAGCACGAAGCACTTTAAGATTCTGTGATAAAATACCAAATCACAATGGTATGTGACATTGATTATTGTCATTGGATATTGTCTGCCGACAAAGGTAAATCCTTTGCCAAGTTCCATCAGGAATTGTTGTAGATTATCAATAATTTTCTGCTCAAGCTCGGCTTCACTGTACATAGCCATCTGCGGAATATTTAAGAAATCAAGGGTATAAGTACTCTTGATAACATCCTCCGGTGTTTGGTATGTGATACCGTTTTGGGCAAGAGCTAAGATTCCTTCTTTATCTTTGCTGGAAGCCAATCTTAGGAATAAAGCAGCGTCTTTTTCCCGTCTTAAAGTACGGACATCCCATTTTTCCTTTATGCACTCGTTTTCATAAAACTGTCGCTCCAAATCATCATCAATAGAAATTAATTCACAAATATGCGACCAACTCAAATTGTCAGACACTGTCTGACAATTCGGATACCGAAGATAAAACTTCCTCATGTTATGCAAATTGGGGCGGCTGTAGCCTTTTCCCATTCTGAGTGTCAATTCGTGAGATAGCTTAGTTAAAAGTTTTGAACCATATATGGCGGTTGCTTTTCCATCCTGTTCAACCTCAACAATATATTTCCCGATATTCCAGTAGGTTTCGGTCATTATAGAATTGACAGAGGTTGCTAATTGCGCCTTGCCATTCTGCACTAATTTTACAATATTGTCTGCGATTTCATTCATGTAATTAGTATTTGCAATTTCGTTCATTTTATTCCTTTCTTAACTTGTCAGACAGTGTCTGACAAGTTGATGTAACCTAATCGAATGTATTTAATAAATACATTGTGTTAGCTGAAAAACTATTTTTGTGTAATTATTATTTCTTGAAAGGAAAATTCTCTTTGGGTTCACCCCATGCACCAAGTTTTTTCCCACTCCATGAAAAGTAAGTCTCACAAGTAGTGTTTATCGGTGCAATTTTACGAATTCGTTCTTCTATTGTAGCAGATTCATCTTTCAGACTTTCCTCAATAAGAACATTGCGAATTTTACAGAGAAGTACTTCGCCATCATCCATAGGAATGAATTTATCTACCTCTAATTCAAATGTTACCGGACTGCAAGATAATACAGGAACATCTAATACCGCACCTTTTGTAGTTTCTAGTGGGAAGTCCATCTTGTTGAGTTCATAACCTTCTTTATTTCCAAAGTAATCTGCAAGTGGAAGCATTTCTTCTGTTACTAAATTGGCAGAAAAAACTTTAGTTGCATGAATACGTTCTTTTGTTAACTTATTTCCACCGATACAAGCCATGACACCCAATTCTGTGTCCCAATAGTAACTAAACCAGCAAAACAATCCAAAATTTGGAGTATGGTCTTCTTTATATGTACCGTATAGAAACAGTGTTTGTGGACAAAAATCGTTTGTAATATCCGTTGAAATTTTCTTCATCTTCAGCTTTTCTCCTTAATATTATTTAATACACGTTGTAAATACTGCTCAAATTCTTTAATTTCTTCTTCACAGAATCCTTGATAATAAATATCATTCATTTCTTGTGATACTTGTTCGTATTTTTCTTGTAATTTTTTTGCTCGTTCTGTCAAAATTAGAATACATTTTCGTCTGTCATCTGCATCTGGTACTCGTTCAAGAAGTCCATTTTCTTCCATTCGATCTAGCATACTTGTTAATGTGGTTTTTGCAAGTCCTACCAATACCGATAACTCGACAATTGAAATATGGTCTTTTTGCCATAGAACATATAGAATCTTTCCTTGTGCACCGTTAAATTCATCTATTTGCTCTTTGGCAAGAATTTTTTCAAATACACGACCTCCAATCTGCTTAATTTGGGAGATTAAAAATCCAGCCTGAGTTTTCATATATAAATCCTCCTATATGGGATAGTACTATATGGTACTATAATTGTCAAGCATAAATATCAGTAATGGAAGAGTAAAATAGAGACATATATAATATTGCTTTTATATATTTATGACTTCTTTTTTCCTTTACCCCGCTTAGAAACAGCACTCTTTATCAGCTCCGATTTCTGCATAATGCGTATCAGCCATTGTTTTTCTTCTTCTGACAGCTTATTATAGCGTAGCTTCGTCTGCTTACAAAATACTAGCAAAAGCTGCTCTGTATGGCTTCCTTCAAAATTTACGACTTCCTCTAAATCCCGCTTTAATTCTTCTGCGACAGTGGATTTGGGTGCTCCGTCACTGCGTCCGATATGTGCTTTTCGTAAATCCTCTATGATGCCATCTATATCCTTATGTACCCGGCTACTGAAATAATCGCCCTCGTCCACATGGGCTGACTTTAACAGATATGCGGTTTTGTCATGCTCATCCGGCTGGTACTTTTCCATGATTTCAGTCCTTGCCACATCCACCCATGCATTCAGATTCTGTATCTGCATGGATGCGATACCTTCTACATAAATCTGTATATCCGCAAGCAATTTCATAAAATCCGGATGGGTTGCCAGCTCGCACAGCAGAGCAGTATCAATCCGCTTATTCTTTAATAACTCTATCATATCGTCACTCAGGCACAGGTCGGCAAGGCTTGCGTTTAGGTGGCTTTTTGTTTCCGTCCGTGCCAGCAGATAGTCAGTGGTTACACCGTAGAAGTCTGCCAGTTTATTAATGGCATGGTGGCTGATGTCTTTATAATCATCGGATTCATAGCTGCCAAGTGCAGATTTAGATAGTCCGGTCTGCTCGGCTAACTGCTCCAGTGTCAGTCTGCGCTCTACACGAAGGTCTTTTAGTCGTTCCTGTATGCTTAATGCCATGATGTATCCCCCTTTTATCGGTTAGTTATATCTTTTATAGTGTACCACACTTCCGTAAGCATGGAAATCTGTCTTTTCTGAGGAATTATTCCTACCTTTCGGATATACGGCACGAAGACTTTCCAAAGTGTAGACTTAAGTCAGTTCATCGATGAGCGCACAATGAAAACATCATAAGGAGGCAAACAAAACATGCCAAAATACGCAATTTTAAGATTTGAAAAACATAAAGGGCATCCGGCAGCTCCGCTAGAAGCCCATCACGAAAGACAGAAGGAGAAATATGCCAGTAATCCTGATATTGATACGGAGAGAACAAAATATAACTTCCATATCGTTAAACCACAGGGCAGGTATTACCACTTTATCAAGAAGCGCATTGAGGAAGCTGGATGCCGTACACGGAAGGACAGCACCCGCTTTGTGGATACGCTGATAACGGCAAGCCCTGAGTTCCTTAAGGGAAAATCAATCAAGGAAGCAAAGGAGTTTTTTCAAAGAGTCGGGGATTTTCTTATTGACCGTGTAGGCAGGGAAAACATCATTTCGGCAGTGGTACACATGGACGAGAAAACACCGCATCTGCATCTGACCTTTGTACCGCTAACCGAGGATAACAGGCTTTGTGCCAAGGAAATCCTCGGGAACAGAGCCAATCTTACTAAATGGCAGGATGACTTCTACGCTTACATGGCACAGAAATACCCGGATTTGGAGCGTGGGGAATCGGCAAGCAAGACCGGCAGAAAGCACATCCCTACAAGGCTGTTTAAACAAGCGGTGCATTTATCAAAGCAGGCAATAAGAATCGAGAAGCTTCTTGATGAAATGAATCCCTTCAATTCCGGCAAGAAGAAAGAGGAGCTTTTGGTACTGCTAAAGAAATGGTTTCCGCAGATGGAGAATTTCAGTACCCAGCTGAAAAAATATCAGATAACCATTGATGATTTGCTGGAGGAAAACAGTAAGCTGGAGGCAAGAGCCAAAGCCGGGGAAAGCGGCAAAATGAAGGATGCCTTAGAGCGGAAGAAGCTGGAAAGTGAGCTTCACAGCATGAAGCAGATAATGAGCCGTATTCCAACCGAGGTAATGGAAGCATTACGGCAGGATGCAAGGCATCAGGCAAAGGACAGATAAGGATGGAGGGAGTAAATGACTGATTGTAAGAAAACAGTACAGACAGGTCATGTTGTCGCAGAGGATGGGAAGCAGTATTTCGTCTGTGGAAATAATTATATTGAAATCTCAGAGCACTTTGCCGAGAAAGGGAAAACACTTCAGGATTTAATTGAGGATGTAATACTTTATACTGCTGACAATAGGGCAACTGCCTGAACATAATTGACGAACAGCCCACGCAGGAGCTATAATTGCCATGAAAGCAGGTATTGTAAGCGTGGGTTGTTTCTTTAGATAGGAGGATTTTTAAATGAAACAGCCATACAATACAACAATTTATAACACTGCACTTTATTTGAGACTGAGCAGGGATGATGAATTACAGGGAGAAAGCGGAAGCATTCAAACACAAAGAATGATGCTTCGTGAGTATGCAAGGGAACACGGACTGAATGTGGTAGACGAGTACATTGATGATGGCTGGTCGGGAACGAATTTTGAACGACCGGATTTCCAGCGTATGATTGATGACATTGAGGATGGCAAAATCAACTGTGTTGTTACCAAGGATTTATCAAGACTTGGCAGAAACTACATTCTCACAGGGCAGTATACGGAGATTTATTTCCCAAGTAAGGGAGTCCGCTATATTGCCATCAATGACAATGTGGATACCATCCACGGAGAAAGTGAGCTTGCCCCGTTCTTAAATATCCTGAACGAAATGCATGCTCGTCAAACCAGTAAAAAAGTCAAGGCAGCCATGCATACCCGCTTTGCAAACGGTGCCCATTACGGAGCCTATGCGCCAATCGGCTATATCAAAGACCTGGACAAAACCGGGCATCTGTTGGTGGATGAGGAAACAAAGTGGATTATCGAAAAGATATTTAACCTTGCCATTCATGGTGCGGGAGCCGCTAAAATCACAAGACGTCTCATTGAGGAGCGTGTACCCACTCCGGCATGGCTCAATTTTCAGAGAAACGGCACTTTTGCTCATATATTTGAGGGAGCAGAGGAATCCAAGCAGTATATGTGGACGATTGCACAGGTAAAAAATATTCTGAAGGATGAGAATTACATCGGTAACAGCGTACATAACCGTTAGAGCAATATTTCTTTCAAGAACAAAAAGAAAGTCCGCAAACCGCAGGAAGAATGGTTTAGGGTGGAAAATACCCACGAAGCCATTATTGCCAAGGATGTGTTTCAACAGGTGCAGGAGCAGATAGCCAGTCGAAAAAGGTCAAGAAAAGACGGTCAGACACAGATTTTTGCAGGACTTATCAAATGTGCAGACTGCGGATGGTCGCTTGCCTACGGAGAGAACAGGCAGAATAAGACACCTTATGGCTACTACCATTGCAGTAAAAACGGTCAGGGAACAAAGCAGTGTTCCATGCACTATATCCGCTACGATTTGCTTTACGGATATGTTCTTTCAAGACTGCAACACTGGTATGAGCAGGTACAGCAGGATGAGGAACGGCTGTTAAAACAGCTTCTAAACACCAGTGATAAGGAACGCATTGCCACCAAGAAAAAGCACACTGCGGAGCTTCGGAAAGCGGTAAAGCGTAAGTCAGAGGTAGATGGTCTGTTTGCCAAGATGTATGAGGACTGGTCTGCCGGAAGAATTACGGAATACAACTTTAATATGCTGTCCGAAAGGTATCAGTCAGAGCAGAGAGAGCTGGATGACAAAATCCGGAAGTTGACAGAGGAAATGGATGCAGCTGTCCAGACCACACAGGATGCCGAAAAATGGATTGCACTGATTAAACAATGCTCCCATCCTTCGGAGCTTACCGCAGAGCTTCTAAACACCGTGATTGAGAAAATCGTGGTACATGAAGCTGTGAAGGGAACGGATGGCACTCGTAAACAGAAGGTAGATATTTACTACCGCTTTATTGGAAAAATTGATTAACATTAACAATATCTTTAAGTAAGGGAAACGGGATTTGGGTATCCGGAAACAGAGAAACTGCTTATCCTATCTAAAGAACTGAATGCCTCCCTGGATTATTTGTTTTCAGAGAGATGTCATATGGTCAGACCAAAGAATAAGGAGCGTATTTCAAAAATTGATACATACTTGAATTGTGCGGAAGTATTTGCGTATAGGAGTACCTGCCTGAAGCGAAAATATGGAGCGGTTATTGTAAAGGATGATGTGGTTATATCTACCGGCTATAATGGCGCACCCAGAGGGTTTGATAATTGTTGCGATCTGGGAACTTGCCCGCGAATAGACAGAAATATGCATCAGGGTGACGGGTATGGAATCTGCAGGGCGATTCATGCAGAGGCAAATGCATTACTTAATTGTTCCAGACAGCAAACGATTGGCGCCGATTTATATTTAGTGGGTGTGAATCCTGAAGATAATTCCGTTCACAGAGCAAAACCATGTCCGCTGTGTGCGAGAATGATCATTCAGGCGGGGATCAATAATGTTTATTTGCGGGTTGGTGAAGGCGCAGAAAATTATATTGTTGTACCGGCGAAAGAACTTGTGTGGGTACAGCAGGCAGAAATGTGACAGGAAAAAGAATAAATATGCAATATGGTTAGACAATGGAAAAAGCTGGAACGGTGGAGGTGGTGGTTATGAACGATTTTGGTTTGAACGAAATGCAGGAAATGCAAAATAAATTGCAGGATAAATATAAAGACAAATGGGAACAAATCTCCCCTGAAACAGGAAAAAACAAATTGCTTTGGATGATAGGGGAAATTGGCGAAGTGATCGATATTGTTAAGAAACATGGGGGATCAGAGGCTTCTGCTGATGTTGAACTGAGAAAAGATCTCGTGGAAGAAATGGCTGATGTTCTTATGTTTTACAATGATGTAATGCTGTGTTATGGAATATCTGTTGAAGAATTGAAACAGGCATATACTGCAAAGTTTGAGAAGAATATGACAAGGTGGTAAAGCGCAAAATGTCATTTGCGCTTACCATTATGTTTCTCTATACTCAGAATAAAAAGCATCAATAACAGAATGACGGGGAATACGAGACCGACGCTCATGCCGATGCGAATATTGTCTCCGGCCGCTTGGGTGATGTAACCCACAATACCGGGACCAATGCTTCCTCCTAAATCGCCTGCCATAGCGAGCAAAGCAAACATGGCAGTTCCGCCAAGGGGGAATTTTTTTGACGAAATACTAATTGTCCCCGGCCACATGATGCCAACAGAAAAACCACATACAATACAGCCGATCAGTCCGATCAGGGGATTGGAGGAAAGGGAAGTAAGCAGATAGCATACAACGCACAGGATTCCCGAACCGGTCATAAATTTCATCAAATCTATTCGATCGCCGTATTTTCCGAAAATAACACGACTGATTCCCATAGTAACAGCAAACATACAAGGTCCGGTTAAGTCACCTATCGCTTTCGATAGACCAAGAGCCGCCTCAGCGTAAGCGGATGCCCACTGCGCCATGGCGAGCTCTGATGCTCCGGAGCAGATCATCAAGCAAACAGAAATCCAGAATAAGGGCTTCTGAAATAGTTCCCGAATACCCATTCCGTTCCCTTCCTCTACCAAATGTTCGATGGGACAGGTTGCAAAATTATAGATATTGTAGGTGGGGATAAGTGCCCATAATACGGCCAGCCATTTCCAACTGTCCATTCCAAATAACAGGAAAAACAGGGTGGAAATCAATATTGTTCCCACAGCTCCCCAACAATAGAAGGAATGGAGCAGACTCATAGTTGCTTCTTTATTCTCGAACGGACATGCCTCGACAATGGGACTGCCGAGAACTTCAATCAATCCGCTTCCGATTGCATACACGATTACACTGCATAAAATGCCTGTAAACGGATTTGGCAGAATATCCGGAAGAAATGCCAGACCTATCAATCCTGCGGCAGAACATACCTCAGAGGCTACAATACAGATACGATATCCTATTTTGTCCACAAATTTTGCACAAAATAAATCGACCAGGAGCTGTGTAAAGAAAAAGCAAGTGGATATCAATGCAATATTTCCGAGAGAGATATTGTAATCATTATGAAATTTTAAGAATAAAAGCGGAGCAAAATTAGCCGCGATTGCCTGTGTGACAAATCCTAAGTAACATGCTGTTTTTGTTTTTCTATAGTTTGGCATAATAGTTTAAAATCCTTTCACCGGTCTCCTCTGCTTTTGAATTATATAATACTGAAAAAGGAATTTCATTGTAATATATCCTCCATTTGTTGTATAATATCGTAAAAATAAAGTGCTGAGGCAATACTTATATGAATTATAATACATCCTATAGCAAGATTCTGACAGATGATGACCTGATGGAAACGGTTCAACATGGCAGTAATGGCTATCCGTTCAAATTTTACTATGAAAATTTAGCTATGTTTGACTTTAATTGTATTGATTGGCATTGGCATGCCGAATTGGAATTTGTATATATTGAATCAGGAAATGTGGTCTGCTGGGTTGGCGATAAGCAGTTTGTATTATCGGAAGGTGACGGTATATTTATCAATTCCAAAATCCTGCATCGGTTTTACTCAAAGAAGGAGGCTGTCATTCCCAATTTTTTGTGTATGCCCTCCTTTATCGGTGCACAGGAAAGCCTTATTTACCGAAAGTATGTCTTACCGGTGATTTCCTCCTCGTTATCCTTTCAGATTTTTCGGGCATTAGTTCCCTGGCAGGCGAAGGCAATAGAAATCATGAAACAGATCATCGCTGTTCAGGATGATGATTTGTCCTGTGAGCTTGCCACCGCCTCCCTTGTTCAGAAGCTTTGGCTGAACATATATGAAAATGCTGATTTTACCTATACAGAAGACAAAATGGATCGCTCAGCCTCATCACTGGCAAGGCTGCAGTTGATGATGCAATACATTCATATGAATTATGCACATGAGATTTCACTGGATGATATTGCTGCTGACGCCAAAATCAGTAAAAGTACAGTACTGAATCTCTTTCGCAACTATTTACATATTACTCCGGTGAATTATCTGATAGATTATCGCCTGAAGGAAGCAGCGGTACTGCTTTCTAAGACAGAGAAAAAGATCAATGCCATTTCGAGCGAAACGGGATTTCATAATGTGGATTATTTTTGCAGATTGTTCAAAAAGCATTATCATTTAACGCCAACGCAGTATCGCAAAGAGAAATTGTCGAATCGGCAGTACCTTGACAGGGAGGGAAAATGATGGGCAGCAGATCATTTGATTCCGGCAGAATAGCGGAAGGATATTCGAAACGCCCGTGGCTCCACAAATCGGTCATGGAGCAGATAAAAGAAGATTGCGGAATAAAGCTATTTTTTAGGAACGGACTGGATGTAGGATGCGGCGCAGGTTTGTCCACAAAGGCGCTGAAATTAATCTGTGACCGGGTGACAGGGACGGATATCTCGGAAGCTATGATAGAGGTTTGCCGGAAGACATATAAGGAAGATGGATATTCTTTTTATCGGGCAAAAGCCGAGGAGACCGCTGTGCCGGAGAACCAATATGATATTGTCACGGCAGCAGGCGTCATAAACTGGGTGGAAAGGGATAAATTTCTGAAAAATATGAGTCAGGTGATGGAACCCGCAGGACTGCTCATCATCTATGATTTCTGGATAACGGATCAGATGAAGGACAATGAGCAGTATACAGTCTGGTACAATGAAAAATATCTGAAAAAATTCCCCAAACCGCCAAGAAAGGAAGATGTGTGGAAGCAGGAGGATCTGAAGGAATGGTTTGTGATGGATAAGCAGATCAACTATGATATGTTCTATGATTTTACAATGGCGGAATTTATCGATTTCATGATGATCCAGTCCAATGTCAATGAGAAGATAGAAAATGGTGAGATGACAGAATGTGAAGTAAGAGCGTGGATGAGAGAGAGCTTGTCCGATATTTTTCAGGATCAGACAAGGACGCTTTACTTTGCAGGATATAACTGGTATCTTAAGAAAACGGGATATGTTAGGGAGATGATTTTTAAGCAATAAGTTGATAAAAAGTTAAATGGATGAGGGAAGAATTAAGCAAACAAATAGAAATATTAAAAAAAATACGAAAGGATGCAGGAATGAATCGCAGAGAGTTTTCCGATTATATGGGGATACCGCTGAGAACTCTTGAAGAGTGGGAATCCGGACGAAGAAAGATGCCGGATTATGTCCTGAGGTTGATTACATATCACACTAAAATGGAGCTATTTCTTAAGAAAAAAGGAATAACCTATGAAGAGACATGATCTCAGCCCAGCATTTTCTTCAGTTCCTCAATCGGAATCGGCTTTGAGTAATAATATCCCTGAAACCATGTGGCGTTGTAAGCGCGAAGATAATCCTGAAGTTCTTCAGTTTCCACGCCTTCCAGACAGGTAGCCATGTGGGACTTTTCTGCAAAGTTCAAGATAGAGCGCACCATTGCCTGATTTTTGGGATTGCTTATAATATCACGGATGAAGCTCATATCAATCTTGATTTCATCCATGGGAATGCTCATGACGAGATTTGACGAGGCGCTCCCTGTTCCGAAGTCGTCCATTGCAACTCTGATGCCACAACTTTGGAAGAAACGCACTTCCTGATCAAGAAAATCCATAGGGAAATCCTTACAGCGTTCTGTCAGTTCCATGCAGAGATGATCTGCCGGAAAATCTGTTTCATCAAGGATGTCCAGCACTTTCTGATGAAATTCCGGGCGTTCCAGCTGCCTGATGGAGATGTTTACGTTGACGAAGAAATCCGGTTTGCATTCAAGGAGCTCTTTTGTTTCTATAAGGGCTGTTCGGAGAACAAAGTTTCCAAGATGATACATACTTGGGTCTGTTTCCAGCCAGTCGATGAACATTCCGGGCGGTATTGTACCATAAGACTCGTGACTCCAGCGGACAAGTGCTTCTGCACCTACAATGTCCCCGGTAGTGGAATTCACAATTGGCTGATACAGCAAATAAAAGCCGTTACAATTGTTATGGACAGACTGATGGATTACTTTCATGAGTGTAAGATCAGCACCCTTTGAGGTCTGTACTTTATCATTAAAAATGACAAGCTGATCCTGATGCTTCTGGAGGGAATGATTCAGTGCGTAGGTGACCTGACCGCAAATGGAGGAGAGATCCCCGTGATAGTTCTCAAGAAGAATCGCACCGGCAGCCATCTTCAGCGGATGCAGCTTTCCATCTGCCATAATTCCGGCATCAAGTGTGTCGCGTACCTGCTTTTCAAAATTAAGAAGCTCTTCGCGGCCGGCTTTTTTCAGGATAAAGACAAAACATTCCCCGTCCAGATGATAGACAGCTTTATCGAGATCCATCATATAGATAAAGCGCAGAGCGATTGCCTGAAGCAGTTCATTGGAAAAATCACGCCCATAGACGAGATTAAAGGTGGAAAAGCCTTTTACATGTATTTGCAGGATCGCGAACTGATTTTCCTGTGCAATCATATTTTTAAGGTCTTCAACATAACGTGCTTCAGAATATAAATCAGTGAGTGCATCAAACTGACGAAAAACATTTTCGTTTCGAATCACCATAACCATATATTCCGGCATATCTTTTTCATCATAGAGGATTCCGGCATGGAAACTGAACATCGCATACTGATCATCATTGATTCTCATACGGATGCATAATCCCCAGTCGAGATGGATTCCATTAAGGCGATTTTCAATTTCTTCCAGATATTCCTGTACGTCATCGGGATATACATATTCAAGCAGAAGATGCTCAAAATCAGAGATGACCTGATCAGTCAACCAAAACAAATCCCTGGTTTTTTCGGTACACCATGATTTGTTGTCCGCTAAACTTGTGACCCATGTATAAGAGTTGTCTGAAAGCATGTCTATGCTGTCTATAATTGTAGAAATTTTACCTATATCCTTTTTCAAAAAAGGAATTCCCTTCATCTGTAAGCCCCCGCTGATTACACATTATGATTAAAAATATTTGCTATTATTGTAACATATTATAATCGTATCTTCAATCATGGAACAGGGAAAAGAGACAAGACAGGAAATCACAATAGTCTGGTTGTCCATTTCGTGCAGTCCCACACGTCAGTGGCAAGACTGTCGTAGAATTCAGGCTCATGGCAGACCATCAGGATGCTGCCTTTATATTCCTTCAGAGCGCGCTTTAATTCCTCCCTGGCATCCACGTCGAGGTGATTGGTAGGCTCATCCAGAAGTAAGATATTGGTTTCTTTGTTGATCAGTTTGCACAGACGAACCTTTGCCTGCTCGCCGCCGCTTAAGACCTTTACCTTGCTCTCGATATGTTTGGTGGTAAGGCCGCATTTTGCAAGGGCGGAGCGCACCTCATACTGGCTGTAGCCGGGAAACTCCTTCCAGATTTCCTCGATACAGGTGGTGGAGATGCTCTGCTCCATTTCCTGTTCAAAGTAGCCGATGGAGAGGTAGTCGCCCTGCTCCACAGACCCGCTGATGGGTGGGATAAGTCCCAGGATACTTTTGAGGAGAGTGGTCTTACCGATTCCGTTGGCACCGGTGAGAACAATCTTCTGTCCCCGTTCCATGGAAAGAGTTAAGGGGGATGAGAGAGGCTCGTCATAGCCGATGACCAGATCTTCGGTGGTAAAGATATAGCGTCCCGGAGTTCTGGCTTCTTTAAAGTAGAATTCCGGCTTCGGCTTTTCTGCGGCCAGCTCGATCACATCCATCTTATCCAGCTTTTTCTGGCGAGACATGGCCATGTTTCTGGTAGCGACTCTTGCCTTATTTCTTGCCACGAAGTCCTTCAGGTCTGCAATTTCCTTCTGCTGCTTATTGTAAGCGGCCTCGAGCTGAGACTTTTTCATGGCATAGACTTCCTGAAACTTGTCATAATCCCCTACGTATCGGGTGAGCTGCTGGTTGTCCATATGGTAGATCAGGTTGATAACGCTGTTCAGGAAGGGAATGTCATGGGAGATAAGAATAAAAGCGTTCTCATAGTCATTGAGGTATCGCTTCAGCCATTCAATGTGCTCTGCATCCAGATAGTTGGTGGGCTCATCCAGTAGCAGAATATCGGGCTTCTCAAGCAGAAGCTTTCCGAGAAGTACCTTGGTGCGCTGGCCGCCGCTTAAATCGGTGACATCCTTGTCAAGTCCAAGGTCCAAAAGACCAAGGGCTCTTGCAACCTCCTCCACCTTGGAGTCAATCATATAAAAGTCGTGCATGGTGAGAAGATCCTGGATGGTGCCAAGCTCTTCCATATAGCTCTCCAGTTCCGCCTCGGAGGCAGTTCCCATTTTGTCGCAGATTTCATTCATCTGGTTTTCCATCTCATAGAGAAAATCGAAAGCAGATGCAAGAACATCACGTATGGTCATACCTTTCTCAAGGGCGGTATGCTGGTCAAGATAGCCCACGCGGACATTTTTTGCCCATTCCACCTTTCCCTCATCGGGCATCAGCTTTCCGGTGATAATACTCATAAAGGTGGATTTTCCTTCCCCGTTTGCACCGATCAGACCGATATGTTCCCCTTTTAAAAGACGGAAAGAAACGTCGTTAAAAATGGCACGGTCTCCGAAACCGTGGGTTAAGTGTTCTACGTTTAAAATACTCATTGGCGTCTCCTTATGTGATAATTAGAAAATGACATAATGAGATTATAGCATAAAGTTGCAGGTGTGGGATATAATTAGTAAAGGAATTCATACTTTATGGCAGACAGCAGAAACAATTGAGGATGTAAAATATTGGAAAAATAAATCATGTTAGCATTGACAAGAATGATAAAAAAGACTATATTAAAATCAGTAATGATTCCTAATTTTAAATTTTGGAAGGAGACTGGATATGGATAAAAATATTTTCAGAAAGCTTTCTTATGGCGTTTATGTCATAAGTACGTGGGATAACGGGAGAGCAACAGGCTGCACGGCAAACAGTGCCATGCAGATCACTTCCTCACCTGCGACCATAGCGGTCAGCATCAATCATGACAATTATACCAATCATTGTATTGAGGAGACAGGGAAGTTTGCGATTTCTATTCTGTCTGAGAAGTCAGAGCCTTCTATTATTGGATCCTTTGGCTTCCGTTCCGGCAAGGATGTCAATAAATTTGATGATGTGCAGTATTCGGTGAAGGATTATATGCCTGTGATCAATGATTCCTGCGGGTATATTACCTGCAAGGTGATCGATAAGATGGAAACATCGACGCATACCGTATTTTTGGGAGAAGTGTACGGCGGAGAAGTCTTTTCCGACACAGATGCCATGACTTATGCATACTATCATAAAGTAGTAAAAGGCAAGAGCCCGAAGACTGCACCGACCTACATTCCCGAGGAAGAGGAAAAGAAGGAAGAGGAAAAGCCTGTTCGTAAGTTTAAGTGCCAGGTTTGCGGTTATGTTTATGAAGGCGAAGAGCTGCCTGCGGATTACACCTGCCCTCTTTGCGGTGTCGGTGCGGATAAGTTCGAAGAAATAAAATAGCAGAAAAAGAGAAAGTGTAACGGGATGCGGAAGCATCTGTAAATAAAGGAGGAAAAAAGAATGGATTTAAAAGGTTCTAAGACAGAAGCTAACTTGATGGTAGCATTTTCGGGAGAGTCTATGGTAACAAATAAGTATACTTATTTTGCTTCCAAGGCTAAGAAGGACGGTTATCAGCAGATTGCTGCAATCTTTGAGGAGACCGCTGCCAATGAAAGAGAACATGCCAAGATGTGGTATAAGCTTTTAAACGGTGGCATTGATTCTACACTGGAAAATCTTGGTCATGCAGCCGAGGGTGAGAATTATGAGTGGACCGACATGTATGCCGGTTTTGCCAAGGTGGCAAAGGAAGAAGGCTTTGATGATATTGCAGCTTTGTTTGAAGGAGTAGCTGCCATCGAGAAGGAGCACGAGGAGAGATATAAGAAGCTCATCGCCAATATCGAAAACGGCGTTGTATTCTCCAAGGATGGCGATACCATCTGGCAGTGCAGAAACTGCGGACATATCTGTATCGGCAAGCAGGCTCCCGAGGTTTGCCCCGTATGTGCACATCCCCAGAGTTATTTCCAGGTAAAGCCTGAGAATTACTAGGTACAGATTCCCATAAACGAAAAAGAGAAGTCGTGAGACTTCTCTTTTTTATATCATAAAATCATGCTATAATGAACGTTAGTGAGCGGGAGCATGCGCAGTATATTCACTTTTTGCATGCGGAAGCAACTGCTTGCAGAGCCAAAACGCAACAAATAGAGGAGGCAGACAAATGGAAGAATCAATGAAGGATTATGAAAAGGAACTGGAGGCATCCTTCAGGACCATCAATGAGGGAGATGTGATTTCAGGTACGGTCATTGATGTTAATGAGGAAGAGGTAATCCTTGATCTGAAATATTATGCACAGGGAGTGATCAAGGCGGAAGATATGAGCGATGATCCCGGATTTTCCGTTTTAAGTGATGTGAAGATCGGAGACGAGATCGAGGCAACCGTAGTCAGAGTGGATGACGGACAGGGAAATATTCTTTTGTCAAAAAAGGAAGCCAATGATGTGCTTGCCTGGGATGTGCTTCAGGGATACCTTGATGAGAAAAAGGATATTGAAGTGAAGATCAGTGAGATTGTAAATGCGGGAGCGGTTGCCTATGTGGAGGGAATCCGTGGGTTTATTCCGGCTTCCCAGCTTGCACTTTCCTATGTGGAAGATCTTTCACCCTATCAGGGAAAGAAATTGACCGTAAGAGTCACAACTGTTGACAAAGAGAAGAAGAAACTGATCCTTTCCGCAAAGGAAATTCTGAAGGAACAGGCCAAGGAAGAGCATGACCACAAGGTAGCCATGATCGTGCCGGGCACAGTGCTTGAAGGCGTTGTGGAAAGCCTGCAGCCTTATGGGGCTTTTGTGGACTTAAAGGATGGCTTAAGCGGACTTGTGCATATTTCACAGATTTGCCAGAAGAGGATCAAAAAGCCCTCGGAGGTCCTGAAGGTTGGGGATAAGGTGAAAGTAAAAGTGCTGAATACTAATGAAGGCAAGATATCCTTAAGCATCAAGGCTGTAGAGGAGGATCAGACAGCACAGGAAATAGAAGAACTTGACACAAAACAGTTCTCAGCAGGTGAGAGCGTGGGTACCAATCTGGGTGATCTGTTTAAAAAGCTGGGATTTTAAATAAATTCAGGATAGAAAATACGGGAGAATATCATGTTTCAATATTGCTTATTTGATCTTGACGGAACACTGACAGATCCGAGAGAGGGCATTACAAAATCAGTACAGTATGCACTGCATCATTTCGGAATAGAGGAGCCTGACCTTAAGAAGCTGGAACCCTTTATCGGACCGCCGTTAAAGGACAGCTTTATGGAATTTTATGGTTTTTCGGAAGAACAGGCAAAGGAAGCCATTGCTGTTTACAGAGAACGGTTTGCACCTGTCGGTGTTCTGGAAAATCAGATTTTTGAAGGAATACCGGAAATGCTTCAGCATCTCCATCAAAACGGGCAGAAGCTTGCGGTAGCCTCCAGCAAGCCAATTGGCTTTGTGCGTCAGATTCTGCAGCATTTTGGCATTGACAGGTATTTTGATGTGGTTGTGGGAAGTGAGCTGGACGGCACCAGAGGAACCAAGGAAGAGGTCGTGGAGGAAGCACTTTCACAGCTTGGCATTTTGGAACTGTCTGATGAAGAAAAGAAAAAGAATTGTGTCATGGTGGGAGATCGGAAGTTTGACATACAGGGCGCAAAGGCTTATGGACTTACGGGCATCGGAGTCTCATTTGGCTTTGCAGGGGAAGGCGAATTGAAAGAAGAAGGCGCGGATATCATCGTGGATACCGTGAAGGCGCTGGAGGAAGTACTGCTCGGATAAAGGAAGGAAGAGAATATTGAGCTATTTTAAAATGATCAGCTACAGGTGGGGGGAAGAGGAACTTAAAAAATGGTCTCCGCTGAAAAAGGCGTCCTATCTGTTGATACCGTTTCTTGTTTATATGGTGGTAAACGATATGGCGGAAGTGATCCTATGGGCGCTTACAGAGCATTTCCTTGGTGGCGCAGGGGAAGAAGCAGTGGTCTTTGCAAGTCATTATGGGGCAACTATCCGGGGAATGATCAGTGGAGTGGCCATTTTGCTCGGAGTGGCAGCGGTATGGACGGCAGTGAAAAATGAGATCAATGTGCCGGGAGGGGTAAAAGGAGATGCGGTCACCGCCTATGCCTTTCTTGCCGCATTTGCATTTTGCATTTCCATCAGTGTCAATATCTTTTTTTTCCAGACAGGATTTTCGCAAAGCTCCGTGGCTTATGAAAATGTCTACGAAGCCCAGTATGGCGTGGAATTTCTGATCGGGCTTGTCCTTTACGGCGTGATCTCTCCGATTGCGGAGGAAGCAATCTTCAGGGGACTTATTTATAACCGGATGAAACGGTGCTTCGGATGGATTCCGGCGCTGATCTTTTCCTCCCTTTTGTTTGGTGCTTATCATGAAAATGTGGTACAGGCAGTATACGGGATGCTGCTTGGCCTGATGATCGCATATTCCTATGAGCTGTATGGAAACTTTGCTGCACCGGTGCTGTTTCATGCCATTGCCAATATCAGCGTGTATGCCATAACCTATCGGAATAACCTGGGTCAAATGGACAGAAGAATCGCACTTGCAATAGGCGCAATTACGTTTCTGGCGGCAATTTCAATTGCTGTCTATATAAAAAATAAGCTTCTGCCAAAAGAAAAATAGAGCTTAAATTGTATAAAAGAAGGGAAAAGAAAAAGAAAAAAGAGGATATAATCAGATAATTAAAATGATTAAATAATAATTGACAAATAATCTGACAATTGAAAGAATAGTCGTTATTTACAAATGAAAAAAATTGTTGTATAGTATGCCCATAGGTCGCAAAGAGGCGAGTTAATAGTCTCTTTGCGACCTTTCTCGTATGCAGAAAATACTTCTGCATACGACACGTATACGCTATTCATAAGGGAAGGAGAAACAGATATGTTTGATGCAAAATTAACGGTTCCCGAGGCGCCGCTTCATCGTCCGGAATTTGAGCATGACAATTGCGGTATCGGTGCCTGCGTCAATATCAAGGGAGTAAAGAGCCGTGAAACGGTGGAAAATGCACTGAAAATTGTAGAAAATCTGGAACACCGTGCCGGTAAGGATGCAGAGGGTAAGACAGGTGACGGTGTCGGTATCCTGACCCAGATCCCTCATAAATTCTTTAAGAAAGTAACAAAATCGCTTGGAATCTCCATAGGGGAAGACAGAGAGTACGGTGTGGGTATGTTCTTCTTCCCGCAGGATGAACTGCAGAAAAATCAGGCGAAAAAGATGTTTGAGATCATCGTGGAGAAGGAAGGACTTACCTTCCTTGGATGGAGAGAAGTTCCCACCCATCCGGAGGTTCTCGGACACAAGGCGGTGGAATGTATGCCTCACATCATGCAGGCATTTGTAAAGAAACCCGTCAATGTGGCCAAGGGAATTGATTTTGACAGAATGCTCTATATCGTGAGAAGAGTATTTGAACAGTCCTCCGATAATACCTATGTGGTTTCTTTATCGAGCAGGACGATCGTATATAAAGGAATGTTTCTGGTAGGGCAGCTTCGCACCTTTTTTGCGGATCTGCAGGATAAGGATTATGAGTCTGCCATTGCCATCGTGCATTCCCGTTTCTCTACCAACACAAATCCCAGCTGGGAGAGAGCCCACCCCAACCGCTTTATTGTGCACAATGGCGAGATCAACACCATTCAGGGCAACGCAGATAAGATGCTGGCCCGTGAGGAAAATATGGAATCGGAGCATCTGCACGGTGTACTTCACAAGGTGCTTCCGGTAGTCAATACTTCCGGGTCCGACTCGGCTATGCTTGATAATACACTGGAATTTCTTGTGATGAGCGGCATGGATCTTCCTCTTGCGGTGATGATCACCATTCCGGAGCCCTGGTCAAATAACAAGACCATGTCCCAGCATAAAAAGGACTTCTATCAGTATTATGCAACCATGATGGAACCCTGGGACGGCCCTGCTTCCATTCTGTTCAGCGACGGTGACGTGATGGGAGCTGTTCTTGACCGTAACGGTCTACGCCCCTCCAGATATATGATCACGGATGACGATACTCTGATCCTTTCCTCCGAGGTTGGTGTGCTTGACATTGATCCCTCCAAAATTATTGTAAAGGAACGTCTCCGCCCCGGCAAGATGCTGCTGGTGGATCTTGTACAGGGAAGAGTCATTGCTGATGACGAATTGAAGGAGAGCTATGCTTCCAGACAGCCTTATGGTGAATGGCTTGACAGCAACCTTGTTCATCTGAAGGATTTAAAGATTCCCAATGAGCGCGTGCCGGAATTTACCTATGAAGAGAGACAGCGTATGCAGAAGGCCTTCGGCTATTCCTATGAGGAGCTGAAGACCAGCATCCTTCCCATGGCAAAAAATGGTGGGGAAGCCATCGCAGCAATGGGTGTGGATACACCGCTTCCTGTGTTAAGCAAGACGCATCATCCGCTGTTCCACTACTTTAAACAGAAATTTGCCCAGGTAACCAACCCGCCTATCGATGCCATCCGTGAGGAGGTGGTAACCTCCACCACCGTTTACATCGGGACGGACGGAAATATTCTGGAGGAGACTCCTCAGAACTGCAATGTGATGCAGGTTCATAATCCGATCCTGACCAACACGGATATCATGAAGATCAAGAGCATGAAAAAGGATGGATTTAAGGTAGAAGTTATTCCTATTACCTATTATAAAAACACCAGTCTGGAACGCGCCATAGACAGACTGTTTGTGGAAGTGGACAGAGCCTACAGAGACGGTGTGAATATCATGATCCTGTCTGACAGGGGCGTGGATGAAAACCACGTGGCAATCCCCTCTCTGCTTGCGGTATCGGCACTGAACAGACACCTCGTCGTAACCAAGAAAAAGACGAGTGTGGCCCTGATCCTTGAGTCCGGTGAACCGAGAGAGGTGCATCATTTCGCAACCCTGCTTGGTTACGGTGCATGCGCCATCAACCCCTATCTGGCACAGGAATCTATTAAAGAGCTGATCGACAACCATATGCTGGATAAGGATTATTATGCGGCAGTGGACGATTACAACAATGCAATTTTGCACGGAATCGTAAAGATTGCATCCAAAATGGGTATCAGCACCATTCAGTCCTATGAAGGCTCCCAGATTTTTGAAGCCATAGGTATTGATAAAGATGTGATCAATAAATACTTCCCCCATACGGTATGCCGTGTGGGTGGAATTACGATTAAAAATATCGAAAAACAGGTGGATGATCTTCATTCACAGGCTTTTGATCCTTTGGGACTTGCCAATGACCTGACGCTTGACAGTCTCGGACACCATAAGATGAGGAGCGGCGGCGATGATCATCTCTATAACCCCGCAACCATTCATCTTCTTCAGGAATCCACAAAGCGCGGTGACTATGAGATGTTCAAGCAGTATACCGCACTTGTCAATGATGAGGATTCTGTCAGAAACTTACGGGGACTTATGGATTTCAATTTCCCGGAAAAAGGTGTCCCGATCGAGGAAGTGGAAAGTGTGGATTCCATTGTAACCAGGTTTAAAACAGGAGCCATGTCCTACGGTTCTATCTCCAAGGAAGCTCATGAGACGCTGGCGATTGCCATGAATACCCTTCACGGACGTTCCAATTCCGGTGAAGGCGGAGAGGATCTCGAAAGACTCTCTGTCGGTCCTGACGGACTAAACAGGTGCTCTGCCATCAAGCAGGTAGCCAGCGGAAGGTTTGGAGTGACCAGCAGATATCTGGTGAGTGCAAATGAGATCCAGATCAAGATGGCACAGGGAGCAAAACCCGGAGAAGGCGGTCACCTTCCCGCAGGAAAGGTTTATCCCTGGATCGCAAAGACAAGACACTCGACGCCGGGTGTCGGTCTGATCTCCCCTCCACCTCATCATGATATTTATTCCATTGAGGACCTTGCGGAGCTGATCTATGACTTAAAGAATGCAAATAAAGATGCCAGAATCAGTGTTAAGCTGGTTTCCGAGGCAGGCGTCGGTACAGTTGCGGCAGGTGTTGCCAAGGCAGGAGCCCAGGTTATCCTGGTTTCCGGCTATGACGGCGGTACCGGTGCAGCCCCCAGAAGCTCCATTCACAATGCGGGACTTCCCTGGGAACTTGGACTTGCGGAAACTCACCAGACACTGATCATGAACGGTCTTCGAAATAAAGTTCGTATCGAAACGGACGGCAAGCTGATGAGCGGCCGTGATGTTGCCATTGCAGCAATCCTCGGAGCCGAAGAGTTTGGCTTCGCCACAGCACCCTTAGTAACCATGGGCTGCGTGATGATGAGAGTCTGCAATCTGGATACCTGTCCTGTGGGTGTGGCAACCCAGAATCCGGAGCTTCGAAAGAACTTCAGAGGAAAGCCGGAATATGTCATTAACTTTATGCGCTTTATCGCAGAGGAACTTCGTGAATATATGGCAAAGCTGGGCGTCCGCAGTGTAGATGAACTGGTGGGTCATACGGAGCTTTTGAAGATGAAGGATAATCTGACAAGGCAGCAGAAACAGATCGATTTAAGTTTGATTTTGCAGAATCCTTATGCTGACAGCAAGGAGGGTGTAACCTTTGATCCTAAGAAGGTATATGACTTTAAACTGGAAAACACCGTTGACGAAAAGGTGCTCCTAAAGCAGCTGAATAAGGCAATTGACACGGGAACAAAGCGCAGCATAGAAGTGGATGTGAAAAATACCGACAGAGCCTTCGGCACCATCTTAGGTTCCGAGATCACAAAGCGTCTTGGCGATAACCTGAATGAGGATACGTATCGTGTTCTTTGTAACGGTGCCGGCGGACAGAGCTTCGGTGCATTTATACCAAAAGGGCTTACTCTGGAGCTTGTGGGAGATTCCAATGACTACTTCGGTAAAGGTCTCTCCGGCGGCAAGCTGATCGTTTATCCTCCGAAAGGAAGCCGCTTTAAGGCGGAAGACAACATCATCATCGGTAACGTGGCGCTGTATGGTGCAACCAGCGGCAAGGCATTTATCAACGGTGTGGCAGGCGAACGTTTCTGCGTCCGTAATTCAGGAGCCATTGCTGTTGTGGAAGGCGTTGGCGATCATGGATGTGAGTATATGACAGGTGGTCGTGTGGTAGTCCTTGGCAGAACCGGCAAGAACTTTGCGGCAGGTATGAGCGGTGGTATCGCTTATGTGCTGGACGAGGACAATGATCTGTACATCCGTCTGAACAAGGAAATGGTATCCTCCTATGAGGTTACTTCCAAATATGATGTGATAGAACTGAAGGAAATGATCAAGGAGCATGTGGCACTGACCAATTCCGAAAAAGGAAAGCTGATTCTGGATAACTTCAGTGATTATCTGCCCAAGTTTAAAAAGATAATCCCTCATGATTATGAGAAGATGCTTGCGACCATCGTGCAGATGGAGGAAAAGGGTTTAAGCGCAGAACAGGCACAGATCGAAGCATTTTATGCGGTCAGGGCTGCGAAATAAGGAGGTGTGAAAAATGGGAAAACCAACAGGATTTATGGAGTATAAAAGAGAGGTTTCAAAGGACGTAAAGCCTAAGGAGAGAATCAAGAATTTTAACGAATTTCACGAGCACCTTCCCATGGAAAAGCAGCAGCTTCAGGGCGCACGGTGTATGGAGTGCGGTGTACCCTTCTGCCAGGCAGGTATGAATATCTGCGGTATGACAAGCGGCTGTCCCCTGCATAATCTGGTGCCGGAATGGAATGACCTTGTCTACACCGGCAACTGGCAGCAGGCATACAACAGATTAAAAAAGACCAACAGCTTTCCGGAATTTACTTCGAGAGTGTGTCCCGCACTCTGCGAGGCGGCATGCACCTGTAATCTCATCGGAGAGCCGGTAGCTACCAAGGAAAACGAGTATGCCATCATAGAGAATGCTTATGAAAAAGGATATGCGGATCCGAAGCCTCCCAAGGTTCGTACCGGTAAGAGAGTTGCGGTAGTGGGAAGCGGACCGTCCGGGCTTGCAGTGGCAGACCAGCTCAACAAGAGAGGCCACAGTGTCACCGTGTTTGAGCGCTCCGACAGAGTGGGCGGACTTCTGATGTACGGCATCCCCAATATGAAGCTGGAAAAGCATATCGTGGACCGTAAGATCAAGGTGATGGAAGCGGAAGGAATCACCTTTGTGACCGGCGTGGATGTGGGAAAGGATATGAAAGCGGAAAAGCTTTTGAAGGAATTTGACAGGGTGGTACTTGCCTGTGGATCCTCCAATCCCCGCGATATCAACGCACCCGGCAGAGATGCAAAGGGAATTTATTTCGCCGTGGATTTCCTGAGAGCAAATACCAAGAGTCTGCTGGATTCCAATTTTGAGGATAAACAGTATGTGGATACAAAAGACAAAGATGTGGTGATCATTGGGGGCGGTGATACCGGCAACGACTGCGTGGGCACCAGCATCCGTCACGGCTGCAAATCCGTGACCCAGATCGAAATGATGCCAAAGGCACCTGATACGCGTGCCGAGAACAATCCCTGGCCCGAATGGCCGAAGATCTGCAAGACAGATTACGGTCAGGAGGAGGCCATTGCGGCATTCGGACACGATCCCAGAATCTATGAATCAACCGTAAAGGAATTTGTGAAGGACAAAAACGGCAATTTAAAGGCGGTAAAGATCGTAAAGCTTTCCTGGGAAAAGGATCCTGAGACGGGGCGTATGAAGATGAGCGAGATTCCCGGTTCCGAGCAGACCCTTCCTGCGCAGATCGTACTGATCGCGGCAGGCTTTCTCGGAAGCCAGAAGTATGTGACCGATGCCTTCAAGGTGGAGATAAACGAGAGAACCAATGTAAAGACGGCTCCCGGAAAATATGAGACCAGCGTAAAGAATGTATTTACTGCCGGTGATATGCACAGAGGTCAGTCTCTTGTGGTCTGGGCCATCCGTGAGGGGAGAGAAGCTGCAAGAGCGGTGGATGAGAGCCTGATGGGCTATACAAACTTAATCGTACAATAAGAAAAAAGCCTGCATCCGGTTTATCCGGGGCAGGCTTCCTTTATGGTATTTGTGATTTTTTCTCTGATCAGATCGGCAATTTCTTTGGAAGTCATTTCCTTGTAATCTTCGTAAAAAAGCGGTTCCAGAAAGTGAACCTGCGTCTTTACCGGTTTCAGTGAGTTGAACTCAAAGGGCTTATAGGAATCGATCAGGGCTACCGGTACAATGGGACTTTTTGATTTGATCGCACATTTGAAAGCACCCGGAAGAAATTCATGTACTTCATTTCGATTGTGATCATAACCGCCTTCCGGGAAGATGATATATCTGCGCCCGTTTTTTACTTCATTCACAATACTCAGGATGGTTTTCAGTTGCGCCTTCATATCGGTTTTGTCAAGTCGTGTCCCTTTTAAAAGATCAACAAACTGACTGGTGATGATCTGATGGGAACGTTTATCGTCGATCAGCACCGTGCAGGGCTTTTCATGACCGGAAATAATACCTAGGGCATCGTATTTTCCCTGATGGTTGGCATACATTACGTAGCCGCCCTCATCCGGCAGATTTTCTTTGCCGTAAATGTCTGTATGGATAAAACCATTATGCTGCATGATGGAAACGGCCTGTTTTGCGATTTTGTACCGGTCTGCCTCCGTATACCGGTCATTGTGATGCTCTATATAGGAAGCTTTCAGCAGATACAGTAAAATAAATGGCAGAGAAACAATAATGATATAGCAAAGTCTTAACATAAATACACCCCCAAATATCCAACATAGAAGAATATACCATATCAAAGCTTTCTTTTCAAATTATTATGGGAGAAAAAGTTTACACGACCACAGAAAATTATTTTCTTGAAAGGAACGGGGAGGACAAAGTATAATAAATACAAATCGTTCTGCCAAAGAGAAAAGACAACATTGTCGAAAACTATGGGGAGTTTGGAGGAAAATCTATGAGAGAAACGGAAGGTAAAAACACCAAAGCAGCAGGAGAAGGATTAAGCAGCCACATAGGGCGCATGTTTTCAGGAACTCTCAGACGTACATTGATATTTGTATGTCTGGTTTCAGTGGTGATTGCCGGATTCCTGGCGGTGATGTATACGTTAAAAGACAATCAGAGCGCCGTAACCGAATACACGGGAGAAATTGACTGTGCGATGCAGAGCAAGGTAAGTATGATTGAGGCAATCGCGGCGGGAATCAGCAGTGGAACATTGACAGAGAGGGAGAGCATTCAGAGCTATGTGGACTCCATGGTGGAAACAGATGACCAGGTATCTGCTGTTTACAGCTGCTATGATGAAAATGTCACCATAATGAGCGGAGGCTGGCAGCCGCCTGAAGACTTTATCGTCACGGAACGTGAATGGTACAAGGGGGCCCAGGCAGAACCTGCGTCAGTTTATATTTCCGCCCCTTACGTGGACGAACAGAGCGGAGGAATCTGCATTACCTTAGCCAAGGCAACCTATCGCGACGGAAAGGTTGCGGGCGTTGTGGGAATGGACATGTATATGGATAATCTGGTTTCCCTGATCGAGAAGAGCTATACGAGCAGCAGTTATGTGTTTCTGGCTACTGCAGACGGAACCATTCTCGTGCATCCGAATGACAAGTATTCCCTGAGCGTGGAAAGTACTTCCACTGTACAGGAAGTCAATTCCGGAAGATACAAGGATTTTGCGGAAAAAAATATGTCTACAAAAGTTTTTGCCGATTATAAAGGCGGTTTCAAATTTGGAATCGGCAACACTTCCGAAGTGACAGGCTGGAAAGTAATCTCGGTAAAACCGCTTACTTCCATACTGATCTTTTTCGGATTGATCATTGGACTGAATCTGCTGATCTATTTTGTTGCGGTGGCGGCCATTAAAAGGAATATCAATGGCAGAATCAGTGTCTTATTTAAGCCATTGGAATCTATCAGCAGCAAAATGACAGAAGTTGCCGGGGGAGATCTTTCCGTAGTATTTGACGAGGAAAAGAATTCCATGGAGATCGAAAAACTGACAGACTCCATCAATGAAATGATCGCAGGACTTAAATTTTACATAGGCAGTATTTCCGACACGGTCACTGCAGTCTCCAACAAGAATCTGGCTGTTTCTGTGGATGGAGATTTCAAGGGAAGCTATGTGCAGATCAAAGAAGCTCTTGAGAGAATTTTAAGTGACCTGAACGAGACTTTCAGACAGATCAATGAAGGGGCTGAAAGTGTCCTCGGGTTTGCGGATAAACTGGAAAAGACAACAGAGTACGTGGCGCAGAGTGCATCTGCTCAGAATGAATCTGTTGTGAATGTATCGGAAGATATGGTACGGCTGACCGGGCAGACCAGGAAGATCACAGAGCATGCAGTGAATGTCCGCAGTGCCATTGAGGTGACTAACGAGCATCTGGAGGCAAGTAATCGTGAGATGGCTGCTCTTTCCAATGCAATGGACAGTATTGACAAGTGCTATAGTGAGATTGCCGATTTCGTGGGAACAATTCAAAATATTGCGGCCCAGACAAACCTGCTTTCCTTAAATGCTTCCATTGAGGCGGCAAGAGCAGGGGAAGCCGGAAAGGGATTTGCCGTTGTAGCAGGGGAGATCAGTACACTGGCTTCCTCCAGTGCACAGGCAAGTGACAATATTAACAAACTGATTGAGGCTTCCAAGACTGCCGTTTCCAATGGAAAAGAACTGGTTTCAGCTGCCTGTGCGATGATGGAAGAAGGAATGAATGATTCTGCGAAGTCAAAACAGAATGTTGATGAAATAGTAGAATTCGTAAAAAACCAGCAGAAGGCTATCGAGGATATTAACGCGGAGCTGAAAGAAGTGGCTGAGATTGTGGAAAATAATGCGGCCAGTGCGCAGGAAAACACGGCTATCAGCCAGCAGCTTGGCGATTGTGCAAGGAGCCTGAAGCAGACTACGGATTCCTTTATTTTAAGATAACTGATTCATTTTATGAAAATGAGCAAAAAAATAGGAATTTAGTACTAATTTTTATGCATTTCACCAATTGGAGGGGAAGCGGTTATCTGCTAGAATCATACTAATAAAATAAGCTTTTATAGTATGGCAGGTGCAGCGATGACAGACAGGACAGAAAAGAAGCAAAACAATATTGACAGATACAAAAAACAGGAACACAGAGACAGACCGGTGATAATCGCACTGGCTGTTTTCTGTGTTTTTATGTTCTTCTGGGTAAGAGGAAATACACAAACCCGGGATATTCAATTTAACAGTGAAGAAGCAGAAGCTTATGAGGGAGTGTTTCAGGTTTCTTACAGTGATCAGGAAATTTCCACGACTCTGCCGGCAAAGATCGATGGGGAAGCCGGAGACAATATCATGATCAGAGACATATTGTCCGGTGAAAATATTAAAGGAAACTCCATGATTTTTTATGTCAGACAGTCGGAGGTAAGTGTTTATCTGGATGGAGAGCTTTTGGCAGAATCCGATAAGGATAAAATAACGCCGTTTCCCGTATCGGCAGGCTCCTGCTGGTACTTTTTCAGACTGCCCGCAGATTATGAGGGAAAGGAACTGAGGATAGAAATCAGACCTCAGTTTGACAAATATGCGAAGGAACTGCCGACAATTTATACGGGAACAAAGGCTTCCTTTCTCTATATGGTGCTGAAACAGGGGGGTTTTTCCATCCTGTGTACCGTGCCGATCCTGATACTGGGCGTTTTTCTCTTGCTGGCGGGAATATTCCTAAAGTATAACCGCCTTGCAGTGAGACTTTTCCGGTTCGGACTTTTTGCCATAGTGACCAGCTTGTGGAGCCTTCTGGAATCCAGAATCACTCAGATTTTTTGCGGGAATCTGGTAACAGCTTCCATTCTTTTGTTTTCCTGCTTTTTCTTGATACCGGTGCTTGCAGTTTCTTTTCTGCTGACCTTTGATTCGCTTGACCGAAGAAAATCTATGCATGTGCTTTTATGGATATCAGCCGGTGCTTTTTTGGCAGTTCAGATTTTGCAGATTGCCGGAGTATTCTATTATATTCAGATGGTTCCGGTGGCACATGTGCTGATCATACTTATCATTGCAGAGGTAATCAGGAGTTATATCAATCTGAGAAGAACGGAAAAGAAAGAAGAGAATCTTTCCCTTTATCGTGCAATGATAGTACTTGGGGTATTTTGTGGTGTGGATATTGTTTGCTACTATCTTGATCCTGCGGGAATTGTGGGAAGATTCAGCAAGATCGGAATGCTGCTGTTCTTTTCCTATCTGGGGTATTCTGCAGTCAGACAGGTCAGCATAATCATGGTAAGGGAAGCAAAACATGAGATCTATCGGGAACTTGCTTTTACGGATATTATGACTGGTCTTGGAAACAGAACGGCTTTTGAAAACAAGCTAAGTGAACTGAGAGAAAAACAACAGCCGGGATGGACCATTTTGGTGGCCGACATGAATAATCTGAAAAGTATTAATGATAACTTCGGTCATGCACGGGGCGATGAGGTGATTATCAAAATCGGACATTTTTTGGAGAAATGTTTTGGAAAAGACAATGACTGCTATCGGATCGGTGGAGATGAATTCTGTGTCATCGGAAACCGGCTGAGCGATAAGGAATTTGAAGAAAGCTGCAGACAGTTTGAGTCTCTTTTAGATAAGGAAACTGCTACAGTAAATGGCGGATATGTCTTTTCAGTGGCATACGGATATGCGGTGACAGGAAAAGACGGAGCAGATGAGTGCTTTAAGGAAGCAGACAGACGGATGTACGAGAAGAAGGCAGAATACAAAAGAAAAAAAGCTGATCTTAAGGCTTAAAGAAAGAAGGTAAGAAAGACAATGAGATATGAGAAGATATATTTGGAGGATCATTTCCCGAATCTTCCGAAGGCGCAGGAGAAGACACAGGTTACATTATATATACCGGATGTCTGGCAGGAGGTGGACACGCAGCAGACTTTTCCCTGTACAGTGATCTGTCCGGGAGGAGGTTACTCCTGGTGTTCCCAGCGGGAAGCGGAGCCTGTTGCACTTCGCATGCTCGGTAACGGGATTACGGCGGCGGTCGTAGACTATGCCTGCAATCAGCTTTATCCGCTCCAGATGTTGGAAATTCTTGCTGCCATTACCTATATTCGCCGTAATAGCAGCGAATTGCACATTAATCCCGGGAAAATAGCTGTCATGGGATTCTCGGCGGGAGGACATGCGGCCTGTACGGCAGGCCTGTTCTGGCAGGAAAAGTTTGTGGAGAAAACACTTGAAATTGAGCATGGTGAAGATAAGCCGGACGGCATGGTTTTGTGTTATCCTGTCATTACTTCAGGAAAATATACCCATGAAGACAGTATGAAATGTCTGCTTGGTGATGCTCCGGACCCTGAACTGCTTAACAAAATGTCGCTGGAAAAGCAGGTGACGGAAAATGCACCTCATGCCTTTATCTGGCATACCAGTGAGGACGGCCTTGTCCCACTGGAGAATTCACTTTATATTGCGACGGCGCTTCATGAAAAGGGAATTGACTTGGAAATGCATATTTATCCGAGAGGACATCACGGTTTATCCCTTTGCGATGAGACAGTGAACAAACCGGAAGATATCACGGATGTGGTGAAGTACTGTGATGACTGGGTGCCTCATTGTGTGAAGTGGATCAAGGAAATATTGTAATGTGTGAATTTGCGTGATGATAAATGTTAACTGCAGGCATTAACGGCATTTTCCAGTGCCATTGCAACAAAAGTATTGAGACTGACGTTTTTTTCGTCAGCCTTTATTGTTGCCATTCGGTGAAGCTCCGGAGTTACTCTGACGTTAAATGATCCTTTAAATGATTTTTGTGGAATCGTTCCCTTTTGCTTACATAAATCTAAATACTCATCTACTGCGTTGTGAAAATCTTCCTTTAGCTCTTTAATGCTCTGTCCTTCATAGGACATTAAGCCTTTTACCCCTAATATTTTCCCATACAGACAGTCATCTTCATTGGAATATTCAACGGTGCCGATGTAATCTTTATAATTCATATAATGACTCATAATAAACCCTCACTTTCTAATGTTTCTCTTATATATTTTAATATATATCTTTTTATTATTTTCTTGGGATGTGGCTTATGAAAGCGAATTGGTGCAAAGGATTCCTTATGTACAAAGCGTACGGAAGATCCGCTTGTTTTTCCGGTATTGTCCTCAAAATATTCAAATAGTTGAAGAAGCTGCACCAACTCTTCATATGTATAATCAGTTGGTTCAGATAAAAACCTCGAAATTATTTTTTCTCTTTTACTCAATTATATTCCTCCTTTTTATGGTTTGCAACCAATTTTAGTTGCTAATAAATTAACAATTAATTACCAAAGTCAATTATCCTTTACTAATGGAAATTGTGGCTGAAAAAGCCTAAATAAAAAATATCATGGAAGTTTGGATGTTCTAGATATGCTGAATCATAATATTTGTTTATACGATTGTCAATATTTTTTACTGTTATCCGAAATATTTAATAAAGTTTTTATACTTTTTTGTATTTCTAATTAATAATTGGCATAAAGATTTGGATTCTATTTAATAAAGCTTCAAAATAAACTAAAAAAGAAAAAAGAACAAATGTTCTAAAAACTGTTGTAAGATATCGGTGATTGTGGTATGATAGTAACAAACAAATGTTCTTAATGCAATCGAGGAAAGACGATGGAGCAGTTATCACTTTTTACAGAAGAAATTAACAGAAATGCACCCCTTGCCAGCAGACTTCGCCCGGAAACACTGGATGACTATATCGGTCAGCAACATCTTGTGGGAGAGGGCAAGGTACTTCGGCGCATGCTTGATAAGGATATGATCTCCTCTATGATCTTCTGGGGACCGCCGGGCGTCGGTAAAACTACGCTTGCCCGCATTATTGCCCATAGGACAAAAGCCTCCTTTATTGATTTCAGCGCTGTCACCAGCGGAATCAAGGAAATTAAGGACGTGATGAAGCAGGCGGAGAATGACAGACTGGCAGGACTTAAGACCATTGTGTTTGTGGATGAGATCCATAGATTCAATAAAGCCCAGCAGGATGCTTTTCTTCCTTTTGTGGAGAAGGGAAGCATTATTCTGATTGGCGCTACCACCGAAAATCCGTCTTTTGAGATCAATTCCGCTCTTTTATCCAGATGCAAGGTATTTGTGTTACAGGCATTGACTGTACAGGACATGGAGAAATTACTTCATCATGCGCTTACGGATAAGAGGGGCCTCGGAAACAGCATGATTAATATAGAAGAAAGACTGATCCATGCCATTGCTGTTTTTGCAAACGGAGATGCCAGAACAGCTTTAAACACGCTGGATATGGCGGTTTTAAACGGCACGATCAATCCGGACGGTTCCATTACCGTACAGGAGGAAATACTGGAGCAGTGTATCGGTAAGAAGATGCTTCTCTATGACAGAGATGGGGAGGAGCATTACAATCTCATATCGGCACTGCACAAGTCAATGAGAAACAGTGATCCTGATGCCGCAATTTACTGGCTTTCCCGGATGCTGGAGGCAGGAGAAGATCCGCTTTACGTGGCAAGAAGACTGATCCGGTTTGCCAGTGAGGATGTGGGTATGGCGGACTCTCAGGCATTGCAGATTGCTGTGGCTGCTTATCAGGTCTGCCATTTTAATGGTATGCCGGAATGTAATGTGAATCTGGCTCATGCGGTAGTGTATCTTTCCATGGCACCCAAATCAAACGCCCTCTATGTGGGATATGGAAAGGCAAGGGAGGATGCCGCAAAGATGTTGACTGAACCGGTACCACTTCAGATACGAAACGGTGTCACCGGACTGATGAGAGAGCTTCATTATGGAGAAGGCTATCAGTATGCCCATGATACGGAAGAAAAACTGACTCGTATGCAGTGTCTGCCTGAGTCACTGCAGGGTAAGAAATATTATGAACCCACCGGGGAAGGTCAGGAAGCCAAAATAAAAGAGAAACTGGAACAAATTGAAAAATTTCGAAATAAAAAGGATTAAAAGACAATAATTGTGAAAATGTGAAGGTGCAAATGTATAGGTAAGCAAGGATAGAAGAAAGGCATGGAAGACAGGAGCAAGCAGGAAAAACAGAATATGATCGTAAGCCGTAGTCAGCAGACACCTGCAATAGGGATGCCTGCTGTCACAGAGTCATCAGGGAACATGACGCTGATGGAAAAGCTTACCATTCTCTCTGATGCGGCCAAGTATGATGTATCCTGTTCTTCCAGTGGCGTAGAGCGAAGGGGCGACGGAACGGGCATTGGTAATACCTCTGCGGGAGGAATCTGCCACAGCTTCAGCTCCGACGGCAGATGCATTTCACTTCTCAAAATCCTTTTTACCAATGAATGTATCTATGACTGCAAGTATTGTATTAACCGAAAGTCAAATGATGTGCCGAGAGCTTCCTTTACACCGGATGAGGTCTGTGAGCTGACGATCCAGTTCTACCGGCGAAATTACATCGAAGGTCTTTTCTTAAGCTCGGGGATCATTAATAACCCGACCTATACCATGGAACTGATCTATGAGGCGGTC
>JAGAQU010000099.1 GCA_017622575.1 Lachnospiraceae bacterium
CTCCGACCAGCTTCCCTTCGGCGTTCCAATATCAGAAAAGATAAGCTGACAGCCAATCTTTCCTTCGTTTGTTGCTTTCTCATATTCCGCAAACACATTTTCAACAACCTTATTGAGTTTTCCATCCACATTGTTGGGTGCTGATGCTTCAAGTAGTCTTGCATCTGTACCAAGAAGTCTTGCCTCATGGGTTATTTTAAGGAAGTTATCCTCTGACGGGTCTACACCGCCGCCCCTGATACGCTCTGCCCTTGCCACGAAATCCTCCATGACCTGCTTTACATACCAGTCCGGCTCACTTTCCACAATGATATACTTCCCGCCCCGGAGTGCCGGAACCGGAAGGTCTAACATATCCTTTGTCTGCACATCTGCCACTTCGCGGAAGATATTCATAAGCTCCGGCAGATTGGTAAACTTATTGAATCTGCTCTTGAAACGGAATCCGCTGCCTTCCACGGTAAGCTCCAGTGCTGTTGTCACTTCACCGAAGTTTGCCGCCCAGGAATCAAAGTGATAAATTCCCATCTGCTCCAAGGCTTCCTTCTGAAGATACAGCTGCATGACATACAGCTCACACATGGTATTGCTGACCGGGGTTCCGGTAGCAAAAACAATACCTCTTCCACCATTCAGCTCTGTGATATACTGACATTTTAACTGCATATCCGTAGACTTCTTAGCCCCGGAACTGCTGATACCTGCCACATTGTTCATCTTTGAAAATATGGCAAGGTTCTTGAAACCGTGCGCCTCGTCTACCATGATGGAGTCAATACCCAGTTCCTCAAAGGTAATCAGGTCATCCTTTCTGCTCTCCTCTGTAAGCTCCTTAATCTGTTCCTCTAATCTTTTCTTCTGTGCCTCCATCTGCTTAATAGTCCAGCGTTCTCCGTTATTTTCCTTCATTTCTGAAATCGCATAGGAAAGCTCGTCTATCTGCTGGTCTATCATTCTGGCTTTACGCTCCGGTGAAATGGGAATCTTCTCAAACTGAGAGTGTGACATGATAATGCAGTCATAATCTCCTGTTGCAATTCGTGAGATGAACTGCTTTCGTCTGCTCTTTTCAAAATCCCTTTCCGTAGCCACCAGAATGTTTGCTGACGGATACAGCCTTAAAAACTCACTTGCAGTCTGCCCTATCAAAGATTTAGGAACAACCATAACTGTTTTATTTGCAAGTCCAAGCCTTTTCTGCTCCATACAGGCAGCCATCATTTCAAATGACTTACCTGCTCCAACACAGTGTGCAAGAAGGGTATTTCCACCCATAAGAATACGGGCAACCGCATTTTTCTGGTGTGGCTTTAATTCAATTTCAGGATTCATTCCCGGAAACTGTAAATGACTGCCATCATACTCACGAAGCCTTACATTGTTGAAGGTCTCGTTGTAGTAGCTGACATATTTTTGTCTCCGCTCCGGGTCTTTGAATATCCATTCCTTGAAAGCCTCCTTCATCAGGTTCTGCTTTTCCCTTGCGAGCATGGTCTCATTTTTGTTGACCTCATAATGATATTTGCCATCCCCGTCATCAATACGGTCCTTGACTGTTACGGTTCTTAAGTTCAGCGTACTCTCAAAAATAGAATAAGCGTCCATCCGGCTTGTACCATAAGTCTTGGTAGCTGCCACTGAACGCTTATCCAGTGATTTATTTTCTATAAACCATTCCATATTCACTTTGTTAAGATTAAGCTGGATGCCGGAATTATAATACTGGCTTCTTACTGCCTGTGCTCTTCTTGGTGTGCCTAAAAGCTCATAAATGAATCTTTCATAATCCTCTTTCTCAATCCATGTCGTACCGATACGGACATCTATCTCCGAGGCATCAAGGTCTTTTGGCTGTACCTGCTCCAAGGCTGATACATTGATTGTAAACAGTGCCTTTTCTTCCTCAGAGAGTTCCGGATTCTCCATCATGGCTTTTGCCACACGAAGCTTTTCCCTCACATTTCCTGACAGGTACTCATCCGCAGCTTCCCATCCGGCGTTTGGATTGTTTGGATTATAGCCGGAAGGATTAAGAAAAATCAGTCCCTCAAGCTCCTTAATCATCTTCTGTCTCTCGAAGTCTGCTTTCAGCTGTCCGGATAAGTTTATCTCCTCTTCTGTTTTCTCAGTCTTTTCAGAAACCTCCTTGATCATATCGCTGATGTCAGGGTGATAGATACTCTGCATATAGGCAAGATTTACTGTACCAAACTCATTGATGGATACATTCAGTGCTTCCACCGCCGTCTCCACCCTCTCAATAGATACCTTTGCCTTGATGGTCTGCTTATAAAACATATCTGCCTTTTTCACATTTCCATCTTCATCAATTTCCTCCAAAGAGCAAAGAAGCGGATAATCACTGTCATCCCGGAATGCCCTGCTGTTCCCCTGTGAATTGATGCTTCCATATTTGTCCACGAATCTATCATATCTTTCGTTAAGAAGCCTCTGCACATCGGCAAGCTCTTCCTCGCTGCAGCCTTCTGTCTGGATATCAATCAGATGTCTTGTCACAGTTCGGATTTCATCTAGTGCCTTTATCCTTTCTTCCACAGTAGCTGACACCTCCCTTCTTACCATCTGGGAGTTTTCTCTGAAATAGAGTTTTCCGTCCACAAAGCAGTAGGAGAAGTTTCTTACATCCGGGTCTGCCGGGATAATATCCTCACTCTTTTCCTCCTCTTCTGTCAGACGCTCAAAGTCAGTAAGCTGTGCCTGCATATTGCTGATTGCCTTATTCAGGGCATCGTACATATTGAAGTTCGGATCATCATTGACACAGACTGTATATCTGCTGTCCTGTCCGTATATTCTTGTGTCGTACTGCATACGACCAAGAATCATTTCAGGGTGTTCCACAAAATAGGAATTAACTGCAATTCCATCCTCTGTATATCCTAAATGCACCCAGTCCGGTTCAATATCAATCTTTTTGTCCCTTTTCTGAAGGAAAATAATATCACTGGTTACTTCCGTTCCTGCATTATCCTTAAATGCAGTATTAGGAAGTCTTATGGCGCCGATAAGTTCAGCCCTCTCTGCCAGATACTTTCGGATGGTAGGATTACTCTTATCAAGCGTTCCCTTTGTGGTAATAAATGCCACAATGCCACCCGGTCTTACCTGGTCAAGTGCCTTTGCCAAGAAATAGTCATGAATACGGAAGTTGTACTTGTTATACTTTGGGTCATATATCTTATAGTCCCCAAAGGGTACATTTCCAACTGCCACATCAAAGAAGTTATCCGGATACTGCGTCTGTTCAAATCCACCCACTTTTATATGGGCTTTCTGATAAAGCTGACCTGCAATTCTTCCCGAAATATCATCAAGCTCCACACCGTACAGATTTGCTCTCTGCATTGGTGTGGGCAGACTTCCGAAGAAGTTACCGATACCCATA
>JAGAQU010000100.1 GCA_017622575.1 Lachnospiraceae bacterium
ATTTTAATGGACAAAAATGCGGAAGGTACTGCAACCATAACGATTACAGATAATCTGATGGAAAGGTATGGGATTACCCTTGAGGATTTACATGAACGGGCTCTTTTGAACATGGATGTTTTACAGCCATACAACTTCAAGGGAATGAGCGAGACCATTATAGAAATGATGGCTGGGGACATTGCAAGGGATAATGGCATGGGCATATCAGAGGCAAGAGAAATGGCATCCCAGATGATACCGGATGTTCCGGATACAATGTTTGTTCTGACAAATGATACAAAGGTAAATGGAGCTGCCGCTATATTAAATGATGATACCAGACAGGAAATTGCAGACAAGGTTGGAGACTTTTATGTACTGCCTTCATCTGTGCATGAAACACTAATTATCCCGAAAGATGCCGGAATGGAGTTAAGAGACCTTGAACAGATGGTGCAGGAAGTGAACCAGACACAGGTAGCACCAGAGGAAAGACTTTCGGATCATGTGTATGAATATGATGCAAAAGAACATGAGCTGTTTCGCAGTGACCGTGCAGAGGAACGTGCAAAACAGAAAGAGGAAAAGCGTGATGAGAAGAAAGAACGTCCTTCACTTAAAGAGAGACTTGCAGAAAAGAAAAATGATGTGATGAAGATGGATTCTGACAGGAAACAGCCGACAGCAGATAAAAAGAAAGAAGCGGTGATTTAGCCACTTCATACATAATAAACAGGAAGGCAGCCACTTTGGGCTGCTTTTCTGTTACTAGGAGAAATTGAATCGAAAGGAGTATCTATGGCAGGAAAATATCATTATATATCTGCACTGGCAGAAATGACAGCAGGAGATATTGTTAAAAACGAAAATGAATGGACCAGATTTCTGACCACGGCTGCAAGACTGTATAAATATCCCTTTAACGAGCAGATGTTAATATACGCCCAAAGACCAGATGCTACAGCCTGTGCTTCACTTGAAACGTGGAATGAAAAGATGAATTGCTGGGTCAACCGTGGAGCGAAAGGAATTGCCCTGATTGATACGGACAGCGAACGTCCGAGATTAAAATATGTCTTTGATGTATCAGATGTGCATAAGGCAAGGAGAATCGGGCGTGATCCTTATCTGTGGGAACTTAAGGAGGAACATAAGGCTCCTGTGCTTGCACAGTTAGAAAAGACTTATGGTGCAACCGATGTAAATATGCCTTTTGAAGAGAGGATTATGGAGATAGCTGACAGGATTGCACAGGATTATTATGAGGAACTTTTACCGGAGCTAAACTATGTGAAAGAGGGAAGCTTTCTTGATGATCTGGATGAACTGAATCTTGGAATCAGGTTGAGGGAAACGCTGGCTTCCAGTATTTCCTTTACCCTGCTATCCCGATGCGGTGCCGATATGGATTTGTGGAAAGATGACATGAATTTTGAATATATCCACGAATTTAATAATACAAAGTCATTAGCTGTCATTGGAAATGCAACTACGGAAATGTGTAAGCCCCTGCTTATGGAAATTGGAAGGACAATAGGGGCATACGAGCGTCAGATTGCCCGAAATAAGGCAGGAGAAAAAGCGGCTGGGGAGCATATTGGAAGCCATGAAGAAAATGTTGAAAAAGGACTTGCAAATGCACCAGAAGCAGACTATAATGCTTTAAAGCGTGAAAGTGAAACGACAATAGAAAAACCAAAGGAAACTGAAAATCATACAGAAATGGAGGGCATTGCCAATGAAACTGACATACGAAAAGAACGGGGATTATCTGATTCCGAACCTGATAGCGAACGAGGAGCCGGAACAGGCACTGACCAAGTACGGACTGATGAGGAAGAACTTTCTGAAGGAGCACAGGAGAGGGATTTATCAGGGAATGATTCTGACAGGGGAGCTGAAAGCACATTGTCTGCAGATACAGGAGCAGGCAGAGCAGAGAATGGAACTTCTGACCGGACAGATGGCGAAGTCGGAGGGAGTGAACGAGGAACTGAAAGCAGCCGATCAGATGCGCTGGGTAGCGAAGATGAACAACATCAGACACTCAGCGGAGGAAATCGTGCTGACAGAACTGATCTACATTTAAGCAGTGAGGAACAATCTAATATTACCATGCAGGAGCCGGATAGTGACAGCAACTCATTATCCGGTTCTTTTTCGGATAAAACCGAAGATTTCACAGAGCTTCAAAAGGGAATTTTATGTTTTGATAATTATCTTATCCATAAAAGACCGGAGATTGCAGGATATTTCCAGTCAGAGCAGGATGCGGTTTTGCAGACGGAGTATCTGAAAAATTCTTTCCGTATGGAGGAATTTACAGAGCTGTATATTGGGGATGTAAGAGCCGGGTATCGAGCTGATGAGGATGGTCTTACCATGTGGAAAGGCAATTATCTGTCCCGTGAAGCAGAGAGCAGACTGTCATGGGAAGATGCAAGATACTGGGTCAATTCTTATATCGAGGATGGTGTTTATTTACTTCCGGGGGAAGTGGCAGAGCAGATTGATAGAGACGGAATGTTCAAACAGCTTGACCTTTTTACCATGTTTTCGGAGCAGGTCGGCAACATTGCCATGAAGCAGGCAGAAGAAAAAAGTGATATGCCGACAGGCTTTGTACTGCCGGAGAAACAGATTGATGATATTTTAAGAAGCGGCGGAGGCAGGGATGACAGCCGCAAACGTATTTATGCCAAGTACCAGCAGAGAAAGACACCGGAAGAAATGATTGCCTTTCTGAAAAAAGAGTATGGAACCACCGGAAAAGGCTTTGAGTTTGACGGAAAGCAGATAGCCGTATGGTTTGATGAAGGCGGCATGCGTGTTGG
>JAGAQU010000101.1 GCA_017622575.1 Lachnospiraceae bacterium
ACTTCATCAGCTGCTTTTTGATTGGCATCTGTCTCTGTTTCTGTATTGGCAGTTTCTTCTGTTTCAGTCTGCGTTTTCTCTTCTCCCGCTTCGCTGCCTGCTTCTTCAGAACTCCCTACCGTTGTTTCCTTACTGTTTCCACATCCTGTCATGCAGAATATTCCCATCAATGCTGCCATTAATAATGCTACTACTCTTTTTTTCATATTTCCTCCTTCGACAGTTCCACCTGCCATTCTGTTTATCTTAAATATGTACGTCAGAAACAATATTTTGGCAACACAAATAAAAAACCCTTTTCCTGAACAGGTAAAGGGTTTGTACACAAAAGAAGCATATAGGAAAATCATGGACAAACAACTTTCCCATACTCTTTTAAACGTACAACCAGTTACTCGTGGTCTGAAACTATCGTTTCTGTACAGCAATCAGGCAGGTCTCCCGGCTTGAAAATCATCGCATCCGCCATCTTCCCAGGAAAGGATTTCCTTGTTTCCCAGTGATATATCGGCCTCAGCTCCCTAATTACGGTGACGAGTTCGCACAGGACTTGCACCTGTTTCCCTTTTCACCAGAGCCAATTATATAAATAATATAAATTGCCCTGACACCTGACTACTTCATATTCAATTCGCATCATTCTATCATAACTTTACAAGAAATTCAATATTTTCAGGAAAACTCACATAAGACTACATAAGACCTTATTCTTGTAAATCTATTCCTGCTCGACTCATAGCATCCAACCTCTTTCTCTTTTGCTCCGGATCATTCCTTGAAGGAAGTCCTGCAGCACAAAGAACATTATTCCACGTTCTAAACCTTGCTTTTAGTTTTTGCACATTTGATATTTCTTTCATTGTTGGAACATACCCCTGCCTTTGATATACCTCCTTAACATCCTCAAGTAATTTCATATCTTCTTCTGTAACCGGCATACCGGGCTTCCAAAATTTATTAAAATCATAATGCTTTCTTTGTGAAAAACAGGTTTGTTTCTTTTGCCTATCATTACTATCCATTTTCTTTCCACCTTCAATATTTCTATCAAATGTAGCACTTGATTCTTATGTATAAGTCTCCGTATCGCAAATTCAACGGTACGCAATATAAGTTATACCAGAATCTTTAATAGTACGCAAAGTATTTTTCTTGTTTAGATGTCAGGAAATGTACAGTCTGTGCTGAACCACATGGACAATCATTCCGATCACAAAAATGACAGATGACATTTTATGTAAAATCAGAACGACTGATGTACCCTGTAGCGGATGTAGCAGCATTCCGCTCAAAAAAACAAACGCCAATGCGATCAGCATCACCAGGTCCGTTATCCGGACAGATCCTTTTTTATACTTTAACTTGCCAATATGTCTGCACACATGCACTGCCGTCATGCCTGACAAAACCATCCCTAAAATGGCATGGCATATTTCCCCTGTCAAACGCTTGCCAAAAAGCAGCAGGCAAAGAATCAACGAAATACTCATAAATAGTTTTTCCTTTCTTTTCATCCTTACGAGGTGTTAGTCTAGACTAACTCTTTGTCTGCTGTCAAATGTAATATCTTTCATTTACAAAATTGCATAATAAAAAAGACAGCTATAAACTTTCGGTCTATAACTGTCCTCTCCCGTCAAATCCTTCTGTTAGCAAAATTACAAAGCATTTTTCAAAGGGATCTCCTCATCCGGTCCAAGCTCCATATCCGGCTCCTCACCACAATATGGACATACAAGCTGAGGTACTATCTTTAAAGACAAAAATCTGTTTTTACAATCACTGCATTCATAATAACCACACGTCTGTGTTCCATCCGGTACATAGTACATAAATCTTCAGTCCTCCCTAAGTGCTTATGAAATGATATATTATCTATGATATCGCATTATAATCATCTGAAGATATTTTACCGCAAAATAACATTTATCTCAATTGAATTAATGAAAAGTGCTATCTGGCATTTATATCAATCACTCTGTATGCCGGATGATATGCTTCTCTGTAGACTGCACTGTGGGAAACCATAGGATACCCCTCTTTCTCATACTGTCTCAGATATTCCACAAGATCCTTTTTCGAAAAATGAAATCCGAATGTATTAAATTCCTTAATCAGAATATCCAGTTTACGCTTAAAGTTTTTCAGACTTCCCTTGTGGAGCATAGCCGACCGTACAAACAGGTCATTCAACTCCACAAGTGCCTCCTCATTCTCTAAGGCAGACAGGTAAACACGCTCCATTCCATTTCCGATATCCTCATGCGCAGGCGATCGAGGATCTGCTTTGACGGCTACATATTCCTCTCTCATTCGCTTTAATGATTGCTCCCTGTCCGTGATCAGATGGCCGCCGCCGAATTCATTCTGATAAATCAGTTTTACAATATCGCAGGGCTGAAGCAACGGATATCTCTTAGTATGTGCCTTTATGATTCCTGCCAGATCAGTTCTTTCGTCAGTCATTTAACACAAGTCCTGTCTTTTTTAATGCCATCACAATCACAGGGATTAAAATGATATGTAAAATAATTCCCGGTATTGCGTTGGTAACCGTTCCTGCAATAAAGGCGGAAAGTGGAAAGGTATCTGCCTGGATTCCCGCAAGAACCAGTCTGACAATTCCCCATATCACCCTTCCTGCAAGCATCGCAGTAACAAGAGATACATAAATATTAAAATGTGTCTTAGGCAATTTCCGATATAATAAGCCAGAAATGCAACCGTACGCCGCAAGTTCAAACGCCATTGCAATTCCCGTAGGCATAAGGGGCGGCATTCCGAACACAAAAAATCTGAGGATTGGCGCAATAAAACCGACAAGCAGACCATACGGCCATCCGCACAAGAAGCCGCACAAAAGTACCGGGATATGCATGGGACACAATGCATTTCCAAGCTGCGGAATCTGCCCGGTCAAAAAAGGAAATACCATTGCAAGCGCAAGGCATACCGCTGCATAGACAAGTTTCAGTGTTGTTTTCTTTGACATATTCATCCTTTCCGGTATAACAAAAAAGGCACTGTTTTCCATACAGGAAAAACAGTACCTTCATGATACCATTACACTTGTTTATATTATTTATCTTGAATACATATAACAGGCTTCAGCCTGAACGGTGCCTTCATGACACCTTTCATACTATAACAAAAAAGCCACAGCAAGTCAATTATGATACCAATTCTTTTATCTTGTCCACCGCATCCTGCAAAAGAAAAGTCATACTGCCGTTTGCCACTCCCGCAACCAGCGTATCACATCTGTTTACCGGAACAAGAACCCTTTTAGCACTGCTCTGTCCAACGGCTTTTGCCATTTTTGGAGTGATCTCCCCCATCAAGGCATCCGCTATGACAATTCCCACAGGTCCCACAATGATGTCTGCCTTGCGGCACCCTACAATAACAGCGTTTTCTCCGGTGGCACCTGCAATGCCGCCTGCCTTCAGCATATTGGCAGTCGCACTGCTGTTAGTTCCTACCGCACGAATTTCAACATCCGGCAGCTGTTCTTTCATCAACTTAATCAATTGACAGCCCAGATTGCCTCCCTGTCCGTCAATCACCAATATTGTAAATTTCATTTTTCTCCTCTTTGCTCTTTAACAACAAATAAAAACTGTCTCCACAAAATTTTTATTCGTCTCCATTTTGTCTCCACAAACATAAAAAATTACACCAATTTATATCCATGCCGCCGGACTGATCTCATCCAGATCGTAAGGCGTTACCTGATATACGTAATAATTCAGCCAGTTGGAATACAGGTTATTGCTGTGGGAGCGCCACTGCAGCGCCGGCTTTTTCGTATCATCATCATCCGGATAATAATTCTTCGGCAGATCTATGGAAAGCCCTTTTCCTTTATCACGCTGATATTCATTGTGAAGGGTATACCTGTCATATTCCGGATGTCCCATCACGAAAATCTGTTTTCCCCCCTCTGTCATACAAAGAAGTACTCCCGCTTCCTCCGACTCGGCCAGTACCGTAAGTTCTTTACAGTTGTAAATGTCCTCTGCCCGCACTGCCGTATGACGGCTGTGGGGAATCATGAAATAATCGTCAAAGCCTCGCACGAGAGGGATCTTGCGATTCATTACCTTGTGCCTGAAAACGCCGAACAGTTTCTTTGGAAGAAGCACTTTTTCAAGACCGAAGTGATAAAACAGTCCGGCCTGTGCCCCCCAGCAAATATGGAAGGTGGAGGTGACATGTGATTTTGTCCAGTCCATGATCTCACAAAGCTCCGGCCAGTAGTCTACCTCCTCAAAAGGAATCTGTTCAACAGGAGCCCCCGTGATGATAAGTCCGTCATACCTCTTCTCTTTTAATTCATCAAAGGTATTGTAAAATTTATTCAAGTGATGAATCGGTGTATTCAAAGAAACATGGCTGTTCATTTTCATAAATGACACATCGATCTGCAGCGGTGTATTGGACAAAGCCCGAAGGAGCTGCAGCTCCGTGTCCTGTTTGATAGGCATCAGATTCAAAATACAGATTTGCAGAGGACGGATGTTCTGATGGGTTGCACGATATTCATCCATCACAAATATATTTTCATTCTCCAGTATGCCTTTTGCAGGCAGATCGCTTTGTACTTTAATAGGCATGATTCTTTACTCCCTTCCAAATCTTTCCACAAACTCATCCTCTGAAATAATAGGAACGGAAAGTTCCTTTGCCTTACGGTTCTTGGAAGAAGTGGAATTTACATCATTATTTACCAGATAATTTGTCTTTGAGGTAACGCTTCCCGTCACTTTACCGCCTGTTTTTTCCACATAACCCTTAAATTCGTCACGGTTTTTAAAGTGATGCACATCCCCGGTGATCACAAAGGTAAGTCCCTCGCATTTGCCGCCTGCTTCCGGCTTCAGATCCACCTTTTCTATCACAATTTCTTTTAAGAGTGCATCCAGAGACTGCTGATTTTTCGGATTTGCATACCAATCCATCACAGAACCCGATTTTTCGGGGCCGATTCCCTCTATGTCCTCAAAGCCGGTGCCATCCTTAAGCCTTTTAAGGAACCCGTCGAATCCTATGGCACTCACAATTTTTTTCCCGGCATCAAGACCAAACATTGGAATACAAATGGCATAAATAAAATTGACCGGATGTACCCGTCTGCTCTTTTCTATGGCACGCATCATATTATCACAGGATTTTTCTCCAAATCCGTCAAGATTTCTGATTACCTCCGCATGCTCTGAGAGATGATAGATATCCGCAAAATCAGAAATAAAACCTTCATTCATAAATCTTAACATGGTTTGAATGGATAGTCCATCAATATCCATACCTGATTTGCTCACAAACCTGGTAAATTTCTTTACATGCTTGGCACTGCAATCGGGGTTGGTACAGTGCAATGTCTTGGTCTTACTCTTTTCACTGATACGAATTTCCGTGGGTGCACCGCACACAGGGCAGGTTTTCGGGATTTCAAACTCGCCCTCTGCCTCCGTTACCCCAATGCACTTGGGAATGATCTTATTTGCTTTGATAACCTCCAATGTACAGCTTTTGCCGATTCCAAGCCGCTCCATCTCACTGATGTTACAGAGAGAAGCTCTGGAGACCGTAGTCCCCTCAAGCAAAACCGGTTCAAAAACCGCTACCGGAGAAATGGTAGATGCAGCGCAGGACCATTCCACATAGGAAAGCTTTGATTTGGCCGATACATCCTGCCACTTGAAAGCGTAACCGGCTCTGGTAGCATGATGTCCCGTGACGCTTCCCGTGGCTGCATAGTCGGTATCGTCATAACAGATTACCAGACCGTCAACGGGAATATCCATCTCTCCGCTTTCCACCTTTGCCGTCCATCTTGAAATAGCTTCGGGAAGAGACTCTGCCGTCACAGCCTCTCTGTCAATTACCGTAAAGCCTTCCCTTTCAAGCAGCTCCATTCTCTCGCCCCAGGATTTCAGCGGTTCATCCAGATACACCAATGTGAAAGCATTGAAATGTACATGTCGCTCTCTCACTTTTTCCGGATCATCAAGGGCCAGAGTACCGGAAGCAAGGTTTCTTGGATTAGCATATTTCTCATCGTCATCCTCTATGGTATCATTCAGCAATGCAAAATCTGTATAAGATATGGTAGCCTCCCCTCTTACCACCATATGTCCCTGATAGTTGATTTTCAACGGAAACCCCGCAATTGCATTTTTTAAATAAGTAATATTCGTGCCCACGGTTCCGTTTCCTCTGGTCACAATCTTGGACAGTTTTCCACTATCATAGGTAAGAACAAGCGTAAGTCCGTCCAGCTTCCATGACAGCCAGACAGGCTTATCCTCCGCCCACTTCTGCAAATCGGATACCTTTTTTGTCTTTGCAAGGGAAAGAGCCGGAAATTCATGGGGTTCCCTGTCTCCATTATTTTCCTCTATTCCCGTGTTCTGGGTCGGGCTGTCCGGAAGAACATAACCGGTTTCAGCCTCCAGGGAAGCAAGTTCATCAAACATGGCATCCCACTCATAGTTGGACATCACTTCCTCCTGCCCTCCATAGTAGGCCCTGGATGCCTCATTCAGTTTTTTTACCAGCTCTTCACACCTTTTTTTCAACTCTTCCATGTTTTCTCCCGCTCCTGTTTATATTGAATAACAGATTTTTGGAAAATTTTGCAAGTTTTCCGTCAGAAACCCTCTTTTTTCCTTCATCGTCCTTTTCCATAAAACCTGTTTTCTTTGCATTTGCCATAAATTGCAGGGCCTTTTTCGCTTATTTTTCATATTTTCCGAAAAATACAAGGAATCATCCTCATTTCCTGCTTCTCAATATCTATTGATATCACTCTTATATCGTCAACAATATTTTGTGTTTTTTTTGAATATTACAGAAATATTAATTTTTGTTCACACTACAGGAATTATATAACACCTGTAATTCGTCATTTTTTACCTGTCTGAATTCCCCCGGTTTCAAATTTGCAAGTTCTATATTTACCACTCTGACTCTCTTAATGGCATTAACATGGTAGGAAAGCTCCCCTGCCATTCTCCGGATCTGTCTGTTGACTCCTTGGGTTAATATGATACGAAAGGTGAATTTACCGATTTTCTCTGCCTTGCAGGGCCTGGTTGTCAGATTCAGTTCCTTCAAAAATACTCCGGCTTCCATTCTGGCGAGGAACTCCTCTGTCACTTCCTTATTTACCTTTACAATGTATTCCTTCTCATGTCCCGCACTTCCGCGCATCATGGCATCAATCAGATCCCCGTCATTGGTAAGAAGCAAAAGCCCCTCCGAATCCTTATCAAGCCGTCCGGCATAAGTCACCCTCACCGGAAATTTCACCATGTCCGAAATTTTTTTGTCCGCAAACTTATCCCTCTCCGTACAGGTAACCCCCACCGGTTTGTAATAGGCAAAGACAACTTTTTCGTCTTTTCCCCGCAGGAGCTTACCGTTTACCGCTATCCTGTCACTGCCACAGACCCTGGTGCCCATGGAAGCCACCTCTCCGTTTACCGTAACTTTTCCGTTCCCGATCAGCTTATCAGCATCTCTTCTGGAACAAACTCCGCAGGCTGCAAGATATTTGTTTAATCGTTCTTTTTCCATAATTTATTCCCTGACATACTCTGCAAATTTATCCCGATCTGCCCTGTGACATCTCACAAGAAGCTCCGTACCATCCTCCCGGTACTCCTGACTGATAATATGAGCATTTTCCCTGAAATAAGATACAATACTTCCTTTTTCATAGGGAAGAAGAAATTTTGTCTCCACAAAACCGGAGTACACTTTCTCAAGGATCATTTCCACCAACATGGAAAGAGAAGCTTCCTCCCTGGCAGCCATATATATTTTTTCGCCGATTATCTTTGGATAAGAGACACACTCCTCACAGAGATCCGCCTTATTGAAAACCGTGATCATGGGAATATCCCCCGCCGAAAGCTCCGCAAGCGTCTCCTGTGTCGTTTTCATCTGCTGTACATGAAAAGGATCCGCATAATCCACCACCTGCAGCAGCAAATCCGCATTTTTTACTTCTTCCAGTGTGGAGCGGAAGGCTTTTACCAGGCTGTGAGGCAGTTTATGAATAAATCCAACCGTATCTGACAGAAGGAAATCTCTGTTGTTTCCCGTATTGATTCTTCGAACCGTGGTATCCAATGTCGCAAACAGCATGTCCTTCTCCAGAACTTTCTTTTCCTCGTCCTTTACATAGTGATCCACCATACCATTCATGATAGTGGATTTCCCTGCATTGGTATATCCTACAAGCGCAACAAGAGGAATCCTCGATTCCTGGCGCTTCTTTCGTTGAATTCTCCGCTCTCTCTCGACGTCCTTCAATTCCTTTCGAAGTTCCACAAGTCGATGTTCTATCCTTCTTCTGTCAAGCTCAAGCTTTTTCTCTCCGGCGCCACGGCTGCTCATGCTTCCGCTGGTTCCACCCTGTCTGGTGAGTGCCTCATGCATCCCTACAAGTCTCGGAAGAAGATATTGAAGCTTTGCTGTTTCCACCTGCAGTTTAGCCTCCCGGGTCCTTGCACGGCTCTCAAAAATATCAAGAATAAGGGCAGTCCTGTCGATCACCGGCATACCCAGCTCATCCTGAAGATTACTAAGCTGCGATGGTGTCAGAGAATTGTCAAAAATCACAAGATCGGCATCCAGCCGTTTTGCAATCTCTCTCACTTCCTGCACCTTGCCGGTGCCGATATACAGTCCTTTATTGACAGCTGCCATTTTCTGTGTGACAAGGGCAACCGGCTCGATCAGGCAGGCTTTGGCCAGATTGTGAAGCTCTTCCATGGAGCGATCAAAATCACCATTTATCTCTCCCGGATCATCAGGCACATCCACACCCACAAGAACCGCTCTTTCTTTATAAATCCATTCCTGTTCTTCTTTGTTCATATAACCTCATTTATTAAACTATGATTTAATTTCATTTAACCATTTAGCTCAGTCTATCGAAAAAACTGATCAATAATCTCAAAATAATTTTCAAAAGTTTTCCGGCAGCATCCCGGATTCTTAATTGTTATCTTCCCTGTCTTTAATCCCACAAGAGTAAACGCCATTGCCATTCTGTGATCTTCATAGGTCTCCGTTTCTGTCTCCTTTATCTCCTCAGGATTGATGGGATAAACGCGGATTCCTTTTTCTTCCGGAACCTCCTCGCACCGGATGCCCATACGGGAAAGTTCTGTGATAATGGCACTGATCCTGTCAGATTCCTGAAATCTGATATGTTCCACATTTTGAATCAGCGTAGGTGTTGTTGCAAAAGGGGCAATAGCAGCCATGGTCATGGTCTGGTCGGAAAAATCTTTCATGGAAAGCGTAAGTCCCGGATATGTTTCAAGTTTGTCTCCTGATACCCTGATGCCGACATCGGTATCTGTCAGCTGACAGCCAAGCTTCTGCAGTACTTCCACAAATTTAATATCTCCCTGAAGTGAGTTCCTATGTACATTTCTAACAATAACACCTGTTCTTAATAAAGGTGCCATCGCATAGAAATAGCAGGCTCCCGATACATCCGGCTCTACCTGATACTCCTCTAGTCCAAAAGACGGCTGATAAGGTACAAAACAGGTATTTCCCTCTTTTACGTAATCAATGCCAAACTGACTCATCATGGCAAGGGTCATTTTGATGTAAGAGCCTTCTGTCCTGTCGCCGGACATATGCACATTAAGTCCATTCTTTAGCAAAACTCCCGACATAAGAAGTGCACTGGCAAACTGGCTGCTCACCCCTGTATCAATGGTGACCTCTTTCATAGAACATCCCTCTGATCTCATGTGAAAAGGAAAGTGTCCCTGTTCACCTCTGAAATCAAATTCTACCCCACTCTCTTTCAGAATACTGAGCAGAGGTTCCATAGGTCGTTTGCACATCTGTGGGGACGCATTCAGTTCATACTCTCCTCCCGCAAGTGCAAGCATTACCGTCAGAAATCTTGCGGCAGTACCTGCGCTTCGCACATCGATGGCAACCTGCCTGTTGGGAATCCTGCCACCTGTTCCTCTGATCATCACATCTTTTTTCTCTTCATCCACAGATGCCTCAAATCCAAGCTTTTGCAGACTGTCAAGAAACGCTCTGGAATCGTCACTGAAGAGGACACCGTGAAGCGTACATTTTTTATCTGATAAAGCGGCAAGTAAAAGTGCTCTGTTGGTGATACTCTTGGAGCCCGGTACCTGCACAACAATTTGTTCTCTCTTTTCTAATTTTTTTACGCAGTAGAGTTCTTGCATTATTAAATCTCCATTTAATTTTCATCGTATCCCTATTTCTCAGGGAGCCAGCTGACAAACACAATACTCAATAATTATACCACATATGGTATAGTATACCAAGTTGAAATACAAAAAAAGCCGGATTTGACTCCGGCTTTCTAATACATTACTTATCTTACCATTCCTTGTTTCTCACGATTCTCAAAGTCACAAAATAAGACATAAGCATTGACAGTGCCGCCACAGCAGCAGCGAAGAAGGAAAGGAAAACATCCGGGAGCTGATCCAATATCCGGAAAGAGATTCCTTTCATTTCACATATCTTCGCACAGCCAAACACAAAGACAGCTAAAGCAAACATGATGATGATATAAATATATCTTGCCTTTTCCACTCCCTTTTTAAACATCACCGCTATCATAAAGCTGTCCCCAATCAAAAACAATGCCATGGCTGCAATAATTTCACTCCATTCAATCATCTCTCCCTTAAAAGCAGGTAACAGACTTAATGCCCCACAAATCAGAAGGCTCACAAAAACTCCCACCGCGATAGACAGAAGCAATAATACAAATTTCGCTTTTACTATTTTCTTGATTCCTAAGGGTGTCGTTAGGGCATAGCGATTAAAGGAAACCGCCTCATCTATGGACATGGAGCTTAACAAAACAGTACTTCCAAAAACAACAGAATAAATCATCATGGAAGTAAGCACAAAGGAAACAGATCCGGATTCCATAGCCGAAGTCAAAAAAGCGCAGGCTATAAACAGATAAATAAACACAAATTGTTTCCAAAAACTTCTCAATGCATATAAATCCTTCAGGATAAGTCCTCTCATAATTGTTTTTCCCCCTTACCTTTTACTATATAGAGCAGAATATCTTCAATTCCCGCCTTATCAATGACAGGCATAACTCCGCCTTTTTCTTTTGCTGACTCCACAAAATTTCTTTCCGTCAAAAGTTCTTTATCTTTTATCAGTACACTGGTTTCAAATCTGCCTTCCTCTTTTCCCAGGATGATGCTTTCCGGTATCAGCTGTGCCTGTTCCCGGGTGCACCGAACAATCCCGTAGTGGTATAAAAGTTCATCCTTATTTTCCTTAAAAACAAGCTTTCCATTGTGGATCAGTATGACATAGTCTGCAATTTTTTCAATATCAGATGTTATGTGTGAAGATAGAAAAACGGTATGCTCCGCATCTTCTATAAATTCCCTGAAGATATCAAGGATCTCATTTCTGACCACCGGATCAAGTCCCCCGGTCGCCTCATCAAGGATCAGCAGCTTACTATCATGGGATAAAGCCACAGCGATGGACACCTTCATTTTCATCCCTTTGGAAAGCTCTTTGATTTTCTTCTCAGGAGGCAATGAAAACCGCGTCAGATAATTTTTAAACTTTCTTTGATCCCAGGTATGATAAATGTTTTTCATAATTGTCCCTATATTTTTTACTTTCAGGGAAAGGGGAAAATTACATTCATCGAATACCACGCCGATTTCTTCCTTCCACGCTTCCTTGTACTCATCCTGTTTCATCCGATGGCCCAGCAGCTCTACCTCTCCGCTATCAACAGGAATGAGACCTAAAATAGCCTTGATGGTGGTACTTTTTCCTGCTCCATTCTCTCCCACGAACCCTACAACTGATCCTCTTGGCATTTCAAAACTAATGTTATTTAATGTAAATCCCTCATAATGCTTGACCAGATTTCTGACAATAATAGCATTTTCTCCATCCATAATTTGTCCTCGCTTCCCTAAACAGGCTTTTACTAAGTCTTAATTATCCTGAAATAATATTTCCAGAATTTCCAGCACTTCCTCTTTCCTTATACCGCTCTCTCCGGCCAAAACGACAGCCCTGCCAAGCAGTTCCTCAATCTGTTTTAATCTTTCTTCTCTGACAAGACTGGTATCTGCCGCTTTGACAAAGCTTCCTTTTCCTACCACCGTAGTGATAAATCCATCTCTCTCAAGATCTTCGTAAGCTCTTTTGGTGGTAATCACACTGATCCGAAGTTCCTTTGCCAGAGTACGCATAGAAGGAAGGGCGTCCCCCTCCTTCAATTGCCCATTCATGATCATGGCCTTGATCTGTGCGGTGATCTGCTCATAAATCGGCCTGTCACCGGAATTGCTGATTATAATATTCATCTCTCACCTCATACATTTCGGAATTCCATTAAGATGTATTTATATTGTATATATCATATATATACAATAATGTCAATATATATACGTAAGAATTTCCATCGGATCATTTACAAATATTTTTGCGCCTGCCGCTTCCTGTTCCGCTCTGCTGCGAAATCCCCAGGCGACTGAAATACATTCCATTCCCGCATTCCTTGCAGTGGCAATATCTACTTCGGAATCCCCCACAAATATCGCTTCCTCCTTTGACACGCCAAGCTGCCGCAAAGCTTCATACACCATATCCGGTTCCGGCTTCTTTGGCATATTCTCTTTTCCGCCCACAGCAATCCCGGTATAATTCTTAAAATACAATTCACTGAGAGCATCCACACCGGACTGAAGCTTGTTGGAAACGATCGCCATCCGATAGCCTCTGTTTTTCAATTCGGAGAGCAATTCTCTGATTCCCGGATAAAGATCTGTCTTGTCATTGCAATGCTTCGCATAATACTCTTTAAATGCTGAAAACACTTTGGCTTCCTCATCCTTTGTCGTTCCCTTCGGAACGGCACGTTCAATCAGTTTACCGACACCGTTTCCCACGAAACGTCTGATTTCCTCCAATGTTCTTTTCTGCATCCCATACTTTTCAAGACCGTAATTTACACTGTCCTGCAAATCTTCCAATGTATTAAGAAGGGTTCCGTCCAGATCAAAAATAACTGCCTTATATTTGTGTGATTTCATTTTCTTGTATCCTTTCTTTAAAAAGTGGACCAATTTGGGTCAATTTTTCATATAATATGGAAAGCAATTTTATAAGAGGTACTTATGGCTACAGTAGTGATCGATGCCGGACATGGCGGTTCAGATTTCGGTGCCACCTATCTCGGACGAATGGAAAAAGATGACAATCTTCGCCTGGCTCTCGCAGTAGGTAACATTCTAAGCCAAAACGGAGTTAATGTTATTTACACCCGCACAGGCGATGTCTATGAAACGCCTGCTGCAAAAGCTGCCAAAGCAAATGAAGCGGGAGCCGACTATTTTGTCTCAATTCATCGGAATTCCAGTCCCTATGACAATCAGTACACAGGCGTGGAATCTCTTGTCTACAACAAATACGGTCCGGCTGCAGAAATGGCAGGAAACATCAACAGGCAGTTAGAGGCAGTAGGCTTTGTCAATCAAGGGGTCAATGAACGCCAAAACCTTGCCGTCCTTCGGCAGACCAATATGCCGGCCGTCCTTGTAGAAGCAGGCTTTATCAACACAGATCGTGACAACATGCGTTTCGACAGTCGTTTTGATGAAGTGGCAAGAGCCATTGCAGACGGCATTCTTATGTCAATCTGATCTTCGGACTCAAAAATTTCTGCCGAATGCGGCAGGTGGTTCAAACCGCATTCGGCAGATTTTTCAATACGCCCTGTGGCGCATATTTGCTCTTATCTTATAATTTTGCTTCCAGATCCTCTAAAGACTCATACCCATAGAGAAGCGCCGTATTACGCATGGTCATTTCTGCCAGGTTTTTGTTTTCTTCGTAAAGCTTTGCAACAAATCTTCCATACAGATCCAGCGTTTCGTCGGAATATGTGGAAAGCTCGCCTCTCAGATATGTCTCATATGAGGTATTGTATAGATTATCCTCCGAAGTGTGAATACTTCTGGCATTTCCGGCCGCTTTCGGATATTTTTTTGCAAACTCTTCCATCCAGCCCACCTGAATCTTTACGATTTCTTCGATGATCTCTTTTTTCATATCCGGTATGGGTGGCAGAGAGTCCTTGATTTCGGCATATTTCAAAGGCGCTGTTGTCTCCATCATCCGTCCGTATTTCTCAGTGATCAGATTCCATCCCTTTTCATTCGCTACATGGAAATCATGGATATAGCTCTTCAGCATCTCCTCCGTCCAGGTATAATACTGGCTGGTCCGCATAATCGAGAAGGTGCCAAAATCATCCTGGCAGTCGGCTCTGCCTCCCTCATTATCAACCTTATCGAAGGCTTCCCATTCCAGTGTAACAATCTCATTGATCAATGCTTTCTTAAAGGAATCCTCTTTCTTTTCCTTTTGAGGAATTCTGTTTAAGATATTATCCGTATGATGATCCAGATAATTGTCATCACCGCTTGTAAGTCCCTGCTTCTTCATTTCTGCGATAATCATTGCCACGATCAGTTCAATGGTCTGCGGTATCCTGTCATCTCCGACAGGCATACCCGCAAGTGCGCTCAAAATATCTCTGATTTCCTTCAAAAGCGTTAACTTTTCAAGACCTCTGTGCATCCATTTATAGAAGGGTGCATATTTCCTGTTCAGAAGATAAATCATCGCCATAGTATGCTTCATAAATTCCGACAACGCAATCTGGGCTGTTACTATTTCGCTTCTTCCAAGCATTCTGGAATAATTGTACTGTCCCGACTGTGCCATCAGCGCTGCTTCCCTTGCAATCTTTCGAAGACGCACATCTTCCGGATAATAATCCAGAATTCCGTTTCTGATTCTGGTAAATTCTCCCAGATCATCTCTGAATACCTTGCCGTTTGTTGCCGCAGCAAGCCTGTAATCCTCAAGGAAAAGCCACTGGCTTCTGGTCGTTGGAACATCTCCCATGCCAATCAGGCTGTCATAGAAATCACTGATTCTGAAAACCCCTACTCTTTTCTGTGCCTTTACCGTAGTGAAGCGGGTAACTCCCATATAAGTTTGGGGCAGTTCATCATATGCTTTCTGCAATTCTTCCCCGATCTCATCATAGGTCTGATCGGTCAGCCACATACAAAAGCCCGGTCCAAAATCATGATCTCTCGACACCTCATCATCAAAGCCAAAGCATTCCGATCCCTCTCCCACAAGGCCGACGGCAATCAAAGACTCGTAAGCCGGAAACCTGGTACGAATCATGGGCACACCAAATTCCTGATAAAATGCCTCGCAGAGTTCCAAACCGTTCCGAAATCCTTTTCCCTCTGACGGCAGGTGATTTAACTGCATGGTAACCGCATTGAGATTTTGCAGTGTGATTTCATAGGCTTTATTTTTACCCATATTTCTTTCAATCTCATTCAGTGCCAGCTTATAATATCTGGCTGACTCCTCTAAGTTTCCTGCCATATACTGTGCCTCACCCATAGCTGACAGGGCACCGCTATAGTGATAATCCCTCTCCTCATCCATCTCAAAGAGAGAAAAGGCTCTGTTTAAATTGTCAATTGCCTCCTCATACCTTCCGAGCTTTAACTGGGAAGCTGCCAGGTTGGTGTAGGTCACTGCCACTTCTATTCTGGCATTGTTGTACTGGGTTGCTATCCCGAGTGCTCTCTCCAGACAATCACAGGCACTTTCATAGTCGCCCATCTCCTGAAAGAGAAGACTCATATTGTTGTAAAGGCTGGCATAACGGAAATCGTTATACGCAAGATTGCCTTCGTAGATAGTTTTCACATTCTGATAGGCAGCCATAGACTCCCGCAAAAGCCCGGCTGCGCGGTACGCATTCGCCACATTGAGCAATGTAGTCGCATAAGATACCGTGCCTTTCAATCCCATTTTTTCCATTAAAAGGAGTACCTGATGGCAATAATCCACTGCCTTGTCAAATTCTCCCATCTCCCTGTAATGACCAATCAATTCATTCATCAGGGTAATTACTGCACTTCTGTCTCCCTCCTCTGCAGCTTCTTCCATTTTGCTCATCAGAAAACCTTCTACCTGGTCAATCTGGTGATTTGCAAATAAAGAATCCAGCTGCGATAGCACAAGTTCAATATTCATATACATGCCTCCATTTTATGCCTGATCATTCCTCATTAATGGTCGGCTCATAAAAAGCGAAATTGTTTTTTCCGCTCTTTTTCACTTTATACATGGCTAAGTCTGCACATTCAATCAATGTTTCCAAATTATCGGCATCCTTCGGATAGGAAGCAATACCAATACTGCCGCAAACCTTTCGCGGCTCTCCCGCCAGCATAAACGGCTTCATAAAAAGCTCTCTGCACTGATGTGCCGTTTTCTCTACGATCTTGCTCTGTTTGCTCTTAACAATCAGAATGAATTCATCTCCGGCAAAACGATAAGGAGTCAGAATCTGGGACTGCAATGCTTTTAGTCTTGATGCGACCTCTTTCAGCGCCTCGTCTCCTGCCGTGTGTCCGTAGGTATCATTAATTTTCTTAAATTCATCGATATCGATCATCATGATCGTACAGGGAATCTGTTCCCCGATGATCTTCTCCAGATCCACCATAAACTTACTTCGGTTCGGTATACCGGTAAGGAAATCATGCTGGGATGCCGATTCCATAATTCCCTTCACCTCGTCCAGTTCCCTAAACAGCCTTCTTCTTCTCAAATTATCGATCAAACAGATTAGAATGATAACGAGAAGTGCCGCAATCAAAATACTGCCCGGAATCAGCACCTCCTTATTTCTCTTCCAGAAAGAAGGCTTGTAGTTTACAATTTCTGTTTCCTCCGGTATCAGATCCATATCAAGCTCATACTTTTCCATGATCTGCTGATCCACACAATAAATGTTGGGACTGTCAACAACAACTCCGATTTTTTGGGTTTCTTTGCCATTAATGATATCCATGGCAATGCCGGCTGCAATCTCGCCTGATTTATACATGGACACCACGTTACCGCCCAAAATACCTTCTCCGATACCGCCGTCAACCATGCGGAACACCGGCGTTCTTGCCGCAGAAGTAATCACTTTGACAGCTTCTTTATTGGAATAATGCTTACCGTCTGCATCCTCTGTCATCATGACATAAATAAGAATATTGTTTTTTCCAACCTGACTGATTCTCTGCTTCAGCTTAGAACCTGTAAGTTCTGAAGAATTGATTTCTGAAAATTGCAGATCAGGATACTTTTCCTGATAGCTGAAAAAGCGTCCTCTTTCCGCCTGTCCTGTAACGGTATCATCCAAAATAGCAACAACTTTTTTGGCATCCGGCATCAGTTTCTTCGCAAAATCAATATTCCTCTCCACCGACAATTGCTCCAGTACTCCTGTGATCAGAGGATCCTCTGAGACTGTGAGTGCCAATTTTTCGTCATTGACTCCTTCAAAGACAAGAGGAATATCCGCAAACAATTCTTCCCTGTATTCTATGGCAAAACGAAGAGCTGCATCATCACCGAGGATGACAACATCATATGGTTCCACCTTAGACATCCGATATTTCAAGCCTTCATAAAACATCTTCCCGGAAGTATCATCATCCACTCTCTTGGTATCCATAAACTCGTAATCCACAGTGGTATTATCATCAATGCCGTCCTTGATTCCCTCTATCTGGCTCTGTACCGTATCCCACCCATAACTGTAAGAGCTGATAAACAAAATTCTTCCGTCATTTGTTTTTTCTGTTTCTTTCGCTGCAACACCGGTCCCCCATATGCCGATCAGAAATATAAATACCGCAAGGCTCAGCACAAAGACCCTTTTGTTTCGCTTCATCATATAAAATTCCTCTTTGCACATTAATATTTCTGTTACTATTGTACCATATTTACATCATAAAACAATAATATTTCCGCAAATTGACAATATGCATCAAGAAAAAAACAATAGCCGGGCTTAAACATCCGGCTATTGTTTTTCCTATGCTGTTTTCTCTTTTAAAAACGTTTGATTTTCTTTTTGCCCGCATATTCATAGTCCGGGAAGATTTCCGCTTCTATCACACCTTCACTGTCACGGACAAGGACCTCCTGTACCAGTCTGTTCTCGGATAGCTTATTTTCAATTTCTTCGGGTGAGATGTTTTCCCCATTGGGTGTAATGATCAGGTTTTTCTTTCTTCCCGTCAGGAATACAAACCCATCCCCGTCAACATAGCCGAGATCTCCTGTTTTCAGCCAACCATCTTCCAGCGTAGCAGCCGTCTCTTCCGGCATATGATAATACCCCTGCATCACACTGGATCCTCTTACCCAGAGCTCTTCATCCACCGTTTTCGCCTCACAGTTTGGCAAAAGCTTTCCCACGGAGTCTTCTTTATTGTTCCAGCTCAAGTTGGTGCTGATCACGGGAGAACATTCTGTCATCCCGTAGCCCTGAAGAATTGTGATACCGTACTTCTTGAAAAGATCTATGTGAGCAGGATTCAGATAAGCGCCGCCACTGCAGATGGTGTGAAACTGCTTACCGAAAACCTTTGCTTTCACAAGAGGAGCCGGCATCCATGCGGCATCCTGAAGCTTCTTTGCCAGAGTTTCGATCATCAGAGGTACCATCAGTATCATATTGGGTTCAAAAAGTTTGATATTCTTTGCCACACGAAGCAGCGAATCATTAATACAGATCACGCTTCCAAGAGAGAGTGCCTTTAAGATATCCATACTCAGGCAATAAGCATGATGAATGGGAAGCACTGACATGATCACTGTTCCAGGATCGATTCTCATATCAAGGCAGGTGGCATTTTCCGCAAGATTTCGGTGACTAAGCATCACTCCTTTACTTTTTCCCGTGGTTCCTGATGTAAACATGATCGTAGCCAGTTCTTCCGGTTCCGGTGCATAATCATAACCGGGCTGCTGATCTCTTAACAGCTTCCAGAAGGAACATGCGCCTGCCACCGCACTCTCCTCCTTCATGGAGATTATATGTTTTAATCCGGCACATTCCTTTTGTGCTTTGCAGGCCGCATCCGCTTTTGTCTCATATCGAATACAAGGGTAGTGACTTCTGCACGATTTAAAAGATCACAGAGTTCCTCTGCAGGCAGTTGCGCATCCAGAGGTACCGCAACACTGCCGCTGTTTACAATTCCAAGATAAGCCACAATCCACTCATAGGATGTGGTTCCAAGGATAGCAATGTGTCCTTTCACCTCTCCAAGTGAATCAAGTGCCGCGGAAAAACACTCAGAATCCGCTTTTAAATCTGTGTAGGTTTTATTTTCCACCGCAACCGATTTTTTTCCTTCGCCATCACTTTGTTTTACCTTGAATCGGAAAGCATCCCACGAACCATAGGCCTCCTCTGATTTTACCAATATCTCGCGGATTGTACTGTTCAAAACATTCATACGCTTCCCCTCTCT
>JAGAQU010000102.1 GCA_017622575.1 Lachnospiraceae bacterium
CCAGAGATTTGCTTACAGCTTCCTTCAGATTCCACCTCACGATGGACACCCTTGCTGTTCGGCTATACACTTCCCACTATCCGGGCGTGTTCGGGACTTACACCCGTTAGAGCGCGCCCATGGCGCGCAAACAAACAAAACCCCGAATGAATATTCATTCGGGGTCAAATTCACCATCACATACAGCTGTCGTATCCTGTGCATATGTAATCACAATTTCACTGGAAACTGCTGTTTTCTTCTCTCATCCAGACTTTACTGTCGGTTTTGGAATTCTCGTATATGAGTCACCAAATCAGCCATTTGTCACTGTCATCATTGTTTGTACAGCTGCGCATGGGTCGCGGACTTTACCGCCGGTTGGGAATTCATACTTATCGGATTGTTTTGTCCGATAAGGTCACCCTGCCCCGAAGAACTTTTCTTTATTTGATTCTTTACCAGAATAATGTATTGTTATTTATTTGTCAATAGCCTATTCCACTTCCTTTACCAGTTCCAGAAACTCTTCCTTATACTCATCATCAAGGTCTATGGATTTCAATATTTTTTTCACATTTTTCACAGATGCATCCTCAGGATTTTCACTGTGAGAGGCCAAAAGGCCAAACTCTGCCACTGCTCCTGCAAACCGGAAATCATCATCAGGATTTTCCATATAGCTTTCAAAGCCGATCGGATAGGTGAGCAGGCTGCTCTCATTCTCCGCAGGTTTCTTATAGCGGATGCTTAAGGTAAACCATTCCTTCTCCGTAGCGGAGCTTTCAAGGCTGCCTTTTCCCTGCTCCTTTCGGTATTCATCGCTGTATTTGAGATCATTGATATCTTCATCGGAAAGACCGGAAAGGGGCTCTTTTAAAATCACTTCATAGAGAGCAGTAACGCTGTGTCCGGCTCCGATCTCTCCGGCATCCTTGGTATCATCATCAAAATCCTCTTTATTTAAAGCCCTGTTCTCATAACCGATGAGGCGGTATTCGGAAACAACCGCAGGATTAAACTCCACCTGGAGCTTTACATCCTTGCAGATGGTGAGCAGTGTGGCAGACATCTCTTCCACCAGCACCTTATTTGCTTCCCGCAGGGAATCAATGTAGGCATAATTTCCGTTTCCCTTATCAGCCAGTGTCTCCATCTTGTTATCCTTAATATTGCCTGTTCCAAAGCCAAGAACCGACAGGAAAATACCGGATTCCTTTTTCTCTGTGATCAGCTCTTCCAGTTCCTCTTCACTGGTCAGCCCAATATTCAGATCACCGTCCGTTGCCAGTATCACTCTGTTATTTCCACCCTTGATAAAGTTATCCTCTGCCAGCGCATAGGCAGTCTCGATTCCTTTGCTTCCGTGGGTTCCTCCACCGGCCTCAAGACCCATCAGTGCCTTTTTGATGGTCCTTGTCTTATCGCCGCTGACACCTTCAAGCACTACCGTATCATCCCCTGCATAGGTAACAATGGAAACCCTGTCCTTTTCCGTAAGATTGTCCGCAAGCAGGCAGAAGGCTTCCTGCAAAAGAGGCAGTTTGTCATCCGCATACATGGAACCGGAGACATCCAGAAGGAAAACAAGATTGGAAGCCGGCGCATCCTCATAATCGATGTCCTCTGTTTTCAGCCCAAGCATCACAAGCTCAGCGTCTTCATTCCAGGGACATTTTCCGATCTTTGCGGTAACTCCGAAGGGCTCGCTCCCCTCAGGTTCCTTGTAATCATAGGTAAAATAATTCAACATCTCTTCGATCCTGACTGCATTTTCCGGCAGTTCATCAATGGAATAACCCTCTCTGATGAGTCTCCTCAAATTGCTATAGGATGCAGTATCCACATCTGTGGAAAAAGTGGATACTGGTTCTTTCATAACAGAGGAATAGCCCTTTTCTTCCCACTCACTGTATTCCTCACTGTTTTCTTTTCTGGTAAAATCGGGATCATAATCATAGCAGCCGTCCAAATAGCTTTCACCTTTCACTGTTTTTTCTTCCTCCGTCGCAGCTTCCTCCGTCCAAGCCTTCGCTTCCGTGCTTTCCGTGATTCCCGCTGCAGATGCTGCGGTATCACTTGTGCTTTTGCCGCAGCCTGTCAGTGTTCCCGTCAAAAGTGTGATTGATAGTAAAACAGCTATAATTTCCTTTCTCATAAAAAATTCCTCCCTTTTTGTATCTTATCTAAGATACGCGGGAGGAATTTCCTTTTTATGGGTTTTTTCAAAAATTCTTTTAATCGCTTAATAAGACCTTACACCTTCCATTTCCGGTTACTTTTAATTCATTTCCAATTCACTGGTAATAATGCCAAAAGACTCAAGTTTTGCTTTTAATATTCTGATTTGATAATCGATTTCTTTTTCTGAATTTTCTGCTTTTTTTATTCTCTGAAGACTTGTATAGTTATCAATAAGATTGTTGATCATTTCTTTTTCATTCATATCATCACTCACTTCCGTTCACCACCTTTTCACTATGATACCAATATTATAGTGAAAAGAATTTCCGGTGTAAAGCCTTATTAAAATTATCACAAATTCTTTATTGAAAGGATTTATTCACAGAAAAAAATTGCCGGTTCAAGCGGACGCAAGTCACTCAAACCGGCAAATCTCTCAATGGTCATATTCTATTTATTAATATAAGCGAAGAAGCCTTCCACATCATTGCTCTTCATATATCCCTTTTCTACCCAGAAATCTGCCGCCATCTGCGCAATATCCTTCACATTTCCTTCTTTGCCAAGATCATTGAATTCCTTGTTCATTGCCTCATCGTAGAAGGTAATGCCGGAGCATTCGCCAATCACATCCTCAGTGGAAAGGCCAAGTCCCTTTGCCATGATCTCGCAACCCTCTTCAAAGTTCTCATTTAAGTAGGCCACCGACTTGTTCCAGCCCTCGTTCAGCGCATCTGCTGCATCAGGATGTTCCTCAAGGAATGTGGTGCTCACAGTCAGTACATCAATGATGGCCTTGGGATAATCTGCGGAGGAAACCAGAATATGTCCGCCTTCTCTTTCACCGCAGTTGCTGAGCGCAGGCTCCCATGTAACTGCTGCGTCAACCTGTCCGGCGATAAAGGCTTCACCGGCTGCGTCATTTCCCATCTCCACAATATTGATCTGATCCTCTGTGATATTGCTGTCTGCAAGTACCTGCAGGAAAAAGAAATAGGAAGTAGCGGATTTATCCAGTGCTACTGTCTTTCCGGCAAGATCATCTACTGTCTGGATCTCCGCTGTTGCCACCAGTCCGTCACCGCCTGTGGAAGCATCCATCGTGCATACATACTGTTCGGGAGCGCCTGCATCATACTGGATGATGTCACGATCCAGAACCTGGCCTAACGCCTGAATGCTGTTTGAGAGAAAAGCTGCACCATAGGTGGACTCATCCTCCATGATCACAACCTCCACATCATAACCTGATTCCTCAAAGTAGCCTTTTTCAACTCCAATAAATACGGGTGCATAGCCTGCCCAAGTACAGAAAGCAACCTTAAGCGGGATCAGATCCCCTTCTGCTTCTGTGTTTGCGGTTTCTTTTGTCTCTTTTGCAGAATCGGAAGAACCGCAGCCGACACAGGAAAATACCAGTGTCATACTAAGTAACAATGCCAACAACTTTTTCATAATACTATCTCTCCTTTTCTCTATTGATCAAGGGCAGCATCCTGGCTTTCCTGCCAGAGCATGTCCATGATTTTCCGTTTCATTTGTAAAAATTCCGGTGTTACAAGCATCTCATGGCTCCTCTCACCGCTCATTTGAACCTCCAGAATCTCCCGGATAGTTCCCGGTCTTCGGCTCATCACATAAATGCGGTCCGCAAGAAGGATTGCCTCGTCGATATCATGGGTGATAAAGAGAATGGTATTCTTTGTCTCCCGGCTGATTTTTGCAAGGAGCTCTTGCATGACCATTCTGGTCTGGGCATCCAGCGCCCCAAAGGGTTCGTCCATGAGAAGAATCTCCGGTGAATTGGCGAGAGTTCTTGCGATCGCCACACGCTGCTTCATGCCTCCCGAAAGCTGCTTTGGCAGCGCATTTTCAAAACCGGAAAGTCCCACCAACTGGATATATTCCTTTGCAATTCTTTCCCTCTCCGGTTTCGCCACCTTTTTCATCTTAAGGCCGAACTCTACGTTCTTCTGAACCGTGAGCCAGGGAAAAAGGCTGTATCCCTGAAAAACCATACCGCGGTCAGCGCCGGGTGCTGTCACAGGCTTTCCCTCGATCAACACCTCTCCCTCCGTCGCTTCCTCAAGACCGCCGATGATATTGATCAGCGTTGACTTTCCGCAGCCGGACGGCCCGACCATGACTACAAATTCCGATTCCTTTACTTCCAGATTGATATCCTTTAATGCGGTCAGCTCTTTTCCGTTCTTATTCGCTGCCGGAAAGATCTTCTGCAGATTGCTTACCTTTAATTTCACATCACTCATATCAGTCACCTAACCTTTCATGCCAGGGCACAATGATCTTTGTCAGAAGCCGGAGCAGGAAATCGGTGACAAGACCGATGACACCTATCATGATCAGACCGGCAAAAATAACATCCGTAGCCAGAAAACGCTGGGACTTCAGAATGATGTAACCGAGTCCGGAGGAAGCAGCCACCATTTCCGCCACCACAAGGTAAGTCCATGCCCAGCCGATAGTCAGTCTGAAATCATCCATAAGTCCCGGAAGGGCAGCCGGAAAGATTACCTGGGTGTAAACCTGCAGCTTACCTGCTCCGAGCGTCCTTGCCGCATTGATCATATTTTTATCGATGGAAGAAACCGTATCACATACCATCAAAACAAGCTGAAAGAAGGTTCCAAGGAAAATGATGACATACTTTTGATTTTCCTCGATTCCCAGATAAAGAAGTGTGAGGGGAACCAGGGCAACCACCGGAAGGTATCTCACAAACTCAATGACAGGCTGCACAATGGCACTGAACTTTTTGGATCTTGCCATCAACATTCCTATGGGAAGTGCCGCTACTGCAGACCAGACCCATCCCACCATGACACGTTTGGTTGAAATGTAACAGTGCTCCAAAAGACTTCCGTCTTTCGCCATCTCCACAAGACTGTTCCATACATCCGTCGGGGAGGGCATGAATATCTCATTGACAAAGCCTCCGTATGTAGCAACACACCACGCTGCTATGATGACGCAGAAGGAAATAAAGGACAGGCATCCGTAAGATAATTTTCCGCTTTTCTTCTTCATTTGCTGTTTCTCCTGTTTTTATCACGCTAACACGCTAAAGTATAACATGAGATATTTCATTTGTCGACCATTTTTAAAAAATAAGATCTGCACTGCTGCAGACCTTATTGTCTATTTCTTATTCTGATTGATTCTCATCGTCAGACTGATTCTCTTCTTTGTCACATCCACGGAGAGCACCTGGACATCCACGATATCGCCGACGCTGACAGCCTCAAGGGGATGCTTGATAAAACGGTCGGTGATCTGGGAAATGTGAACCAGTCCGTCCTGGTGGACACCGATATCCACAAACACGCCAAAATCGATGACGTTGCGGACCGTTCCCTTAAGGATCATGCCGGGTTTCAAATCTTCCATGTTAAGGACATCACTTCGGAGAATGGGCGCGGGCATATTCTCTCTCGGGTCTCTTGCCGGCTTTTCCAGTTCCTTTAAGATATCGGTCAGTGTAATCTCGCCGATACCCAGTTCCTTAGCCATTTTCTCTTTATCCTTAATCCTGCGCTCCAAAGTGCTGACAGCGGATGCACCGGTAGAGCTTTCTTTGGTTGCTTCCGGCGCAGCTGCGCTATTCTTTTCATTCTCACCGGAAAGTACCATACCTCCCATGGCAGCCGCAAGGGCCTGTCCCATGGCGGTGTTTGTATTTCTGATCACAACCTTCTGTGCTTTTGGCTTTTTGTCCTGTTTTCTGACTTCACTGCCCTGCTTAACGCTGCCCTTGGCTCCTTTATTCTTGGCAGCTTCCTTCTGTGCCTGCTTCACATCCTCCATGGTAAGTCCCATTTTCTCAAGGAGTTTTTCTGCTGCCTCATAGCTCTCGGGGTGAACGCTGGTGGCATCCAAGGGGTTATCTCCGTCCGGAATACGCATAAATCCGGCGCACTGCTCGTAGGCCTTCGGTCCAAGCTTTGCTACCTTGAGGAGCTGCTCACGTTTCGTGAAGCGCCCGTTTGCCTCTCTGTAATCCACAATATTTTTGGCAATGGTCTTGGAGACACCGGAAATATATTCAAGCAGGGAAGCGGATGCCGTATTCAAATCCACACCTACTTTGTTTACACAGTCCTCCACCACACCGTTTAATGCTTCTCCCAGTTTTTTCTGGTTCATGTCATGCTGATACTGACCTACACCGATGGACTTGGGATCGATCTTGACAAGCTCTGCCAGAGGATCCTGCAGTCTTCTTGCGATGGAAGCCGCGCTTCTCTGTCCCACGTCAAAATTGGGGAACTCCTCGGTAGCCAGTTTGCTGGCAGAATACACGGAGGCTCCCGCCTCATTTACAATCACATACTGAACCGGTGTATCCAGTTCCTTAATCAGTTCCACGATCACCTGTTCAGACTCGCGGGAAGCTGTTCCGTTGCCCACGCTGATCAGAGAAACATGATATTTGCTGATCAGACGCTTCAATTCCTTCTTGGCTTCCTCGACCTTATTCTGGGGCGCTGTGGGATAGATCACCTTCGTATCCAGCACTTTACCTGTCTCGTCCACTACCGCCAGCTTACAGCCGGTACGGAAAGCGGGGTCCCAGCCGAGAACTACCTTTCCCGTAATGGGAGGCTGCATCAGAAGCTGCTCCAAGTTCTTGCCGAAAACTGAGATTGCGCCATCCTCCGCCTTTTCCGTGAGTTCGTTTCTGATCTCTCTCTCAATGGCAGGCGCGATCAGTCTTTCATAGGCATCCTCAATCACTTCCTGTAAAAGAGGAGTGGTATATTCGTTATCTGAGGTAATGGTTTTCTTAGCCAGATACTGCAAAATCCTCTCTGTGGGTGCCACGATCTTCACCGCCAAAAACTTCTCGTTTTCCCCACGGTTTAAAGCCAGGATTCTGTGGCCGGCAGCTTTCTTCACCGGCTCCTCATAATCATAGTACATTTCATAGACGCTTTCCGCCTTTTCATCCTTTGCGGTGCTTGTGATGGTTCCTTCCTCCATCGTAATATTTCTGATATAGATACGGTAATCGGCTTCATCGGAAATGCTTTCCGCGATGATATCCTTTGCGCCCTGAAGCGCTTCCTTTTCATCCTTCACTTCTTTTTCTTCATTGATATATTTTGCTGCCTCTGTTTCCAAAGGCTCTTTTGCATCCTGTGAAAGTATGTACTGTGCAAGTCCCTCCAGCCCTTTTTCCTTGGCCACGCTGGCACGCGTCTTTCTCTTCGGTCTGTAAGGCCTGTACAAATCTTCCACAACCACCAGAGTCTCCGCTGCCAGAATCTTATTCTTCAGCTCTTCCGTGAGCTTTCCCTGTTCTTCAATGCTTCCGATCACCTGCTCCTTCTTTTCTTCCAGATTGCGCAGATACGTCAGTCTTTCATGCAGGTTACGGAGCTGTTCATCATTCAGTGACCCTGTCGCCTCCTTGCGGTAACGGGAGATAAAGGGGATTGTGTTTCCCTCATCGATCAGTTTGACTGCTGCCTCCACCTGCCATTTTTCTACCTTCAGTTCTTCCTTCAGTTTCAATATAATGTCCATAGCTATTTTTCATCCTTTGCTCACGCTTGTTATTCTTCCGTTTATTGTATCTGATTGACCGCTTTTTTTCAAGATTTGTATTGTTGTATTATCCGCAAACTAGTGTTATCATGTAATTAATAAAAACAAAGCGAGTGAACCTGTATGGATTACAATAACAATCAAAATATACCCCCACAGGGCAACGGCTACTACAGAGAAGTCAATCCCTCATTTCGCAATCCCGGAATGGCTATGGCAACTGCATCTCTGTTTCTCGGGGTTACTTCTTTTTTTACAATTATGTCCGTATTTCTTCCTTTCCTGTTTGGAGGACTTGCAATTCTGTTTGCTCTTCTCTCCAAAGGTTATGGCAGGAAGATGCTGACCCAGGCTAAGATTGGTTTGATCTGCGGAATCGGCGGGCTTTGTGTCACCGTCTCCCTGTTTGTTTCGTCTGCCGCTTTATTGCTTAAGAACCCTGATATGCTGGTAGACATCGGTCGACAGTATGATGATGCTGTTGAAAGTATGTATGGACAATCTACGGAGGAAATTTACGGAGAATCATTTGAAGATATGATGAAGCAATATGCAGATATGTTAAATTAATTTCAGAATAAGATAAGTTATTTCAGAAAGGAGTGTTTTTATGACCGGAATTATTGGTGTCGGCTACGGCTCTTCCGTGTATGCCGGATATACAGGCTATTCAAATGAAAATGTGCAGGCAAACAAACCCGTTGTAAATCCGGGTGAATCTACCGTGGTAACTCCCGGTCGTAAATCCTCTCCTGCTGAATGTGAAACCTGTAAGAACCGCAAATATCAGGATGGTTCCGATGAAATGGTTTCTTTTAAATCCGCTGCTCATATCTCTCCCGAGGCTTCCGCTTCCAGAGTACGTGCCCACGAACAGGAGCATGTGAGCAATGCATACAAAAAAGCTGCTCAGGGAAACGGCAAGGTGCTGGCCGCCAACGTTACCCTGAAAACCGCCATCTGCCCGGAATGCGGAAGAAGCTACACGGCAGGCGGCACCACTACAACAAAAATCAGCTACAGCGATGAGAGTAATCCTTATCAGCAGAACAAAAAATCTGCAGATGCCGCAGCTTTTATCGGAAAGAATCTGGATTTAGCTGTTTAGCAGGAGTTTAACTATGAATGAACATCTTTCTTCTGCCAGTTTGAAAACTCTGGCAAAAGGACAATTACTTGGAAAATACGGCACACTTGTAGGAGCTTACGGCATTCACATCGCCTGTGTACTTTTTGCCACTCTATGTGACTTTCTTTTTGTAGATACCACTACTTTAGTCGGAGTTATCATTTATTATGCGGTGTCATTTATCATCAGTCTCTTAAGCGGGCTTTTTGTTTTCGGTGAAGCATATATTTACCTGAAACTGGCATGCAATCAGCAGATAACCATCGGTGATCTTTTTAACGGATTTTCAAATAGCTCTGACAGGGTATTAAAGGTACAGGCAGTGTTAACTCTCATCAGCATGATCCTCGGCATTCCCAATATACTGGTTTCCTATAATCAGAATGCCTTACTGGCAAATCCATATCTTCTGCTGATCTGTGTGATCGTGATCCTGATCTTTGCTGTAGCGGATGTGGTGATCAGCCTGATCTTTTCACAGAGCTTTTACCTGATGCTGGATTTCCCGGGATACTCTCCAATGGAAGTGCTTCGCGGCAGCTACAAGATCATGAAGGGAAGCAAAGGCAGACTGTTCTACATCGATCTTTCCTTCATTCCGCTTTTTCTGCTTGGGCTTTGTACCTGCGGAATTGGTTTTCTCTGGATTCTGCCATATTATCAGAGCACCAGAGCAAACTTCTATCTTGATCTGATGAAAAAGAGAAATAAGGATTAATCAAACTGTTTAATAGCAGAAAAACAGCTGTACAAGTTATCAAGTACAGCTGTTTTTTATTTTCATCTTATTGATTTTGTTCCGGTTTGGTATTGATCCATTTCAGATAGGCATTGATAAAAGGATCGATCGCGCCGTCCATGACAGCGTCCACGTTTCCTGTTTCCGCTTCGGTTCTGTGGTCCTTGACCATGGTATAAGGCTGCATCACATAGGAACGGATCTGGTTTCCCCAGCCGATTTCCTTTACCTCGCCGCGGATGTCGGAAAGCTTCTCCGCATTGGCTTCCTTTTGCAGAATATAGAGCTTTGCTTTCAACATCTGCATCGCCTTATCCTTATTCTGGAACTGGGAACGCTCATTCTGACACTGCACCACAATACCCGTCGGAATGTGAGTAATACGGATGGCAGATGAGGTCTTATTGATGTGCTGGCCGCCGGCACCGCTGCTTCGGTAGGTGTCAATTCGAAGATCGTCTTCATTGATCTCCACATCCACATCCTCCTCAATATCCGGCATAACATCCAGTGATACAAAGGAAGTCTGTCTCTTTCCCTGCGCATTGAAAGGTGAGATTCTCACCAGCCTGTGCACACCTTTTTCCGATTTCAGATAACCGTAAGCATTGGTTCCGTTCACCTGGAAAGTTACCGACTTGATTCCGGCTTCATCGCCGTCCAGATAATCCAGTACCTCCACACTAAAACCTTTGCGTTCCGCCCACCGTGTATACATACGATAGAGCATACTGCACCAATCGCAGCTTTCCGTTCCGCCGGCACCTGCATTCAGCTTTAAGATTGCATTGTAACTGTCATATTCACCGGAGAGCAATGTGCTGATCCTGATATTTTCAAAAGTCGCAATAAACTCATCCAGTTCCTTGCGGATATCCGCTGCCAGTTCCGGATCCTCCTCCTCGTAGCCCATCTCGATCAGAGCCTCAATATCCTCATACTGGGTCTTTAATCCGTTGACGGTATCTACAAGATCCTTTAAATTTTTCAGTTCTTTCATTTTACCGTTGGAGACATCCGGATCATCCCAAAAACCGGGCGATTCCATCTCTCTTTCCAACTCTTCGATCTTCTTTGACTTATTATCTAAGTCAAAGTGAATCCCTCACTTCCGCTAAAGGGGTTTCATAAGCCTGAAGTTCAGACTTCATCTGGTCTAATTCTACCACTTAACGTTCACCTCTTTCTAATTTCATTTTGATTCTATTATTATGCCTTACGACCGCAACACTGCTTATACTTCTTGCCACTGCCGCAGGGGCAGGGATCGTTGGGATAAATCTTGGCATTTTCTCTTCTCACAGGCGCTTTCACTGCAGAATCATCCTTGTTGGTTCCGGTTACCTTGGCAACCTCTTCTCTCTCCACCTTCTGTTCCACGCGGACATGGAACAGTACACGGACAGTTTCTTCCTTAATATTCTGCGTCATCTCATCGAACATTTCATATCCGCTCAGCTTGTACTCCACAAGGGGATCTCTCTGTCCGTATGCCTGTAATCCCACACCCTGACGAAGCTGTTCCATATCGTCGATATGGTCCATCCACTTTCTGTCGATGACCTTCAAAAGGATCACTCGCTCCAGTTCTCTGATTGCCTCGGGTTCCGGGAATTCTGCTTCCTTTGCCTCGTAGAGCTTCACGGCCTCTTCCTTCAGCTGCTGCTTTAACGCATTCTTCTTGGGTGTATTGATACGCCCTCTGTTAACAGGTTTCAGAGGAATTGTGGGCAGGAGCAGAGAATTCAGCTCCTCCAGATTCCACTCCTCAAAGTCTGAGTCATCTCCGATGGAAATATCAACAGCATTCTCAGCAATATCCGTGATCATCTTATAGATGGCATCTCTCATGCTCTCTCCGTCAAGCACGCGGCGTCTCTCCTCATAAATGATCTCTCTCTGTTCATTCATCACCTGATCGTACTCAAGCAGATTCTTTCTGATACCGAAGTTATTGCTCTCAATCTTCTTCTGTGCAGACTCAATGGCATTTGTCAAAGCCTTATGCTCGATTTCCTGATTCTCCGGAATACCCAGAGCGTTAAACATATTGATCAGTCTTTCGGAACCGAACAGTCTCATCAGGTCATCTTCCAGTGAAATATAGAACTTGGATTCACCGGGATCTCCCTGACGACCGGAACGACCTCGCAGCTGATTATCGATACGTCTTGATTCATGACGCTCCGTACCGATGATCTTAAGACCGCCTGCTTCTCTTGCCGCCTCATCCAGTTTGATATCTGTACCACGTCCTGCCATGTTGGTGGCAATGGTAACGGCACCATGGATACCGGCATCTGCCACAATTTCTGCTTCCAGTTCATGGAACTTTGCATTTAATACCTTGTGCTGGATGCCCTGTTTGGTGAGAAGACGGCTCAGTTCTTCAGATGCCTCGATGGTAATGGTACCTACCAGTACCGGCTGTCCTTTTTCATGTGCTTCCTTTACTGACTCCACGATGGCATGGAGCTTTTCTTTCTTTGTCTTATATACGGCGTCCTGCAGATCCTTTCTTGCAACAGGTCTATTTGTGGGGATCTCCACAACATCCATTCCGTAAATATCACGGAATTCCTTTTCTTCTGTCAAAGCGGTACCTGTCATACCTGCTTTTTTCTTAAATTTGTTAAAGAAATTCTGGAAAGTAATGGTCGCAAGAGTCTTGCTTTCTCTCTTAACTTTTACATGCTCCTTGGCTTCTATCGCCTGATGAAGACCGTCAGAATAACGGCGTCCCGGCATGATACGTCCGGTAAATTCATCTACGATCAGTACCTGATCATCCTTTACCACATAATCCTGATCACGGAACATCAGGTTGTTTGCGCGAAGAGCCAGAATAATGTTATGCTGGATCTCGATATTCTCCGGATCTGCCAGGTTTTCAATCTGGAAGAATTTTTCTACCTTTTCCACACCCTGCGCGGTAAGATTGACGATCTTGTCCTTTTCATTGACAATAAAATCGCCTGTTTCTTCTCTTTCCACACCCATGATAGCATCCATTTTGCTTAAGTCTTCCATATCTTCGCCTCGCTGCATCTGTTTGGCAAGGATATCACAGACCTCATAGAGTTTGGTAGATTTACCGCTCTGTCCGGAAATGATAAGGGGGGTTCTCGCTTCATCGATCAACACCGAGTCCACCTCATCGATGATCGCATAATGGAGACTCCGAAGCACCAGCTGTTCCTTGTAAATGACCATGTTGTCTCTCAGGTAATCAAACCCCAGTTCATTGTTGGTCACATAGGTAATGTCACAATTGTAAGCTGCTCTTCTCTCTTCCGGCTTCATGCTGTTTAATACAACGCCTACGGTAAGACCCAGGAATTCATGGACCTGTCCCATCCATTCCGCATCACGCTTTGCCAGATAATCATTAACTGTGACAACATGAACGCCCTTTCCTTCCAATGCATTCAAGTAGGCCGGAAGCAGACAGGTCTGGGTTTTTCCTTCTCCTGTCTTCATTTCCGCGATACGTCCCTGGTGAAGAATAATACCACCGATGAGCTGTACACGGTAATGCTCCGTATGTAGCACTCTTCTTGCAGCTTCCCTGACCACTGCATAGGCCTCCGGAAGCAGATCATCCAGTGTTTCGCCTTCGGAAAGTCTCTTCTTAAATTCTGCTGTCTTATCTTTTAATTCCTCATCAGAAAGAGCTGTCATGGCAGGGCGCAGATCCTCGATTGCCTGCACGATAGGCTCAATTCTTTTTAATTCTCTTTCGCTGTGTGTTCCAAAAACTTTTTGAATGAAATTCATGTTTTGACCTCACTGTTAGCCTAAATTTATACGGCCTTTGTCCCTAAAGGATAAAAAACTGCAATTTTTATTTTAACAGATTTATGTGTTTTGTTCAACTATTAAAAAGGAAAGCGGCAGACACACCAAGGCGTCTGCCGCTTTCTATTTCTATCCCCCTGACACAACCACTTTTACACTTCATTTCCCGGGAACTTCGGAATTCCTGCAAAGCCTTTTGCAAGATCTTCATCGGAGGGAATATAGTCCTGCATTTCTCCATTATTGAACCGCTCATATGCTACCATGTCAAAATAGCCTGTTCCGGTAAGTCCAAAGAGAATAGTCTTCTCCTCACCGGTTTCCTTGCACTTTAAGGCCTCATCCATTGCCACCTTGATCGCATGGGAGCTTTCCGGTGCGGGTAGGATGCCTTCCACTCTTGCAAACTCCTCTGCTGCTTTGAATACGGAAGTCTGTTCCACACTGACAGCCTTCATATAGCCGTCGTGATACAGCTGAGACAAAGTGGAACTCATGCCATGATAACGAAGGCCTCCCGCATGATTAGGTGCCGGAATAAAGCCGCTGCCCAGCGTATACATCTTGGCAAGAGGACAAACCTTTCCGGTATCGCAGAAGTCGTAAGCAAATTTTCCTCTTGTAAAGCTCGGACAGGAAGCAGGTTCCACCGCGATAAATTCGTAGTCTGCTTCTCCCCGGAGTTTTTCACCCATAAAAGGTGAAATCAGACCACCAAGATTAGAACCACCTCCGGCACAACCGATGATCATATCCGGCTTAATACCGTATTTATCCATTGCTGCCTTCGCTTCCAGACCGATCACGGACTGATGGAGCAGTACCTGATTCAACACGGAGCCAAGCACATAGCGATATCCCTCCTGACTTGTTGCAGCTTCCACTGCTTCTGAAATGGCACAGCCAAGACTTCCCGTGGTTCCGGGGAACTCTTCCAGGATTTTGCGTCCCACCTGGGTGGTATTGGAAGGGGAAGGAGTCACATTAGCTCCGTAGGTTCTCATCACTTCACGGCGGAAAGGTTTTTGCTCGTAGGAGCATTTCACCATATAAACCTGACAGTCAAGCCCAAGATAGGCACATGCCATGGAAAGAGCTGTTCCCCACTGGCCTGCACCTGTTTCGGTGGTAACACCTTTAAGACCCTGGGCTTTTGCGTAATAAGCCTGGGCAATAGCGGAGTTCAGCTTATGGCTGCCGCTTGTATTGTTTCCCTCAAATTTATAGTAGATCTTTGCAGGTGTCTGCAGTTTCTCCTCAAGACAATAAGCACGTACCAGAGGTGACGGACGGTACATTTTATAAAACTTTTTGATTTCATCGGGAATTTCAAAATAAGCCGTGGTGTCATCCAGTTCCTGCTTGCACAGCTCATCGCAGAAAATGCCGCGCATTTCCTCAAAGGTTAAGGGCTGTAAGGTACCGGGATTTAAAAGCGGTGCCGGCTTATTCTTCATATCGGCACGGACATTGTACCAGCTTGTGGGCATCTCATTTTCTTCCAGATAGATTTTGTAAGGGATCTTCTTTTCTTCGCTCATCGTTTCCTCCTTTTGCGCTCTTGACTTTGGCTAACTCGCAGCAAAGCTGCTCGCCCGGTTCATTGCACGCACAAAAAAACTCCTGTCCCAGTTACTGCTGGGACAGGAGAAATATTTCCTGCGGTGCCACCCTGCTTGATGTATGTTACATCCGCTCAATGCATACTATCATATGCCTGATTTGTTAACGGAGTATCCTCTCCGGCTCATCTAATGCTGCGCATAAATAAGTGCCAGTTTCGAATCGCCCTCCAAAGCCCATTCCTTCAAGCTCTCCATACCGCTTTCCACCATCCGCGGCTCTCTGTGATAAAGATGTCTCAAAGTACTTACTCTTCTTCATCGGTTTTCTTTCTATATTTAAAATTTATATCATATTCCCAAATATATGTCAACGTGCAAAATATATATATACAGTTCAGTCATGCATATGCAAACAACACAAAATGTGCTTGCGCATTTTTGTGTTTGCACATATGCATGAGCTAAGCGCCTGTTTATGAGCAAAGTTAGCTGCGAAGCAGCGGAAAAACACCGAAGGTGCGGCTTTGCGAATGGCGCGACTGAACTGTTACAAATAGACAATTATCCACCGCAAAAATACAAGCGCAACAGAATCTATTTATCAAGAAGTGCAAGCAATGCTTCCACATCCTGCTCCTTCGTCGCCCAGCTGGTGGCAAACCTGACTACCTGGTGTTCTTCGTCAAGTTTATCCCAAAGGTCAAAGCTGACCTGCTTTTGCAGTTCACCGATCTGTTTCATGGTAAGGATCACAAACTGCTGGTTTGTAGGGGAATCGAGATAAAAGGGATATCCTTCTCTCTTAAGCCCTTCTTTCAGTTTCTCCGCCATCTCAATTGCATGGGCACTGACTGTAAAATATAGGTTATCTGTAAACAGCGTATCAAACTGGATTCCGAGGAGACGCCCCTTGGCAAGCATGGCTCCATGCTGCTTGACCATGGTAAGGAAATGCTTCGGCGTATTATTCTTCGTAAATACCACCGCTTCTCCGCAGAGCGCACCTACCTTGGTGCCGCCGATATAAAACACATCGCAGATCTCAGCTATCTCCGGCAATGTCAGATCCGCACTTTTACTCATAAGCCCATATCCCAATCTGGCACCGTCCAGATACAGCGGAATATGAAATCTGTGGCAGACTTCTGCTATGTCCGCCAATTCTTTCTTACTGTACAGAGTGCCGTATTCCGTAGGATAGGAAAGATATACCATTCCCGGAAATACCATGTGTTCATGCGTCACATCCTGCCAGAATCCGTCCAGCATAGCCTGAAGCTCATCCGCTTTCATTTTGCCTTCATGGGAGGGAACGGTCAAAACCTTGTGCCCCGTATATTCAATAGCCCCTGCTTCGTGCACATTCACATGTCCTGTCTGGGCAGCCACCACACCCTCGTATTTTTGCAGCATGGTACCGATCACAATCGCATTGGTCTGGGTTCCGCCTGTAAGAAAATAGACATCGGCATCCGGACATCCGCATGCTTCTTTTATTTTTGCCCTGGCACTTTCACAGTAACTGTCATTGCCGTACCCCGGTGCCTTTTCATAATTTGTTTCTATGAGGCGCTGCAAGATTTTTTCATGAGCGCCCTCCAGATAATCACATTCAAATGCCAGCATATTTTTCTCCCGTTGTATTCTTACTGACGCTTTTCGTATTTTTCCAGACAGTCTGCAGCTTCTTTTTCAGACAGCTGAAAGCGTCTTTTCAGTTTATCAATAATAATTTTTCTATCCTTTCCTTCTTCTAAATTATCCAAAATAAATGCTTCAAGGCCTCTTTCTATTCCTTCAGCAAATGCATCCTCTCTTATATATGCCTTTTCTTCCCACAACTGCATATATTTCACTCCCATCTTTTCCGATGATTTGACTTTCTTCACATTTTCATATATCTGTATAATCCTCTTCAAAAAATATCAAAAGGTGCGACAAGTATAAAACAACTGTCATTTAGTGAATTGAAATCTTTACTCCCAGGCTCTAATAAAGAAACATCAAGCTGTGCCTGATAAAAGCTTGTTGCTTACATCCAGGCTGATAACATCCAGCCTTATCTGCCTGAGTTCCGGTGATATTCTCAATTCCTTCTCGGTTTCCGGTCTTTCCATCAGTTCTACTTCCTCTTCAAGCAGAATGCTGACCGCAGCACCGGCTTTCGCCTATAGGAATCATTTGCTTTGAATGCATTATAGCATGCTGTTATTGCTATTACAATATATTTTTTTTGAATTTTAGGATATGGAATCCTTTTGTTTCTCATTTGCCTTCTCCGCTTTGCAGGGAAATCTTCATCTCAAACTCATCATAAGGTATGGTCACTTCCGGAAACCCGGCAGCATAACTGGACAGAGCATAAGGGTGGAAGTAAAATTTGATTCCATCCTCCGTGAGATAAAAATCGGACTCAAAGCAGATCTCATCTCTCACGATATCAAGAGCATCCTCCCAGAATTCCTCCGGATTCCCGTTGATATATTCCGCAAAATACTCTGTGACAATACTGTTCAGTTCCTCCTCACTGTTTGCGATTACATCGGGCAGGGAAAGTCTCTCTCCCGTCTCTAGATCAAAGGTAAGGCCTATCCAAAGGGGCATGCCGTGAGCGCCTCCCTGATAATCATATTCCTGCTGGCAAAAACTCACATAGCGCCCATCAAAATATGCAATTTCTGAAAGAGTACTGGAATAACTGCTATGGGAAATACCATCCTCACCATATTCTTCTATCATCTCCTCCATCCATTCCACATTACCGTTTTCATATTCGATATTTTTATTTTGTTCCTCTTCCAGATAGCGGTTGATCTTGTCTGCTCCTGCAAATTTCTCATCCACCTGCAGCCACTCAAGATCTGTTTCCGTCAAAAGTACATCCGGCATTGTCCGGCTGTAGGTTCTTTCATAATAGGATTGTATGGTACCCACTTCGCCGATACCGCTGTCATAAAAGGCTTCTCCCAGTTTTTCCTCCTCAGACGGATTCGCAAGGCTTCTCCGCATCATATATAATTGATAATCTTCAGCTCCGGCATAATAGAGATAGCCGTTTTTCACCACGATATCCGACAGATATATTGAAAACTCAGCTCCCACGCCTATCATTTGTTCCTGTTCAAATATGACGCTTCTGTCACCTGTTTCCAGCGATACTTTTTCAAATACACATTTCTGTGTATGTTCACTTTCGTCTTCCGTCACATATGTAACATAGGCATATTCCTCATCAGTGGTAATCACATCAATATAGCTGACACTATTGTCATATTGAATCGTTTTATTTATCTGAAGCGTTTTGCTATCGACCAGGTACAGTTTATTACCGGCAACACACAGGAAATTCCCTTCATTATAAGCCTCCATCTGTAAAAGCTCTGCCGGCAGTTTTTCCTCTTCTCCCGACTTGGGATCTACCTTTACCACCTCATAGTTTTCATCTCTTAAGACCAGATAGCCAAATTTCTCCTCTGCTTCCGGCATCAGCAGCTTTCTCCTGCCGTTATCTGTATAACTTAACTGGCTGTATCCCTGACGGACTAGTTCTTCAAGCTCCGGTCTGCTGCTTTCCGAAAGGCTTCCGTCCTCCTGAAACTGATAACACAGCCAACCGGCATTTCCTTCCTCATCCGGCGCATCCACATAGAGTTCATCATCCAGAAGCACCATAGACCCTGAACTGTAGGCATCCAGTTGATGGAGACGCTGATAGCCTGTACCGTCAGTGCAGATGACAGACAAAGCCTTGCACTCACTGCCTAACTCCTCATCACGGTAAGCTTCTATATAATAGATCCTGTCACCAAAAAGGAAGCCCTGTCCGTCCGAATAGAGTCGATAATCCAGGCCTTCAAAGTCTTTTTTATTCTCCCACAGGACGGTTGACTCTCCGGTAGCTTTATTGAGCTTAAGAAGCTGATAGCTTCCGCAGAGATAAAGATAATCGGAATCTTCCTCGATGAGACAGCTTTTTTCCTCTTGAGGAAAAGCTTCTTTCGCTTTTTCCTTCCCGCATCCGGCAAATATCATTGCAAACAGCAACACCAAAACAACAATCTGTGTTTTTCCCGTTTCTTTTCGCTTATACATCTCTTTTTCTCTCCCCTCAAAAAATTCGGTCTACTCTCAAATTACATGTTTATCCTGCTCTATTTCATCCCACAAGTGCCTTCGGGCAGATACTGTCTGCAGATCCTGTCCTCCGGCTTTTCATCAAACAAATAGAGTACCACAAGGAAAATCCATTCCAGTGGCTTCATAATGAGATAGGTAATATCTGCGCTCCATGCGCTCTTAATGTGTTTCGAGACAGGATAGCCGTAAGTATCATAAAAGTTCCGCACTGCCCTGTGAAAACGCGGCGTTCTCTCCTCCAGCAGCTGTTCAAAGGCATTTGCCACGCAGAGCTGTCTGTTCACCACAATCTTTTCCCCACGGCGCATTCCATATCGGATGGGCTTTACCAGCTTTCTGTGTCCCTTTAAGGAAACCGTGCACAGATAATGGGTGTCATAGGCTACCGGCGGCGGTGCAATCTCCTTCGAGAGAATCCAATCGCTGGTTTTCGTAAAGGCAAGAATAAAACTGTCGGGCTGCTGCCCAAACAAAACAAGTATAACCACAAGAAGAAAAAGTACCGGCAAAAGAGCTGCCACTGCCACGTAAAACAGATTTGCACCCTTCAAAAGAAACAGGTTTACCATCTCAAGGACCTTGTTCTCGTAATGGATGCTTTCCTGCTTTGCCGCCTTCTCCTTCACCAGCAGAACCATAAGCTGGACACAGTGGATCAAAAAGAGAACCGGAACCACGCACAGGCATGCTGTTACCAAATAGTCAAAGGCATTCATTGTGAACACATGATGGATGCCTTCTTCCATGTATGGCTGGGGATCCGCTCCCATCAGAAGCTGAAAGAGAAATACCAGATTAAATGCACATCCTGCATAAACACCTGCAAGCAGAAATACCTCCGCAAGCGGCGGAAGCAATTTTCTTTTAAACTTCAGTATCATATAGCTTCC
>JAGAQU010000103.1 GCA_017622575.1 Lachnospiraceae bacterium
CAAACGAGAAAGGAAAGATGGTTCCAATATGGGAGAAATATATGCTAACAGTTGATGAGGCTGTTCAATATTTTGGAATTGGAGAAAAGAAGATAAGGCTGCTAATTTCTGAGAACGTTGATTCCGATTATTGCTTTACTGTTCAGGTGGGGAATAAATCATTGATAAACCGACATAAATTTGAGGAATTCCTTAATCAGACAACTTCTTTGTAGTAATAAAAGAAATATAGAACTTTATCACTTTAAAGTGGTAAATGTCGCCCTGGTATGATATAATATGACTGTCGTGCTAGGGCTTCTTCGTAGAAAGGAGCGAAGGCGTTTGAGTGAAAGAAATCGCAATCAGAAAAGACGTGATAAGAAAGGTCGTATTTTACGAAACGGAGAAAGCCAGCGAACGGATGGAAGATATGCATTTGTTTATACAGATTGCTTTGGGAAGCAGAAATTCCTTTACAGTTGGAAGTTAGAATCGACAGATCCACTTCCGGCAGGAAGAAGACCCTGTCAGTCACTTAGAGAGAAGGAAAAAGCCGTTTTAAAAGATATAAATGATGGTATTACTCCATATGGTGACAATTTGACAGTTCTTGAGTTAGTAAAGAAGTATATAGGTCAAAAGACAGGTGTTCGTCATAATACAGAAGCGAATTATAACTTTGTTATCAACATAATTAAGAAAGAGGAATTTGGTGCCAAAAGGATTGATAAGGTAAAACTATCAGATGCAAAAGCATGGTTGATTAAGCTTCAGGCAGATGGTAGGGGATATAGCACCATTCATTCAGTCCGAGGAGTGGTAAGACCAGCTTTTCAAATGGCTGTAGACGATGATTTGATTCGTAAAAATCCGTTCGAGTTTCAACTATGTACAGTAGTTGTAAACGATAGTGTAACAAGAGAAGCCATAACCAGAAAACAAGAAAGAAAGTTCTTGGAATTTATTAAGAATGATGAGCATTATAAACGATACTATGATGGTATGTTTATCCTCTTTAAAACCGGGCTTCGTATTTCAGAGTTCTGCGGATTGACACTTTCCGATATTGATTTTGAAGAAAAGCAAATCAGTGTAAATCATCAGCTTCAAAGGACCAGAGGAATGAAGTATATTATTGAGGATACGAAAACATCAAGTGGAACCAGAATCATTCCTATGACCGAAGAAGTGTATGAATGTTTTAAGCGTATTGTTGAAAATCGGAAAAAACCCAAGAAGGAACCTGTGATTGATGGATATAAGGGATTTTTGTTTTTGGATAAGAAGGATATGCCGGAAGTTGCCTTGCATTGGGAAAAACATTTTGAGTGGGCATTGGCAAAACATAATCGAATCTATAAGGAACAATTACCTAAGATCACACCTCATGTTTGCAGACATACTTATTGCAGTAACATGGCAAAAAGCGGAATGAATCCCAAGACACTTCAATATCTAATGGGGCATTCTGATATAGGAGTTACCCTGAATACATATACGCATCTGGGAGCAGAGGATGCCAAGGAAGAACTTGGCAAATATGCTAAAATGGCTTAAAATTTAAAAATATTGATACAACTAAAAGATAACCTAAGTGGAAAAAGTCTTTAGTAAAATGAGAAAATCGAGCTGTTTTACTAAGATTTTTACTAAATTTGGATGACAAAATATACGAATTTATGCCACGATATGCGACGAAAACGAAGAAAACAATCTATCACAGAAAATCGTATAAAGTGGCGTGAAATCAAGGAAAATCAGCATTTTCAAGGAGTTTTTAAGGCATGATTAAAATATTATTTGTGTGCCACGGCAATATCTGCCGTAGCACCATGGCCGAAAGCGTCCTAACCCACATGGTTAAGCAACGCCACATAGATCACCTGTTTGAAATTAACTCGGCGGCTACCAGCCGCGAGGAGATCGGTAACCCGCCCCATCATGGCACAGTGAACAAGCTCCGTCAGGTAGGAATCCCGCTGATTCCCCACCGGGCTGTACAGATGACCAAAGCGGATTATGAGAAATATGATTACCTGATCGGTATGGATGACTGGAATATCCGAAATATGTTAAGAATTGCCGGAGGAGATCCGGATCATAAGATTAGAAAGCTTCTTTCCTTTGCTGACAGTGCTAGAGACATAGCCGATCCCTGGTACACCGGAAATTTCGATGAGACCTATGATGACATCATCGAAGGCTGCGAAGCCTTCCTTCACTCATTAGGCTATTGATAGGTTCATAAAAAATCTTTCGATAACCCAAGCTATGCAAAAGAAACATATTCATAAGCAAGTGCGAACGTGCCTTGCGATGAATCGTTTCTTTTGCACAGCCGCAGATATCTAAGATATCTTCCAATCACCTGCGAATCTTCCTCTTCGCCTCCTCCAGTGCCTCAATCACCCTGTCACACCAAGTATCAAACGCAGGATCCTCTACCTGGCATTCCGGGTGGGAGAGTACATATTCGATGGTGCTGCGTATCCCCTGGTCAGCCCGTACCGTTGCGGTAAAGCCGGGAACCAGTCGCTTTAACTTGCTGTTGTCAAAGACCACGGTGTTTGCCTTGTCGCCCAGCAGGCTTCCGGCAAAATCATAATCGCTGCACGCATCCAGAAATTCAGAGGCAACATGGACGGCGTTCAGCTTTACATGAAGTGCATCCGCAATGATCTGATAGATCTGATTCCAGGTCACCGATTCGTCGGAAGTGATCTGAACCGTTTCTCCGATGGCATGGATATTTCCCATCAGTCCCACAAAGCCCTTTGCAAAATCAGAGTTGTGCGTGATGGTCCAAAGGGAGGTGCCGTCTCCGTGGATGATGACCGGTTTCCCTTCCAGCATACGCTTGATTACGGAATAGCTTCCTTTTTCACCGTGGGCACCGAGAGGAATAGACCGCTCATCGTAGGTGTGGCTTGGACGGACAATGGTGACGGGAAAGACTTCCTCGCGGTACAGCTTCATCAGATATTCTTCTCCGGCAATCTTGTTGCGGGAATATTCCCAATAAGGATTGGCAAGAGGCGTTCCCTCGTTAATTCTGTAATCCGACAGTGGTTTCTGGTAGGCAGAAGCGGAGCTGATATAGATAAACTGCTTCGTTTTTTCACGGAACAGACGATAATCGCGCTCAAGCTGCTCGGGAACAAAAGCGATAAAATCCGCAACCACGTCAAACTTAAGATCAGAGATCAGAGCGGCAACGGCAGCTTCATCATTGATGTCTGCTTTCAATTCGATCAGATCACCGGATAGTCCTGTATTGCGGCTCCCTCTGTTGAGCAGATAAAGTGTGTGTCCCTGTGACAGTAAAAGCCGGGAGATTGCCATGCTGATGGTCCCGGTCCCTCCGATAAATAATACCTTCATAAGATACCTCCGATCATGTTTTCTTTTCCTCTATTTTATCCTTTTTCATCTCAAAAGAATAGAAAAATGTGATGTAAAAATAGCAGATATATATTAACAGAAAGAATTGCACAATCCAATAAATAAGACTATAATAGTAATAGATTTTTATTTTGCACTTATGCAGGAGGGATACATAATGAACAAGAATGATAGCTATGCCAAGAAACTAAAGAATATACTTACTGTAATTTTGATTCAGCTTTTGATCCTGACGATCGGCGGAATACTGGGTTCCCTCGGTGTGGGAAATAAATATGTGAATGTCTGTGTCGGTGTATTTTTGTTTGTATGTGCAGTCATCGTCATCATGAAACTGTATCGGGTGGTGAAGAACGAGATGCTGCTTCCCCTGCAGGAAATCGAACACGCGGTGAATGAACTGTCAGAGGGAAATCTTAACGTGGAGGTTGCCTATGAAGGCGATAATGAGATAGGAAGTCTGGCAGAAAGTCTTCGAAAAGAGGTATCTCATCTGAAATTGATCGTGGAAGATCTGGCATATGGACTCAGTGAATTCGGCAAAGGAAACTTTAGTGTGAGAAGCGAACATGCAGATGCTTATGTGGGCGATTTTCAGGTCCTTTTGGTCGGTCTGGTGTCTCTGATTCAGGATTTCAGCAAGACCATGAAAAATATCGATGATGCGGCAGAGCAGGTAGCTGTGGGTTCAGGTGATCTTGCGGAAAGCTCCCAGGATTTGGCACAGGGTGCAACAGATCAGGCTGCTGTTGTGGAGGAACTGCTTGCAACCGTGACAGAGGTTACCAATCAGGTGGTGGAAAATACCAAGACCACCGATCAGGCACATGATAATGCCAAGGTAATCGGCGAGCAGGCACAGATCAGCAAGCAGAAAATGGACGAACTCACTGCAGCGATGGAGAGTATCAGGGAAACCTCAGGAGAGATCGAGAAAATTATCGTTGATATCGAAGAGATCGCATCTCAGACCAATTTGTTGTCCTTAAATGCGGCAATCGAAGCGGCAAGAGCCGGAGAGGCAGGAAAAGGCTTTGCGGTAGTTGCAGACCAGATCAGAAAGCTGGCTGAGGACAGTGCAGCCAGTGCAGTCAGCACAAAAGCGCTGATCGATAAGGCCATTCACGAAGTGCAGAAGGGCAATGAGATAACAGAAGATACGGCATCTGCCTTAAATCGTGTGATTGATGAGATGGATAAGCTTGTGCTGGCGGTAGCCAATATCCGTTCGGCTTCCGATAAGCAGGCAGGCTCTGTCAAGGAGATCGAAGCAAGTGTGGAACAGATCAGCAGTGTGATCCAGAATAATTCCGCTGCGGCACAGGAAACCTCTGCAACCAGCGAAGAATTGTCCGCACAGGCAATTTCCCTTAAGGAGTTAGTAAACAAGTTTCAGTTAAGTGAGGAGTAAGCTTTGCATCAGGGAATATGTTACATAGCGGGAGCCGGCAATTGCAGCCGGCTCTTCTTAAACCTAAAAGAAGAAGATTTTGTCATTGCGGTGGACGGTGGCTTTGAGTATTTAAAGGGAAACAGGATCGATCTTGTGGTGGGAGATTTTGACTCTCTTTCCTATGTGCCCGAACACCCTAATGTGATCACCTTAATACCGGAGAAGGACGATACCGATATGATGGTTGCCCTGAAGGAAGGTCTGAAAAGAGGCTATGAGACCTTTTATATTTACGGAGGCTGCGGTGGCAGGTTTGATCATACCTATGCCAACATCCAGAGTCTTGCTTATTTGGCGGATCGCCACGCAAGAGGATATCTCTTCCATGAAGATCAGGTGATCACCATGATCCGGGATGACAGCATTACCTTTCACAGTGACAGGAAAGGCTATGTGTCTGTCTTTGCCTACGGGGAAAAAGCCGAGGGCGTTACCATACAGGGGTTGAAATACCCACTTGAAAATGCCGTGCTTAGCGACACCTTTCCCCTAGGCGTCAGCAATGAATTTACAGGGAAGACGGCAGAAATCTCCGTGAAAAAGGGGCGCCTTCTTGTCATATATGAAAGCGGAAAGCCTGATATGTAAGAGCGGAAAAGCCTGACAGTGACAGGAAAAGCCCGTCATTAAATAACAGCTAAAAATACTTCCGAACCGCAAACATGCAAAGCAGCGTCTGCACCAGCTGGCTTGTAAGGAGTCCCCAGAGATAACCGTTTATCCCTAAGACGGGGATCAGGAAAAACACGAAGCCAAGACGCACAAGCAGACTGATCATACTGTAGAGAAAGGTAAGTCCCGTCTTGCCGAGACCGTTCAGGATGCTGCTTAAGGTGCTCGCAATATACATCAGCGGACAGAGGAATCCCAGGATCATGATAAAGTTACCTGCGGTATCATTCTGATACAGGAGATTCCCAAGGAAACGGCCGAACAGAAAGAAGACAGTGGTAAACAGGATACCCAGCAGGAATCCGTATTTGATGGATTTATGTACGGCTTTTACCACGGCCCGTCTGTTGCCGGTGGCATCGGCCTCGGAGACAGCCGGAAGGAGCAGTACACAGATGGACCCGGTGATGGCGCTTGGAAAGAGAATCAGGGGCAGGGACATACCGGTGAGAATCCCGTAGACACTTAGTGCCGCGGCATGGTCATGGCCGAAAAGCATGAGTCTGTTTGGAATAAAGATGGATTCCACACTCATGAGGAAGTTGATGATGACTCTGTTTAGGGAAAGAGGCAGGGCAAGCTTCACAACATGGGAGGAAGCAGTCCGAAGCTCCTTCCCTTTTACCTGTAACAGAGAAGGGTAATTCGGTGGAAGAATATGGTGATAATGAGCTTTGAGTGCGATCAGAGATACGATCATGGAAGCACTTTCTCCGATGACAAGCCCCACAACGGCAAAACTGATGGTGGGCGTAAATCCCCTCTGTAGGCAGATATAATAAATGAGATACACGCTTCCCACACGCACGATCTGCTCGGAAAGCTGACAGATGGAGGGCACAACTGCTTTTTTGATGCCGTAAAAATAGCCGTTGATGCAGGAGTGAACCGTGGCCATGGGAATGGACAGGGCGATGATGCGAAGCAGAGGAGCAGTCTGCTCTTCCAACAGGAAAGAAACGGCAATCTCATCGGCAAAGCAATAGATGAAAAGTGTGCACAAAACGGAAACTGCCATGGAGAGCAGAAAACCGGCGAATAAATGTAGAAAAGAATACCGATAATTTTTAGTGCTGACCTCACCTGCAACATATTTGGAGATGGCAGCTTGCATTCCGGCTGCGGTGAGGGCGAAGGTGAGGGCAAGAACGGGAGAGGTGAGCTGGTAGATACCCATTCCCTCAGCCCCAAAGGTGCGTGACAGAAAAATACGATAAAAAAATCCGATAAACCGGCTTAAAAAGCCGGTGAGTGTGAGGATAATGGTTCCTGTGATAAGAGGATTTTTAAGGTGGATTCGATGCATAAATTTTCACGCCGGATGAGAATGTTATTGATAAATATATGCAGGAGACGAGATTGACAGAACACAGGGAAAATGATATATTGAGGCATAGAAAACCTAGTTATTAACTAGGAATATGAAAAGAAAGGACCAACAGAAATGATGGATAAAATAATATATCTTGACAATGCAGCCACGACCAAGACCGCAAAAGAGGCGGTGGACGCCATGCTTCCCTTTTTTACGGAGCATTACGGGAACGCCAGCAGCATCTATTCTCTGGGTGCCGAGAGCAAAAAAGCCATGACACAGGCCAGGGAGATCATAGCGGAGAGCATCGGTGCCACGCCTGCGGAAATTTACTTTACAGCGGGAGGATCAGAGTCTGACAACTGGGCTCTGGTGGCAACGGCAGAAGCCTATGCCTCCAAGGGGAAACACATTATCACATCCAGGATCGAACATCACGCCATTCTTCACACCTGCGATTATCTGAAGACGAGAGGCTATGAGATTACTTATGTTGATGTGGATGAAAACGGAGTGATCAAACTGGATGAGTTAAAGAAGGCGATTCGTCCGGACACGATTCTGATTTCCGTTATGTTTGCCAACAATGAGATCGGTACCATTCAGCCCATAAAGGAAATTGGCGAGATTGCCAAGGAGCACGGTATCCTTTTCCATACGGATGCGGTTCAGGCCTACGGTCATGTGCCTATCAATGTGGATGAGGATCATATTGATATGCTCTCCACCAGCGGGCACAAGATTAACGGGCCCAAAGGAATCGGTTTCCTCTATATCAGAAAAGGAGTGAAGATCCGTTCCTTCATCCATGGCGGACAGCAGGAGAGAAGCCGCCGCGCGGGAACAGAGAACATTCCCGGCATTGTGGGCTACGGGGCAGCGGTAAAGAAAGCTTTTGAAAGCCTTACAGAACGCATGAATAAGGAGACCCGGCTCCGGGATTATCTGATCGGCAGAATTGAAAAGGAAATTCCCTACTGCCGGTTAAACGGTGACAGAGTAAAGAGACTGCCCAACAATGTCAATTTCAGTTTTCAGTTTATTGAGGGCGAATCCCTGCTGATCATGCTCGACATGAAGGGAATTTGTGCTTCCAGCGGTTCGGCATGTACCTCGGGATCTCTGGACCCTTCCCATGTACTGCTTGCCATCGGGCTTCCCCATGAAATTGCACACGGATCCTTACGTCTGACCTTGAGCGAGGAGAACACAAAGGAAGAAATTGACTATGTGGTTGACAGCATTAAGGAGATTGTGAACAAATTGAGATCCATGTCCCCTTTGTATGAGGATTTTGTAAAAAAGAATAAACTGGACTGACAGACAGAATCAAAAGGAGAAACAAAAATGTACAGTGAAAAAGTAATGGACCATTTTAATAACCCGCGAAATGTGGGAGAGATAGAGAATGCCAGCGGTGTGGGCACTGTGGGCAACGCAAAATGCGGCGATATCATGCGAATTTATCTTGATATCGATGAAAATCAGGTGATCAGAGACTGCAAGTTTAAGACCTTCGGTTGCGGCGCCGCGGTTGCAACCAGCAGTATGGCCACCGAGCTTGTAAAGGGAAAGACCATTCAGGAGGCAATGGAGGTTACCAACAAAGCGGTGATGGAAGCGCTTGACGGACTGCCCCCTGTAAAGGTACACTGTTCTTTACTGGCTGAGGAAGCAATCCATGCGGCACTCTGGGATTATGCCCAGAAAAACAATATCACCATTGAAGGCTTGGAAAAGCCCAAGTCCGATATCCATGAAGGTGAGGAAGCAGAACAGGAAGAGTACTAAAAGGACAGCAACAATATATGAAGAAAAAAGTAGTAGTGGGAATGTCAGGCGGTGTGGATTCATCCGTAGCCGCCTTTCTTCTTAAGGAACAGGGATATGATGTGATCGGTGTCACCATGCAGATCTGGCAGGATGAGGAGGAAGCGGCAAGGGAAGAGAGCGGCGGATGCTGCGGGCTTTCCGCGGTGGACGATGCCAGAAGAGTGGCTCAGGTGCTGGAGATTCCTTATTATGTGATGAACTTCAAACAGGAATTTAAAAGCAATGTGATGGATTACTTTGTGAAGGAATATCTGGCAGGCAGGACGCCCAATCCCTGCATTGCCTGCAACCGCTATGTGAAGTGGGAATCTCTCTTAAAGAGAAGCATGGAGATCGGCGCGGATTACATCGCCACCGGCCACTATGCCAGAATTGAACAGCTTCCAAACGGCAGATTTGCCATACGCAATTCCGTGACGGCAAAAAAGGATCAGACCTATGCACTCTATAATCTGACCCAGTATCAGCTTTCTCATACGCTGATGCCTGTAGGCGCTTATCATAAAGAAGAAATACGGGAACTGGCAATCCGGAATGATCTGCCTGTGGCACATAAGCCGGACAGTCAGGATATCTGCTTTGTGCCGGACGGAGATTATGCCGGTTTTATCGAGAGAGAGGTGCCGGGAAAGGTGCCGGGACCCGGCAACTTTGTGACAAAGGACGGAACCGTTCTCGGGCAGCATAAGGGAATTACCCATTATACCGTGGGTCAGAGAAAAGGTCTTGGACTTGCCATGGGACATCAGGTGTTTGTCTCGGAAATCAGACCCGAAACAGATGAGGTGGTGATCGGGGAAGCGGAGGATGTGTTCCGTTCAGAGCTTACCTGCAGTCACATCAATTATATGAGTGTGGAATCTTTGCCTGAGCCTAAGAGAGTGTGGGCAAAAGTGCGATATGCCCATCAGGGTGAGTGGTGTACCATGGAGCAGACAGGCGAAGATAAGATACACTGTCGTTTTGAAAAACCGGTACGTGCCATTACACCGGGACAGGCAGTTGTATTTTATGACGGTGAATATATTTTAGGAGGCGGTGTCATTGACTGACACCGCCTTCTCTATATCCTATGAAACTCCGGCATACGGTTTTCAAAAGTGGTGTAGTACTTGAAACCGCAGGCAGAAAGCACCTCGGCGGCTCTGTCAAAACCTCTTGCAATGTTTTCGGGAGTATGGGCATCGGAGCCGATGGTGATGATCTCGCCTCCAAGCTCTTTGTAGCGTTTAATGATATCCGTGCAGGGATTTAAATCCTTTAAGTGATAGCCGATGGCGCCGGTGTTGATCTCAATTCCTTTTTCTTTTTCCAGAAGGGTGGTGAGGATCCGGTCGAGAACATCCCGGTACGTTTCGTAGTGATATTCCGAATCTTTTGTTTTCCCGTAGCGCACCACATAATCGAGATGCCCGTACACATCAAAATTGCTGAAGGCTTTCAGATTATCCGGGATGGATAAAAAGTATTCCCGGTAAGCCTCTTCATCGCTCCTGCCTTCATAAAATGAGGGATAATAGGGATCTTTCCTGTTACATAAATGAGAGGAAGCGATGATGAAATCAAAGGGAAAGCTCTTCGCATACAGGGCAAGCTCCCTTCGAAGATGAGGCTGGACGCCAAGCTCCACACCAAACAGAAGCTTGATCTGTCCCTCATATTTGCTTTTTAAGGTGGCAAGCTCGTAGAGATAGGAATCCGTATTCAGCTCAAACATGCCCTGTTCTTCCGGTTTCACATAGACATAGTCCATATCCATATGCTCCGTAAAGCACATGGTTTCAAGCCCGAGAGAAATTCCTTTTTGGATCATTTCCTCCATGGGCGTTTTACTGTCACCTGAAAAATAAGAATGTAAATGATAATCTGCTGTAATGGCCATTGTGCCCTCCTTGATAAAATATAATGAAATAGTATCATGTTTTACATGAGTAAAGTCTAGTTCATTTGCAAAAAAAACGCAACATACAGGTCGAAAAATGCGGAATTATAAAAATTACATTAAATTTACCTTGAAAATGCAAATATTTTCAATTTACATCTTGCACTTTTTGGACAAATTAGGTAAAATAATCGTGCTGATAAAATTTTGACAATCTTTTGAATCATAAGATTCTGCCGGATTGCAAAATAATATATTTTATAATTATCATTTTTAGGAGGAAACTAAAATGGCAGTAAGAGTAGCAATTAATGGTTTCGGCCGTATTGGTCGTCTTGCATTCAGACAGATGTTTGATGCAGAAGGTTATGAAGTAGTAGCAATCAACGACTTAACAAGTCCTGATATGCTGGCACACTTGTTAAAGTATGACACCGCACAGGGCAAATACAAATATGCTGACAGCGTTTCTGCTGGTGAAAATTCCATCACAGTTAACGGAAAGACCATCACAATCTACAAAGAAGCAGACGCTAAGAACCTTCCTTGGGGAGACTTAAAGGTAGACGTTGTTCTTGAATGTACAGGTTTCTATACATCCAAGGAAAAGGCAAGCGCTCACATCGCAGCAGGCGCTCGTAAGGTTGTTATCTCCGCACCTGCAGGAAATGACCTTCCTACCATCGTTTACAATGTAAACCACAAGACATTAAAGCCTGAAGATACAGTTATTTCTGCAGCTTCCTGTACAACAAACTGCTTAGCACCTATGGCTAAGGCTCTGAATGATCTTGCTCCTATCATGAGCGGTATCATGACAACAGTTCACGCTTACACAGGTGATCAGATGATCCTTGACGGACCTCAGAGAAAGGGTGATAAGAGAAGAAGCCGTGCAGGCGCTCAGAACATCGTTCCCAACTCAACAGGTGCTGCTAAGGCAATCGGTCTTGTAATCCCTGAATTAAACGGCAAGCTTATCGGTTCTGCTCAGCGTGTTCCTACCCCTACAGGATCTACAACAATCCTTGTTGCAGTTGTTAAGGGACAGGTTACCAAGGATCAGATCAACGAGGCTATGAAGGCTGCTTCTACAGAATCCTTCGGATACAACACAGACGAGATCGTATCTTCTGATATCATCGGAAGCACATATGGCTCTATCTTCGATGCTACACAGACAATGGTAGCTCCTATGGAAGATGGCAATACACAGGTACAGGTTGTATCATGGTATGATAACGAGAATTCTTACACAAGCCAGATGGTAAGAACAATCAAATACTTCTCAGAGTTAGCTTAATTTGAAGACCTTTAGGGTCCGGTCTTATGGACCGGACCCTTTTTTTAGAGTTTACCTGTAAACTCTTTTCATGAATCAAATATGAATCAATTATTAAATGGAGGAAATGATCATGGGATTAAACAAGAAATCAGTTGATGATATCAACGTAGCAGGAAAGCGCGTACTTGTTAGATGTGATTTCAACGTACCTCTCAAGAATGGTGAGATTACCGATGAGACACGTATCAATGCAGCACTTCCTACAATCAAGAAATTACTGGCAGACGGAGGCAAGGTAATTCTTTGCTCCCACCTTGGAAAAGTTAAGAACGGCCCTAACGAAGGCGAATCTCTGGCACCTGTTGCAAAGAGACTTTCCGAGAAACTTGGTAAGGAAGTAGTTTTCGTTTCCGATTATAACGTTACAGGACAGGCTGCTACAGATGCAGTTGCAGCAATGAAGGATGGAGATGTTGTTCTCCTTCAGAATACACGTTTCCGTGGCGAAGAAGAGACAAAGCCTAACAAGGCCGGTGAAGCATTCGCTAAGGAACTTGCTGATCTTGCTGATGATTATGTATGTGACGCTTTCGGTTCTGCTCACAGAGCACACGCTTCTGTTGCAGTAGTTACCAAATATATCTCCGCAAAGGGCGGTGTGAATGCAGTTGGTTATCTGATGCAGAAGGAAATCGAATTCCTCGGCAATGCAGTAGAGAACCCTGTAAGACCTTTCGTAGCAATCCTCGGCGGTGCTAAGGTTGCTGACAAGCTTAACGTTATCGACAACCTTCTTGAGAAGGCTGACACACTGATCATCGGTGGCGGTATGGCATTTACCTTCTTAAAGGCTAAGGGCTATGAGATCGGTAAATCATTAGTAGATGACGAGAAGATTGATTATTGTAAGGAAATGATGGAAAAGGCTGAAAAGCTTGGCAAGAAGTTACTTCTTCCTATCGATACCACAATCGCAGCTTCTTTCCCTGATCCTATCGACGGACCTATCGATGTAACTGTAGTTGATGCTGACAAGATCCCTGCAGATATGGAAGGTCTTGATATCGGAACCAAGACAGCTGAGCTTTATGCAGACGCTGTTAAGTCCGCTAAGACAGTTGTTTGGAACGGACCTATGGGCGTATTCGAGAATCCCACTCTTGCAAAGGGAACAATCGCTGTAGCAAAGGCTCTGGCTGAAACAGATGCAACAACCATTATCGGTGGCGGTGACTCCGCAGCAGCTGTTAACCAGCTCGGCTTTGCAGATAAGATGAGCCACATTTCAACAGGTGGCGGCGCTTCCCTTGAGTTCCTTGAAGGCAAGGTACTTCCCGGTGTAGCAGCAGCAGATGACAAATAAGGAGATAAAAGAAATGGCAAGAAGAAGAATTATTGCCGGTAACTGGAAGATGAACATGACTCCCAGCCAGGCAGTTGAACTTTGTGCAACACTGAAAGATTTAGTAAAAAATGATGCAGTAGACGTAGTGTACTGCGTACCTGCAATCGATATCGTACCTGTAGCAGAGGCAATTAAGGGTACAAACGTTAAGTTAGGTGCTGAAAACTTCTATATCGAAGATAAGGGCGCTTTCACAGGCGAGATTTCAGCTCCCATGCTTAAGGAAGCCGGTGTTGAGTATATCATCATCGGACATTCAGAGAGAAGAGATATCTTCGGTGAGAACGATATCCTGATCAACGCTAAGGTTAAGAAGGCATTCGCTGCCGGCCTTAAGCCCATCCTTTGCTGTGGTGAGTCTCTTGCTCTTCGTAAGGCAGGCACATACAAAGAGTGGATCGCAAGACAGATTAAGTGGGATCTTACAGATGTAACAGCTGATCAGGTTAAGGAGCTTGTTATCGCTTACGAGCCTATCTGGGCTATCGGAACAGGTGAGACAGCTACAGCTGACCAGGCACAGGAAGTATGTAAGATGATCCGTGAGGTGATCGCTGAAATGTACGATGCTCCTACAGCAGAAGCAGTTCGTATTCAGTATGGCGGTTCCATGAACGCAGGCAACGCAGCTGAACTTCTTTCAAAGGAAGACATCGATGGTGGTCTTATCGGTGGTGCAGCGCTTAAGCCTGATTTCGGTCAGATCGTTAACGCATAATAGTATGTTTGTTTACAAAAGATGAAAAACGGCTCAAATCGTGAAAACGGTTTGAGCTGTTTTGTATTATGTGGTATACTTATTTTCAGTGATTAAGGTAAGGAGGCTTTGTGCCCGGATGAACAACAAGCTTTATATGGTGATTCCTTGTTATAATGAAGAGGAGGTATTACCGGAAACATCCAAGCGTCTCAGGGAAAAAATAAACTCTTTGATCGAAAAGGGAAAGATTGACAAAGAGAGCCGCATTGTGTTTGTAAATGACGGTTCAAAGGATAAAACCTGGGAAATCATCAAAACCCTTCATGAGGAGGATCCCGTATTTTCAGGTATCAATCTTACCAGAAACAGAGGACACCAGAATGCACTGCTGGCAGGCCTTATGACAGTGATGGATTATGCGGATATGGCCATTTCCATGGATGCAGACCTGCAGGATGATGTGGATGCCATAGATGAAATGATAGACAAGTATCTGGACGGGATTGATATTGTATACGGTGTGCGGAGCAGCCGCGCCAAGGATACCTTTTTTAAGAAAGCAACGGCGGAAGGCTTTTACAAGATCATGAATTCCATGGGAGCAAACACGGTATTCAATCATGCGGATTACAGGCTGATGAGCAAGCGGGCTCTGGAGGGACTTTCCCAGTTTCAGGAGGTCAATCTGTTCCTTCGGGGTATCGTTCCCATGATCGGGTATCCCACGGATGTGGTTTACTATGAGAGAGGAGAACGTTTTGCCGGTGAGAGCAAATACCCTCTTGGGAAAATGCTTTCCTTTGCCATTGAGGGAATCACCTCTTTAAGTACCAAACCGATCAGAATGATCACATTCCTGGGCTTTTTCATCTTTCTTGTGAGCATCGGAATTTTGATCTATTCTCTGGTGCGCCATTTCATGGGAGCTACCATTGTTGGATGGACAACACTTATGGTTTCTGTCTGGGGAATCGGCGGACTGATCCTTCTTTCCCTTGGCGTTGTGGGAGAATACATTGGCAAGATCTATCTGGAGACCAAGGCAAGACCCAGATTCATTGTGGAGCAGTTTCTGGATGAAGCAGCTCAAAGAGAGAAAAATGAGAATGATTAGTCCTTGACATACATAAGAATAACAGATATACTTTAGAAGTTGTGATAAAGACAGCACTTATGATGAGTGGTGTCTTTTCTTTATGACAATAAATTATGATAATAAATTGATTTGCATTTGTCAGCTGTGAACGGAAAGAGAGAGTAGATGAAAGAAGAGTTAAGAAGAGAGAATCTCGAGGAAATATTGACAGAAGAAGAGAGTAAGGAAGCCGGAATGCGTTATCAGGATGCCGACATTGACAGTGATATTCTTCGCGCGGTAAAGGAGATGGGATTTGAGACCATGTCACCGATTCAGGAAAGAGCGATTCCTGTGCTCTTGGAGGGAAGGGATATCATCGGACAGGCCCAGACGGGAACAGGTAAAACAGCAGCCTTTGGTATTCCCATGATTCAGCGGGTGGAGCCGTCTTTGCGCAGGCTCCAGGCAATTGTGCTTTGCCCCACAAGAGAGCTGGCGATTCAGGCAGCGGAGGAGATCAGAAAGCTCGCCAAATATAAGCAGGGGATCAAGGTGCTTCCCGTATATGGCGGTCAGGATATCACAAGACAGATCCGTTCCCTTGCCCAAGGGGTACAGATTGTAGTAGGGACACCGGGAAGAGTGATGGATCATATGCGCCGTCACACCATAAAGACAGGCGAAATCAAAATGATTGTGCTGGACGAAGCGGATGAGATGCTGAACATGGGCTTTCGGGAGGATATTGAGACGATCCTTGCGGATATGCCGGTGGAACGCCAGATGGCGCTTTTTTCCGCAACCATGCCGGAACCGATTCTAAGAATTACCCATGAGTATCAGACAGATGCGGAATACATCAGAGTGACACCGAAGGAGATTACTGTAGCGGCCATCAAACAGGCCTATTATCGAATTGGCAAGAAGGATAAAATGGAGGCGCTCTGCAGACTGCTTGATTATTATCAGCCGGTGCGCAGCCTTATTTTCTGTAATACCAAGCGCATGGTAGATGAGATGGCGGAGATCCTGAAAGACAGAGGCTATCAGGCGGAGGGGCTTCACGGGGATCTGTCACAGCATCAGAGAGATATGGTGATGAACGCCTTCCGGACAGGGCGCTGCGGGATTCTGATCGCTACGGATGTGGCTGCAAGAGGCATTGATGTAAACGGTGTGGACGCCGTGTTTAATTATGACGTGCCCGAGGATATTGAATATTATGTCCATCGTATCGGACGTACGGGACGTGCTGGAAAAGCAGGCCGATCCTTTACCCTGGTATGCGGCAGGGAAATCTTCAAGATCCATGAGATAGAACGCATCTGTCATACAAAGATCAGGGAAAGAAAGCTGCCCTCGCCCAAGGATATTACCAGGGTGAAATGCGGAAAGATCTTTTCTGAGGCCGTGGAGATCATGGAACAGAAGGATCTTCAAAATCTGAAAGAAGCCATATTGAAGGCGGTGGAAGAGAATGAGTTTACATTGCTTGATCTGGCGGCAGCCTTCATGATGATGAAGGTGGGAGAGGAGCCGGAAGAGATCAGGGAAGAGCAGTTTAGCTTCGGAAAGAGGAGAAGTCCAAAGCACCGTGAGGAAAAGGGAGGCAGAAGTATAAAGAGCCGCAGAGGCGATGAAACTCACTACGGTGACGGAAGAAGACACAGTGACAGAAGAAAGAGTGAGAGGAAAAATGCTGAGAGAAGAAACAGCGCAAGAAAGAAAAGTTTTTAGCCTGTTTTAATCTGTTTTACACAAAAAGCATTTGTCAACAGTCGTTTTCTATGCTACGATATTGATTAGCGCAGTATCTTCCCGGGAAGAAAAGCTGTTTTTGACCCGATAAGATGATTCGCAATGCGTGTCAGTGTTTGGTATTAAGCAATATCAGAGGGGTCTGTGGAGATGGATAATAAAGAATTAAGAAGAATGAATCAGAGAGATGAAGCGAGAGAGAGAAGACGCAAAAAGAGAAGAAGAGTTGTTTTAATAGAAAAAATTTCAGTTGCGGTAATCTGTCTTGGAATAGTAGCCGGTGCAGGTGTGTTGATTTACAATCTGCTTCCGGGGATCCAGGTTGCCAGACAGTTAGAGGAGGCAAATGCCTATATTGAAACGGAAGATTATGACGATGCCATCGCATCCTGCCAGGAGGCCCTTAAGATAGATTCCTCCTCCATCCAGGCATACCGCGCAATGGCGGGGGCATACTTAACCAAGGAGGATGCCACTTCCGCAGAGCAGATTTTGTATCAGGGATGGGAGACAACCCAGGATGAGAGCCTGCTTCAATATTATTGTACCGTCCTTTTAAATGAGGCGGTTGCCGATATAAACGGCAACAACTGTACACTCGAAACTCTGGACAAATGTGTATCTGCACTGGAGAAGGATCCCGATAATGCGGATGCGTTCACTTTGCTGGATGCCTGCTATGACAGATTGTTTGCGGCAGATTCTTCCGAACAGGGATTTCTCTGCAATATAGAGTCAGAAGGATCCTGTGAATTTGAATCCTATCAGAATGTAATGCTTCGTCTGCTCCTTGTGTATGAGAGCAATCCCACGGAGGAGTTAAAAGCTGAGGTTTTCAAGTTTGCCGTACCGGGAAATGATGTGATCTGGCTGGATATAGAACATTTACAGGATTATCAGAATCTGTTGTCCAGAATTCTGGAGGCTGGAGAGAATGATGCTGTGAAAGAACTGGCTGCCTGTACAGATAAGGCTATTGCCATGCAGGATTTCTTTGGAGAAGCATTTACGATTTTTGAGTCGGGTGATTTCGCTCCTATCAAGGAATTCATGAACAAAGAAGAATATATTTCCATCAGAGACGAATTCATGAACGGAACCATGGAATACTGGAGTGGGGAAACCTACATTCCCGTAAGCCGTGGAAAGATGAAGTTTGTGAATGAGGATGGAAGCTGGAAATTTGCTTTTGCGGATTATGAGGAGTGTGAGAACACCTCCGATGTCATCAACATCTGGAGTGCAAAGCAGGAGGATGCGGGAGTGCAGAGAGTGTGCATCTCCTATGAGCCTGCTGCCGAAAACGGCGAGTATTTTCCTCATACTACTTATGAATTTATTTATCTTTACAGCAATGTGGAAATTGATGGGGAATATGTACCTCAGATGAATTACCGGTTTGAGACGAGAGTGGAAACTCATGACGGAACCACCACACAGCTGATCGGTGACTGGGGTGGCCCTCACGAGTGGACAACTGAATTTTAAAGTTAAGAATTTTATAGCGGCAGAGTCATCTGCGCCATATGGAGCCTGTAATAGGCTCCTTTTTTTGCGATCAATTCACGGGCATTGCCTTCCTCCACGATGCCGCCGTTATCAATGACAAAAATCCGATCAGCCTTCTGGATCGTGGAAAGTCTGTGGGCAATGACAAAGGAGGTGCGTCCCTTTAAGAGGGCTTCGATTCCTTCCTGTACCAAAAGCTCAGTGCCTGTATCAATACTGGAGGTGGCTTCATCCAGGATCAGAATACGGGGATCGGAAACCATGGTTCTTGCGAAAGCAAGAAGCTGTTTCTGACCGATGGAGAGACCGCCTCCCCGCTCGGAAAGCACCGTGTCATATCCTTTTTCCAGCTTACAGATAAATTCGTGGGCATGTACGGCCTTGGCAGCGCTGATGATCTCCTCATCGGTTGCATCCAGCTTGCCGTAGCGGATATTATCTTTAATAGTTCCGGTAAAGAGGAAATTGTCCTGTGTCATGATTCCCATCTGTTTTCTCAGACTCTCAATGGTCACATCTCTGACATCACAGCCGTCAATGGAGACAATCCCTTCCTGAACATCATAAAAGCGGCTGATCAGATTTACGATGGTAGTTTTGCCGGCACCGGTAGGTCCTACAAGAGCGATGGTTTCTCCCGGAGTGATGGTGAAGGAAACATTGTTCAGTACTTTTACCTCGTTATCATAGGAAAAGCTTACATTGCAAAAGTCTACCCGTCCTTTTATGGTTGGCATTTCTCTTACCGTTCCCTGATCTGTGATCTCAGCCCTGGTATCCATGATCTCAAAAATCCGTTCCGCAGCAGCCAGGTTGGTGATAATCTGATTATAGAAGTTGCTGAGATTCATAATAGGATTCCAGAACATACCGATGTAGGTGCCGAAGGCGATAAAGGTACCGACACTTACCCTCTTGGTTCCCAGGATCATGATTCCCACAAAGTAGAGTGCGGCAATGCCGAATCCCCAGCAGAAATCAATGACAGATCCCAGGGCGTCATTGATCCTGCAGGCATTCACGAAGGACTGCCTGTGCTGCGTGGTGAGGTCATGAAAGGTTTCACTTGTTTCCTTTTCTGCCGTAAAGCTTTGAATGATCCTCATTCCTGACATATTTTCGTGAACAAAGGCGTTCAGGTTGGAGGATTTTTTTCGTACAATCTGCCATCTCTTATGGGAAAAAGTCTGTATCAGCCATAAGCCCGCAGCCATGATCGGTAGACTGCAAAGGGCAGCTGCGGCAAGGATCGGATCCTTCATAAACATGATGACAGCGACAGCCACAACGGTGATAAAGTCCGGAATCAGGGTGGTGACAAAATTGTTCAGAACATCCTTGAGTGAGTTGATGTCACCGATGATACGTGCCAGTATTTTTCCGGTAGGGCGGCTGTCAAAAAAGTGAAAGTCCAGCGTTTGAATATGGGTGTACAGTTCCTGTCTGATCGTGACAAGAATACTGTTGCACACCTTTGCCATCAAAAACATCCGAAGTTTAATGCCGCCGATCATCAAAAGATTCAGTGCGACAGCAAGAAGGGTCAAAAGGCAAAGGCCCTTGAGATTTTTTGAAACAATATAGTTGTCAATGGCGGATTCGATGAACAGCGGATTCAGCAGGGAAACCACTACACAGAAAGCCATAATGACAAGCACTGCGGCAATCGTTGATTTGTAGGAGAGCAGATAAGCAAACAGGCGCTTTAGCGTTTGCAGCTTACCAATCTGTATGGATTGCTCATCCTCTTTGTAAGAATTAACACTCATGGAATTCCCTCCCTTCCTGATTTTGAATGAATTCTCCATATTGAGCGATATAAGTCTGATAGTATAGTCCTTTTTTCTCAAGCAGGCTTTGATGTGTGCCCCGCTCTGCAATAGAACCGTTTTCCAGGATAATGATCTCATCGGCATGACAGACTGCACTGATCCTGTGACCGATAATGATCTTGGTTGTATCCGGAAGATGGCGGAGTGTCTCGTGAATGCTCTGCTCCGTTTCCATATCAAGAGCAGAAGTGGAGTCATCCAGCACCAGAACAGGGTCCTTCTTTGCCAGAGCTCTGGCGATGGTGATACGCTGCTTCTGACCGCCGGAAAGACCGACTCCGCGTTCACCGATCACGGTGTCATACTGGTTTGCCATGCGCTCTATAAAATCCTTTGCCATGGCATCTCCGGCGGCATCCTTTACCGCCTGAAGAGAAATGCTGTCCTTTTTTCCGAGCTTCACATTTTCCGTGATCGTGTCAGAGAACAGAAAAACATCCTGCATCACGAGAGAGATGGAGCTTCGAAGCTGTTTCAGGGATAACTGCCTGATATCCACATCATCCAGATAAATGGCACCATCCGTGACATCGTAAAGACGCTGCAACAGATGGATAATGGAGCTTTTTCCGGCACCGGTGGCTCCCATAATGCCGATTGTCTTACCGGGCTGAATCGTAAAGGAAATGTCATGAAGGATTTCATGACCGTCCTCCTTGTGGAAAGAAACGTGAGAAAACTCGATTTTCCCGTTTAAATGGTCAAGAACTACGGGTTCTTCCGGCTCTGTAATGGTTGGCTTTTCCGCATAAATACGTTTCAGCTTTCGGTTGGAAGCAATGGCGCTTGAGAGTGAGTTGGTAAGCCAGCCCAGCATTTCCATGGGCCAGACGATATTCATGGAATACTCGATAAATGCCGTAAGTGTGCCCAGTGTGATCTCCCCGTTCATCACCAGAAGTCCTCCCGATAAAAGAGTGGCAAGGGGAAGCAGCTTGGTGATCAGGTTGATATAGGGATAATATTTGACAAACACACGAGACTGCTCCATGTTCAGCTCATAATATCTCTTGTTGTGGGAAAGAAATTTGGAAATTTCATATTTCTCCCGTGCAAATGCTTTTACAGTGCGCACACCGGCAAGATTTTCCTCCGCAACCGTGTTGAGTACAGCGTTCTCCTCACTGATGGCATCATAGACAGAGCCCAGCTTATGTTCCATAAAAATGGCAATGAAAGCGGACAGCATCATGCAAAAGGTGGGAAGAATGGATAGCTTCCAGCTCAGGCTGTACATGCAGAAAAGCACAATAGTGGTGTGCAGGACAACCTCTATTATGAGCATGCCCACATAGGAAAGTGCATCCCAGATTCTGTCGATATCGTCCTTGATACGGCTCATCAGTTCACCGGTTCCTGTGCGGTCAAAAAAATCGGCACTTAAGGACTGAATATGGTTAAAGAGATTTTCCCGTATTTCACTCATGATACCGGATCCCACCACATCAAACGTAAATTCCTTGGTGTATTGGAAGATACAGCGTCCGATTCCCACACAAAGGATGCCAAGGAGCAGAAATATAAGCTTTTCTCTGTGACCGCCAATGATCACATCATCCACGATGCTTTTGGTAAGCCGTGGAGAGAGCATGTCTAAAGACACGCTGATCACCATGGAAGCGATTGCAAAAAGATAGGCAAATTTATGCTTCCAGATGTAAAATGATAGTTTTTTCAAAATAACCTCCTCCAATCATAAGATATTATGTAAAGGCTGACCCGCTTTGCAAGTCGCTTTATGGGACAAAAAAAGCTGCCATGGAATTACCATGACAGCTTAGTACTTTTCGTATCTGAAGCGGAACTTTCGAAAAAGCAGTGTCAGAAAAGACCGGCTTCATGTAAATAAGCAGGGAGGTAATTTCATCATTGAATCAGCTATTGTATTGTCAAAAGTGCCATAAATAGTAAATAAATGTAATCTCGTCATGATTCGTTACCTCCTTTCCTGAATACTTGTCATTAGTTGCAAAAGTCATGTGGCTGACGCCGCATGACATAACCATACGACAGACGGAAATATTTGTCAACAAAAAAATTGTAATTTGACATATAATGCATTAGAATATAAAGAAATACGAAAATAAGAGGAGATGAAATGATATGGTAACATTTCTTTCAAGATTTTTGATAAAAGACTATAAAAATACAACAGACACGAAGGTACGCCAGGCATACGGCATGCTCTGCGGAGCGGTGGGAATCGTGCTGAACATCTTTCTGTTTATCGGGAAGGCACTTGCCGGCTATATCAGCGGCTCCATCGCCATCACAGCCGATGCCTTTAACAACCTTTCCGATGCCGGTTCTTCCGTAATCACACTTGTTGGGTTTAAGATGGCAGGTCAGAAGCCTGACAGCGATCATCCCTTCGGACATGGAAGAATTGAATATATTTCGGGTTTTCTTGTTTCTGTTGTGATTTTGATCATGGCCTTTGAGCTTTTGAAATCCTCCGTGGAAAAAATACTGCATCCTTCTGCCATTGAATCAGGACCTGTGATTATCGGAATTCTGGTGGCATCTATTCTGGTGAAGGTATACATGTTTCTCTATAACAGAGGAATCAGCAAAAAGATTGACAGTGCGGCCATGGATGCAACGGCGAAGGACAGCTTAAGTGATACTGTTGCAACTTTTGCTGTACTTGGCACCACACTTCTTGCCCAGTTTACCGGTTTGCAGATCGACGGCTACTGCGGTGTGGTTGTGGCAGTTTTTGTTTTCCTGGCAGGATTCGGTGCCGCAAAGGAAACCATAGGGCCCCTGCTCGGTCAGCCACCGGAACCGGAATTTGTGGAGCAGATCGATAAGATCATTATGGGATATAAGAATCAGGGAGTGCTTGGAATTCATGACCTTGTAGTACATAATTACGGACCTGGACGCGTTATGCTCTCGGTGCATGTGGAAGTGCCTTCCGACGGAGATATTATGGCACTTCATGATATAATCGATACGATTGAGCACAGGCTTGGAAAAGAGCTGAATTGCAGTGCTGTGATCCATATGGATCCTGTGTGTCTTGATGATGAACTGACAAATGAATTAAAACAGAAGGTGGCAGATATCATATCCGGTATGGAAGGAAAGGTAACCTTCCATGATTTCAGAACGGTTCCCGGACCTACCCATACCAATCTGATCTTTGATGTGGTGGTTCCCTTTGATTATCCCATGTCCGACCATGAGGTGGTGGAGTACATACAGAATAAAATTTCTGAAGTGAATGAAAATTATTTCGCAGTGATCGATGTGGATAAGGCGTATGCGTAAATGGAAAATATCATGGCAAAAACCGGGAATAATATTTGGTATTGTATTTGGCTTTTTTTATGCTTTAGGAAAAAGCGTGCAACAGGAGAGTGTTGGAAGGCTGTTTTTTGATATAGAAGTGTTTAGAAACTTTATTTTCACGTTTTGCCTCAGTGGAGTGGTTGCCGGAATTTTTGCTGTCTTTTTCTATCAAATTTTAGAAAATGCGTCATCCACAGATAGGGAGAGCGCTAAAAAACAAAAAGGGAGTTTTTCTAAAACATATTTTTGCACAATACTATGCTATTTGTTGTGTTTTATAGCGTATTACCCGGGGATAATGAGTTATGATTCCTGGTACATTACATTACAGGCTCTAGGGAAGATAGGATTCGATAATCATCATCCTTTTTTACATACTTTGATCTGGAGTATGTTTGCACGTCTGGACGATTTCTTTGGAATAAAAGAAATTGGAATTGTTTTCTACACTTTAGTGCAGTTCATGATAATGACGGCAATATATGCATGGGTCTATCTTTGGATATGCGGAAGAAATAAAGGAAAAGCTGGTAAAGTACTCAGCTTTTTGTATCTGGCTTTCAATCCTGTGTTTCATATTTTCACTCTGATTTTAACGAAAGACGTTTATTTTTCCGGCTGCTTTTTGCTGCTGACGGTCAGACTGATAGATTTGTGTGAAAGCATTTTAGAGCGAGATAGGGCTACCCGGAAACAGGGAAGCATTATCATAATTTCTCTTTTATGCTGTCTGTTCAGAAACAATATGATTTATGTGATCATTCTTTTGACTGTTGTAATATTTTTTATGACCGAAAAACGCATAGCTTCTTGTAAAGGCCTGTTGATTTCCATCTTTCTTTATGGCTTAATTGTTCAAGTCATATATCCGAGTATTGGGGTGTCTGAAGGAAGTATTAGAGAAATGATGTCTGTGCCCTTAAGTCAGATTTCAGCGGTATACCAGAATGAAAAAGAGGAGTTGAATGCAGAAGAGAAAGAATTGATTCTCAAATATATTCCTGATGTAGAGCAGTATGATAGATTTTTTGCAGATAATGTGAAATCAAATTTTAATACACAGGCTTTCCACGAAAATAAAGAGGAATTTATTTTCCTGTGGTATAAATTGTTCAGAAAATATCCGGGCGAATATGCGCAGGCATTTTTAACACTGAATTTGCCATATTGGTATCCGGAGATGAATTCGGTGAGAGAATATATTGAAACTGATAATTACAGTCAGGATTATCCTGTTATAAGGGAAAATTTATTGCCTTCCGTATATCATTGGTATGAAGAAATTTCGGAAAATAGGGCGAAATGGATGACTCTTCCGGTTTTTCGACAATTATATTCCATCGGAATGCCCATATGGATTTTGTTGTTTTTTCTGATTCGGTTTATCGTTTTGAAGAAGAGGGCATTTGTTTGCGGGATAATGCCGGCCATATTTCTTTGGCTGACATATCTGATGGGCCCGGTTAGCAGTTTTCGATATATTGAACCTTTGTTATTGACCTATCCTGTTTGGGTTGCGCTAAGTCTGGAAAGGAAAAGCCTGGAATGAAAAATGTGTCAGCAGCTTTATACAAGAGCCTCTGCTTTATAGTGGCTTTTTTACTGCTTTGCGTTGTGATGAACGTGGTATTTCGAAAAGAAATGTTTACGGTTTCTGTGTTGGCATTTTCGGCTGGCATAGGTTACTTTTTTTTACTATATATAGCTTCCGATAAGACAGAATTTTTTGATGAGATATACGGATACTGTCTTACGGCTTTTTTGATTTGTATTGGAATTTTTCAGATTTCGAATATCAATAACCTCAGATATGCACCAAGCTTTGATATGGATGCTATTTTTGGCGGAGCCATTCAATGGCTGGAAGAAGGTTCTTTTCCTGATTATTATGACTACTATGACTGGTTTCCAAACAACCTGGGTGGAATGTGTGTCCTGTATGTTTTTTTTCATGTGGGAAGGATTTTTACGGATGATTATTTTTTGATTGCAGCATTTGGCAATGAAATCCTCATATTATTGACTTTTGCACTGATCAGTTTATCTGCAAAAAAAATGTGGGGTAGTCCATGTGGAATTCTCTCACTTGCTATTTGTGGGTGTATACCGCCGTTTTTATTCATGACGGATGTGTTTTATACAGATTCACTTTCCATGCTGTTTCCGGTTTTATTGGTTTTTATGTCTCTAAAAATGGAAGAGAGTAAAGGAAAGAACATATGGAAATGGTGCCTGTATTTTGGAATAGCGGCAAGCATTGGAATGCTTATAAAATTCACTGTTTTCATTATGGTATTGGCAATAGGAATATCATTTCTGGTAAAAAGGAGATGGAATATTCTTTTCAAGTATATACTGAGTATCACTGCTGTTCTGGCTCTTGCGTTTTTTATGTTTCATGCCTGTATGTACGGAAAGCATCTGAGTCTGGAAAAGGCAGAAGTGAAAAACACGCCATATTATCATTGGATTATGATGGGACTGGAAGGAGAGGGTGGCTACAACCCGGGAGATTATGAATTTACCAGATCTTTTTCTGATCCCGCCATAAGAGACGAAGCCCTGAAAGAGGAAATAAAGGATCGGATTTCAGAAAAAGGCCTCGCCGGAATGATTAAGATGTACAGAATAAAATTGGTGAGATGCTTTGGTGATGGAACTTTGGGACTATCTGATTTTCTGGATGACAATCCTGCGAAAGATGGATTTTTGCAGAAGGTCCTTTTATATGGAGGAAGTAAATATTCAATATATCAGGGAATTTGCAATATTATTTTTTATTCTTTGCTGATCCTTGCTTTTCTCGGTGCGATAACATCTTTCCGGCAGAATAATATGCTTTCTCTTGTGATGTCAATAGGCGGGATGATAGTATTTTTAATGAATTGGGAGACGAGTCCCAGATATATTACAAATTATGTGCCGATTATCATTCTTCTGTCAGTAGGTGGTATTAGATATATGTCAGATTGGATCCGGGAATCAAAAATGGATAAAATAATATTATCTTTTTATAATAAATATGCAAAAGAGATAAAGATCTTTGGAGCGGCAATCGGATTTAGAATAGTGGTCTATTTATTCTCTGTATGTGTGATGGCCATTTTTGGCGAGTATGCTGATGGTATTACTTTTTCTGATTTTCTGGAGACATGGAAAAGATGGGATTCTGCGCATTATATTAATATAGCGCAGAACGGTTATAGCGGAGCAATCGAGAACGGGGAACACATTTTTCTTGTATTTTATCCGCTATACCCATGGATTTTAAGGGTGTTATCAATGCTGATCTCTGACATCAGATATTGTGGCATCCTGGCTTCTACGATAAGCTTTGCTGCTGGATGTATTTTCTTTTACAAAATAACAGAAAATGAGTTTGGCGACGAGGCTGCCGAAAACGCGTTACTTCTGATCAGTGTTTTTCCTTTTGCATTTTTCTTTGGCTCAATAGCAACAGAATCATTATTTTTTGCATTGTCTTCAGGTTTTTTCTATTACCTGAGAAAGCATAAATGGGATAAAGTTGCTGTTTTGGGAATGCTGGCCTGCATGACTAAGCCCCAGGGACTTTTGTTGACAATCCCGGTTATCGTAGAATTGTTCTATTTTAAAAGAGGTTTCCGGATCATCAAGCGAGGAAATTGGAAAGAGTTTTTTAAAAGAATTGTTTATCCCGGACTTGTTGCATCAACAATGCTTTTTGGCTTTCTGATCTATCTGCTCATTAATTATACAGTGGAAGGGAATCCTTTCAGATTTATGTATTATCAAAAAAACCATTGGGGAAATAGTCTTTGCCCTATTTGGAAAACTATAAAATATGTGAAGGAATACGCTGTTACGGGATGGTACACTTCTACGGGAATGAGTATGTGGGTGCCGGAGCTGATTTTATTCTTTATTTATATCATGGCAATCGTCTATGGAATATGCAAAAAAATGCGACCAATGAATATGGTATATTTGATTACATTCTTTGTTCTGACTTATTCCTCCACATGGCTTCTCAGCGCGGGCCGATATACGGTAAATGCACTTCCGCTTTTTATGCTTTTTGGAAAATTTACGGCAGAACACAAAAAAAGCAGGATGCCGATAGCAGTTCTTTCGGGCATGATGATGATGATATATATGATTGGTTTTTACCAATGGAAACAGATTATGTAAAACCCATTGAAAATGCTTTGTTTTTATAGTTGCAAGAAACAGGAAATCCGTGTATAATTCCTAATGGCAAGATTGTTATTAAAATAACAAAATGAGAATAGATTTTGTATCATAAACAAGAAGGAGAACACAGTATGAAGAAACCTACAGTATTAATGATTTTAGACGGATACGGTTTAAATGAAAAGGAAGAACACAATGCCGTGGCAGAGGCAAAGACACCGGTTATGGACAAGCTGATGGCTGAATGTCCTTTCGTGAAAGGATATGCAAGCGGCATGGCAGTTGGTCTTCCTGACGGACAGATGGGAAATTCAGAGGTTGGGCACTTAAACATGGGTGCAGGTCGTATCGTATATCAGGAGCTCACCAGAATTACCAAGGAGATTCAGGATGGTACTTTCTTTGAAAATCCTGCTTTATTAAAGGCAGTGGAGAACTGCAAGAAGAATGATTCTGCACTTCATATGTTCGGTCTGTTGTCGGACGGTGGTGTGCACAGCCATATCACACATCTTTACGGACTTCTTGAGCTGGCTAAGAGAAACGGCCTTTCCAAGGTATATGTACATTGCTTCTTAGATGGACGTGATACGCCTCCGGCAAGCGGAAAAGAATATGCCGAGCAGCTGGAAGCTGAAATGAAGAAGATCGGTGTAGGTGAAATTGCTTCTGTGACAGGACGTTATTACGCAATGGACAGAGACAATAACTATGACAGAGTAAAGCTTGCTTACGATGCACTGACAAAGGGAGAAGGACTTACCGCAGAAAGCGGTCCTGCAGGTATCCAGGCTTCCTATGACAGAGATGAGACAGATGAATTTGTAAAGCCCACCGTAGTTATTAAGGACGGTAAGCCGGTTGCAACCATCAAGGATAAAGATTCCGTAATCTTCTTTAACTTCAGACCTGACAGAGCAAGAGAGATTACCAGATCCTTCTGCGATGACGATTTCAAGGGCTTTGACAGAGGAGCAAGACTTGATCTTGTCTATGTATGTTTCTCTGACTATGATCCTACGATCCCGAACAAGGAAGTGGCATTCCATAAGATTTCTATTACCAATACCTTTGGAGAATGGCTTGCAGCAAATAATATGAAGCAGGCAAGGATCGCCGAGACAGAGAAATATGCGCATGTCACTTTCTTCTTCAACGGTGGTGTGGAAACACCGAATGAGGGAGAGGACAGAATTCTGGTAAATTCCCCTAAGGATGTTGCAACTTATGACTTAAAGCCTCAGATGAGCGCTTATGAGGTCTGCGACAGACTTGTTGAGGCAATCAAATCCCAGAAATATGATGTGATCATTATTAACTTTGCAAATCCTGATATGGTAGGCCATACCGGCGTGGAAGAGGCTGCCATCAAGGCTGTTGAGGCAGTGGACGAGTGTGTTGGCAAAGCAGTCGATGCAATTAAGGAAGTAAACGGACAGTTGTTTATCTGTGCAGATCACGGAAATGCCGAGCAGCTTGTTGATTATGAGACAGGTGCACCTTTTACCGCTCATACAACCAATCCGGTTCCTTTCATTCTTGTGAATGCAGATCCTGCATACACCTTAAGAGAAGGCGGATGCCTGGCTGATATTGTACCTACTCTGATTGAACTGATGGGAATGAAGCAGCCGGAAGAGATGACAGGAAAATCTCTGTTGATCAAAAAATAAATGCACTGAAAATGAATTTTAATTCTGGACGCCCATGCGTGTGTATGGGCGTCCTTTTTTTGTTTGCGCGTCTTAAATGTGTTTCCACAGAAGATAAATCTTAAGAGAACCTAAAGATAGTCTTAACATTGCACACCGTGAATTGACAGCGATTTACCTGTTTGCTAGTATGAAAATAACAAGGGTGTATTATTAATGCTAGTACACAGAAGGCAGAGTTTCTGAGAAAGGGGTAAGGTATGATATTCATAGACTTAAAGGACAGCCGTCCGATCTATGAACAGGTGGTGGAGCGATTTAAGCTGCTGATCCTGAAGGGTGTGATTGAGCGGGATGAGAAGCTTCCGTCTGTGAGAAATCTGGCGGTGGAACTATCTTTAAATCCCAATACCATACAGCGGGCTTACGGGGAGCTGGAGCGTCAGGGATATATTTATACCGTAAAAGGCAAAGGCAACTTTGCTTCCGGCAGTGAGAAGCTGATCGACCGGTATAAAGAGGAAATTCAAAAACAACTGAGAGAGATCTGTAAAACAGCCATTTCCATCGGGATGACAGAAGAGGAACTGATGAATGGTATCAGGGAGTGGAGGAAGATATGATTGAAATAAGAAATGTAACAAAAGCCTTTGACAGCATCAAAGCCGTAGACAAAGTCAGCGTTTCCATCAAAGAGAATACGGTGTTTGGTCTAATCGGGACAAACGGCGCCGGTAAAAGTACAGTGCTTCGTATGGTGGCGGGGGTTCTGGAGCCGGACGAGGGAGAGATCGCCATCGACGGGATTCCTGTTTACGACAATATGGAAGCGAAGAGCAAGATATATTTTATTGCAGATGAACCTTATTTCTTTGCAAACAGCAATGCCATGGATATGCAGAAATATTTGTCCACTGTTTATCCGGAATTTGCCACAGAGGATTTCTACAATTACCTGGTGAATTTCGGCCTGGATAAAAAACGCAAGATCAACACGTTTTCAAAAGGAATGAAAAAACAGCTGGCACTGCTTTGCGGTGTGTGCAGCAATGCCAAATACCTGCTCTGCGATGAGACCTTTGATGGACTTGATCCGGTGATGCGCCAGGGAATCAAAAGCATTTTTGCAAGTGAAATGGAAAAGCGGGGAATGACACCGGTGATCGCTTCCCATAACTTAAGAGAGCTGGAGGACATCTGTGATCATGTGGGACTTCTTCACAAGGGCGGTGTGCTTCTGTCAAAGGATCTGGAGGATATGAAATGCAATATCCAGAAGATCCAGTGCGTATTCAGTTCACCGGAAGATGAGGCAAAGGTGATTTCCTCTCTGGATATCATGAAAAATGAAAAGAGAGGTTCTTTAAATACCCTTACCGTGAGGGGAAACAAGGCAGAGATACTGGCAATCTTTGCAACGGTCAACACCGTTTTCTTTGAAGCGTTGCCTTTGTCTTTGGAGGAAATCTTTATCAGCGAAACGGAGGTTGTGGGTTATGACATCAAAAAACTCATTCTGGGCTAGTTTAAAAGAAAATAACAAGAGACGAATCTGGCTGTGGCTGGTATCATCACTCGTCTTTGTGATTGCCTTTCCCACGGCAGTTGCCATGGATATCAGCAGAGGCAAGACGAGCGAGGCCTATCTGATTGAGTCTCTTGGCGAGACACTGGGCAGGGATGCTCTCCATCAGGACCTGATAAACAGGATGAAAGTGTGCTTCGGAGTGGAAAATTATCTTTTGCTTGCAGCAATCGCCGTCATTGCCATCATCAGTGCGATTCAGGGCTTCAGCTATCTGTACAGCAAGAGAAAAATTGATTTTTATCTGGGGATGCCGGTGAAAAAGAGCAGGCGATTTGCCACAATCTGGATCAATGGCGTGATGGTCTATTTACTTCCTGTTTTGATTGGCACCCTGTTTGGCTGGCTGATTGCCGCCGGAAACGGACTATTGACGTCAGAAATAGTCAGAGAGAGCGTACAGGCTTTCAGTCTTATGTTTTGTGTGTATCTTGGTGTGTATCATCTTGCAATCCTTGCAGTGATGATGACAGGAAATGTGATCATTACTTGCTTTGGCGTAGCAGTATTTTGCCTCTATGAGCTGGCGGTGAGAACACTGATTTCGGGCTATAAAGATATGTTTTATAAAACCTTTGTCTATCAGGACGACATGATCATTCCCCTGCTTTCTCCCTTTGCGATTTATGCCAAGTATGTGATGAAGTATAAGGAGAGGCTTGGCAACGGTCTGGTCACAGCCATCTTCCTTTTGGGATTTGCACTTTTAATCGGACTTGTGGCTTATCTTTGCTACCTGAAGCGTCCTTCGGAAGCAGCGGGAAAAGCGCTTGCTTTCAGGGCACCGCAGTCTGTGATCAAGATCGTGATTGCAATCCCTGTGATATTGCTGGCGGGATATGTTGTAGCTGACATTGTGGGATATGACCCGATCTGGGGAGGCGGCGGCATCGGATTTGTTCTTTTCTCCATGGTCATTGTGCTGCTGGTGATTTGCTGTCTGATTCAGGTGATCTATGAATTTGACATCAAAGGGATCTTTCACAAAAAATGGCACATTCTGATATCGGCGGCGGCAGTGGCTGTTGTATTTCTGATCTTCCGGTATGATGTGTTCGGATATGACAGGTATCTCCCCAAGACGGAGGAAGTAACCAGTGCGGCGCTTATTACCCCATATGATTACAGCTATTACGGAGACAACTATTTCAATGAAGATCTGGAATATGTAGCAAAAGAAAATTTTATTATGGACCATATGTATCTGACAGATATCGGTGCTGTGAACAAGCTGTTAAAGAACTCCAATGATGCAATCGCAGAGTGTGAAGATATGCATCAGTTTTATGATGACGAGACAGGTGGAGAATGGTATACCATGGAAGTGGTCTACAGGATTGGCGGCAGAAGAACGGTAAGCAGGAGAATTTATGTAAATATGGATGATCCGGAAACCAGGGAGCTTCTTGACAGGATTGTAGGTTCGGAAGAATATATTGACGGTGCTTATATCAGTGTGGCGGAAAATCTTGATAATATTCTGGCAAATCAAGCGAATAAGGTGACTGCTTATTATGGTTCCAATATCTATTATGACAAATTTACAAGAGAAGAGGCATCACAGCTTCTTGCCCTTTATAAGGAGGATATCAGGGAGTTACGCTTCTCGGAAATGCGAGACTGCATCCCCACAGGAAGCCTCAGACTGGGTGTGGAAAAGAGATATACAAATTACACTTCCTACAGAGAATCGGAGATTAAAATTTATCCCTTCTACACAAGATGCGTGGAATATCTGAAGGAGAAAGGCGTTTATATGGAAGATTTCCTGAATCCGGAGGATGTGGAAAAGATTCAGGTCACCAATTACAACTATGAAATCCAGGAACAGTCGGATTACATTGCGTATGACTCTTATAATGTGGATACAAAGCTTGCAATGGGAAGAGAACAGGAATACTTTGCAGATACCTCGGATTATATCCGCAATGCGGTTTATGACGGGGAAGAGGATATCCGTCAGCTCTGTGGGAAATTGTATCCTGCAGACTGGATTTATTCGGGATGGAGCATGGATGCGCCGTCAGAGGAAAGCTATTCCGTTACGGTGTACTTTAAACCGGAGAAGAGCGTAGATGGCATGACAATTGCCAGCTTTGTATTCCTGAAAGGCGAAATGCCGGAATTTGTCAGAAGGGATACGGCTTATTAATGATAAAAACGCTCCCGGAAGAACGAAACGGACTTTATATTCTATGAATCACACGAATCTGTAAGCAAAATTTTAGTAAAATTGCACAAAAAAGATTTTTTGATTTGAATAATGAATCCAATAAAACTAAATAATAATATATGAAAATATCAATATAATGCTAATAACCAAGATATAAAAGACTAAAAAGCAGAGTTATTAGCATTATATTTTTATATAAAGACGGAAAAACGAAATGACGATATATATATTCAAAATAACGTCCGGAATAAGGCGAATAGAGTGATCAATATAATTTTAATTATTTGCTAAAATTTAGAAAAATGTGATACAATAAAATGCTTTAAAATAAGAAAAACACTGAAAAACAGTTCATGCAAATTTTTGAGCAGAATATTTTTAAAATTGAATTGTTCAAAAGTTACAAATCATCAAAAATAGGTTAAAAGTACTTGAAACCGCCCAAATCTTGTTATAGGATATAAGTAACAAAATAGCTCTTACTATAGCTATGCTATTTTGTGCGCAATTGAAATTACCAAAAAGTAAAGGGAATTCATTAAAAAAGGAGACAAAGGGTATGGGTAAGTTTACAAAGAAAGTTAAAAAAGTGCTTGCTTACATGCTGACGGGAGTGTACGTTCTTTCAAAGAGAATGAAGAGAATGATCGCAATCTTGCTGGTGGAAGTGATCGTTGCAACCAATGTATTCATTTCCTATGCAGATGAGAATGATGATAATGTCATTGTTCAGATGTCTGTGGAGGAAGTTGAAGAAATGGCAGCACAGCAGGAGGAATCGTCAGAGTCTGTTGACGAAGGCGGCTCTTATGAAGAATCATACGGATCCGGCGAAGAGGAAATTATAACAGATTATGAGGAGCCTCTTGCAGAGAATAGTGAGGATGATCAGACTGCGGGAGAAGAAGAAACAGCGACTCCCGAAGCATCGGAGACACCGGCAGATGAGACTTTGATCGGTGACGATGAGAACATCGTAGCTGTTCTTCCACAGCCTGAGGAGAATCCGGAGAATACAGAATGTATCTGTACAGACAAGTGTACTGCAGATGCATTTAATTCCGATTGTCCGGTATGCTCACATGCAGAAACTGCAGAGGATGCAGAAGCTTTCCTTACAGAGAACTGCAAGGGTGCAGAAGCTGCAGAAGAAGAGGTAGAAACTGTAGAACAGAAGGAAGCAGAAGTTGTAGAAGTAGATAACAGCGTGCAGGTTACAGCAGTATGTGAGGCAGGCGGAGAAACAATCGAAGGCTCTGAAAGTTTTACCATCGACGTAAGCGGCACTGTTGATGTGCTTGCCAAGGCACCTGTGATTGAAGGCTATACCTTTGCAGACAAGGCAGCTCTTGAAAGCGGAGAAGCTGTTACTTCTATTAAGAAGGAAACCACAGAGGAAAAAGAAGAGAGCGATGTGGATGGTGAGATGGTTGTTACCAAGATCACTAAAACTACTTCCATGAGCTATTCTGACGGCGCAGAGTGGAAGGAACTTACAGATGACATCACCATCGTATTTGAATATACCAAGGACGAGACCGATGAAGAGGAAACAGCAGCGGTTAAGTTCACTGCGTCCTTCGTAGACCGGGACGGCAATGCAATTGAAGGCTACGAATCAAAACCCCTTACCTTTGAAAATACATTAGATTTAACAAAAGCACCTGAAACAATTGAAGGTTATGAATATGTAGAAGCAACAATTGATGGAACAGTAGTTTCTTCTATTAATAAGAAAACAGAGACAGACGAGGAAGGCGAAGAAGTTACTTCTTATTTCTATACTGCTGGCGGCTCAGATGTAGAGGTAACTGAGGATACAGAGGTTACTCTCGTTTATGAAGCAGAGGTAAAAGAAGTTGAAATTACACTGAACATCGTTGACGAGGAAGGTCTTGCAATTGAAGGCTATGCAGATACAGTCCTTCCTGAGTTCGAGGATGAACTGGTACTTGATGATCCCGAAAAAGCACCTGTCGCAGTGGAAGGCTATGCATTTAAGGAAGCATCCATTGACGGTGCTGTTATCACAGCTCTTACCAAGGAAGCAACTGATGAGACAGACTCATCTGAGGAAGCTGTTTATTCCTATTCCTTTGTGACAAAAGCTGGTGAAAGTGTAGCTATCGAGGAAGATACAGAAATCACTCTTGTTTATGAAGAGGAGGATGTTGTTGTAGCGGTTGACGCCTCCATCGTGGATGAATTTGGTGATGAGATTGCAGAGAAGTATACCGGCATGGATATCTCCAAGATCTTTGATGACGCTGATGAACTCGTTCTTGATGATCCCGAGACCCCTCCGGTAGCAAAAGTACAGGTTCGCCAGAGTCTGTTCAAGGTAATCAAGTATACCTATGTCAAGGCAACCATTGACAAGGAGATCATTACCGGATTAAAGAGAGAAGTAACCAAGGATACAGCAGAATTAGAGGATAAAGAGAAGGAATGTATCTATTCCTATACCACAGACGGCGAGACCTGGACCAAGATCAAGGAAGATACCACCGTTATCTTTGAGTACAGTGACGGCAAGAAGTCTGTCTACACCTATGAGGACAGCAAGGTTCTGGTAACCGCCACCTTGCAGCATGCAAATGCAATCCCTGATGACGCAGAGTTCATAGTAACACCTGTAACCCCTTCATCCAGTGATTACAATTATGATGCTTATATGGAAGCATTGAATGAGAATGCTGATCTGATCGGAGATTCTAAGGAATCTTCTGATAGTGATGCAAAGAAATATACAGAAGAGAATACCTTACTTTATGATATCGCTTTCCTTGCAGCACCGGTTGACGAAAACGGTGAGACTGTAGAGGGTGAGTTGGTAGAGTACCAGCCTGCAGAAGGTATGGTAAATATTTCCTTCGTATTTAAGCAGAGCCAGTTGTCAGAAGACCTTGGTGCTGCCGAAGCCAAGGATGTTAGTGTTGTGCATCTGCCTTTGGAGGATTCTGTCAAGGAAGCTGTAGCAACTACAGCTGATGCAACCGATATCTCCGCAAGTGATATAAAGGTGGAAGTGGTAGCTGACTCTATCTCACTGAGTGGAAGTACAGATCAGGCTGATTTCTGCCTGAGTGATTTCTCACTGGTAGCTATGACAGTAGAAAATAATACCCCTTCCTTTGAAAAAGACTGGATAAAAACAGAGAAGGGATATTATGAATTTGAGAATGTTTTGACTGAAGCTGATTTGGCAGAAATTGGTGGAAGAGATAAAATCAAATTAGAGTATCATTATGTTGACAGTGCTGCTGAAACTTTTGAACAATCTATTTATTATGATCAGAGTTGCGCACTTGGTGTTGCCGGAAATTTCCATATTGTAGCTTTTGGCACAGCAACTCTTGGCTCACATACCAATGGTAATGTCCTTTGCAATGATTTATATGCTGGTTCGAACTTTGGTACCAATAATTACAAAGATGAGGTATCTTACATTGCCGGTAATTATGCACAAATTAATGCTACAAGTGCATCTGATTCCCAAAATCCTCTTGTAGTCGGCAATAGCAATGTCTTTGGAACAGCTGATAATGGCAATGCAATTTCAATTAATGGAACGAAGATGGATAAACCGAAAGTTTTCTATCGTGATTCTGCAACAAGTGAATATATTGATTTGGATGCAGTTGAAGAGGAAATTTCTGGAATTTCTTCAGATTTGGCTGCAAAGAGCAGTGCTAATATTTCTCAGTCTGGGAATAATTATGAATTGATCAATCCTGATGGTGTTGGGGTGATTAATTGGAAAGCTTCAGAGGTTCCATCTGGCGATATTAATTTTACCGGTTTTTCTGCGGGACATACGGGAAGTATTATCATTAATGTTGATTGTGGTGGAGGCAATGTTACCCTTCCTGAAAGAGCTTATGTTTATATCGATGGCAAGCAACAGAGTACAAATGAAGTAACTACGTTTGAGGCTGGTAAGGTGATTTGGAACTTTACAAATTGTACTGAATCTACAATTACGGCTAAAAATATGACAGGATGCATTATAGCATTAGGAGCTACTGTCAATGCAACTCAGAACCTGAATGGTACTATTATTGCAGAAAATGTGCACAATACAGCAGAAACACACCGTACGGACTTTACGGGAAAGACCTCAGGTGACAGTACTGAGTTCAGCGTAAGTAAGAGCTTTACAGATAATAATTGGCCGGACGGTACCGGTTATACATTTGAATTTGATGGTCTTAATGGTGCACCTACTCCTGAAAATCATAGAGTCACTTTGACTGCGAATTCCAGAGGATCTTCCTTTGGAACAATCAGATTCCCTTATGATTCAAGTAAGGTGGGAAGTACAGTTTCTTATGAATATGAAGTAAAAGAAATTGTTCCTGATACACCGGTTGAGGGTGTGACTTATGATGATACCATTTATTATGTAAAAGTAGATGTTCAGTATAGCCATGACGAAGCAACTGCTGTAAGCACAGCCAGGATTATTTCTACATCTTATAAAACTTCTGTAGATGGTGAATATCAAGATTTTGACAGAAATAGTTTTGTATTTACGTTTAAAAACAGTTATTTGGATCAAGGCTCTATCGCTGTTACTAAGGCAATCAGTGGTACAACTGATACAAGAACATTCTATTTCACCTTAAAAGACAGTAATGGAAATTTTGTTTCCAGAGATGACTCTACGGTATTTAAAATTACTGCCGGAACAACTGTTAAAATTGAGAATCTTCCTTTCGACACTTATACGCTGGAAGAAACAGATGCAAACGGAAATGCTGTTGCTTACGATGGACTGACTTTCCCTTATACAGTAACTTATACCAGCCAGAATATTTCGATTAATCAGAACAATCAGAATGGTGCAGCAACCATTACCAATACGTATAAGCCTGAGAAGATACAGATCAGTGGCTCAAAGACATGGGATGACGGCAATAATCAGGATGGAACAAGACCTGAGAGTATTACAATCAATCTGTTGGCAAACGGCACAAAGGTTGACAGCAAGACTGTGACCGAAAGTGACGGTTGGGCATGGACATTTACAAATCTTGATAAGTATAAAGATGGTGTGGAAATCAGATATACTGTAACGGAAGATGAAGTGAAGTCATATACAACAATTGTAAATGGTTATGATGTAACAAACAGCTATATTCCCAAGACAGTAGATATTAGTGGTCAGAAGACCTGGAGTGACAGTGATAACCAGGATGGCATCCGTCCTTCAAGTATTACGGTTAATCTGCTCAAAAATGGGGTAAAGACTGACAGCAAGATTGTGACATCTGAGAATAACTGGGCTTACGAATGGAAAGATCTGCCCAAGTATGAGAATGGCGTAGAAATTACCTATACGGTAACAGAAGATGCAGTGGCAGGTTATTCGCCCGTTTACAGCGATTATGATATCAGAAATGAGCACACACCCGGTAAGACCAATATTTCTGTAAGAAAAGATTGGTCTGATAGCAATAATCAGGATGGTGTGAGGCCTTCCAGCATTGAAGTGCAGTTAAAAGCTGACGGTGTGGCAGAGGGAGCCCCTGTTACATTGAATGAGGAGAATAATTGGTCTTACACATGGACTGATCTGGCTGAAAAGAAAGCCGGAAAGGTGATTGAATATACGGTAGAAGAGGTCAGAGTACCCGGCGGATATAAAGTTGTGGTGAGCGGTGATGCTGAGACCGGTTATATTTTGACAAACAGCCATACACCGGAAACCACAAGCATCAGTGGTACAAAGACATGGAATGACAACAATAATCAGGATGGTGTGAGACCTTCTAGCATTACGATTAATCTGTTGGCAAACGGCACAAAGGTTGACAGCAAGACTGTGACCGCAAATGACAACTGGGAATGGACTTTTGGCAATCTTGATAAATATGCAAATGGTGAACTTATCAATTATACGATTGAAGAATTAGTGGTTCCTGGGTATACAAGCAATATCACAGGTTCTGCATCAGCAGGTTTTACGGTTATCAATGAGCATACACCGGAAACTACGAGCATCAGCGGTACCAAGACATGGGATGATGACGACGATCGCGACAGGGTAAGACCGACTCAGATTATCGTGAATCTACTTGCGGATGGTCAGAAAGTGCATGAAAAGATTGTAACAGTCGGAGAGGACGGCAACTGGTCATGGAGCTTTGACAATCTGCCCAAGTATAAGAATGTAAATGATAAGGGTGTGCTCATTCAGTATACTGTGACAGAAAATCCTGTAAAAGATTATTCAACTGAAATTAAAGGCAGTGCAACTGGCGGATTTGAAATTATTAACACGCATACACCTGGAAAGACATCCATCAGCGTTGAAAAAGTTTGGGTTGATAGCGATAATCAGGATGGAAAGAGACCTGCATCTATTCAGGTACAGTTATATGCTGACGGCGAGCCGAGTGGCGCAACTGTAACATTGGATGAGACAAATGAATGGAAGCATACCTGGTCAGGCCTTTTGGAGAAGAATGCCGGAACAAAGATTAGCTATACAGTTAAGGAAGTGTCTGTACCCGGTGGTTATACGGTTTCCTATGAACCTGAAGGTACTAAAATTATAATCACCAATAAGCACGATACTGAAAAGACCAGCATCAGCGGAAGCAAGATTTGGACTGACAATGATGATCAGGATGGCTTAAGACCTGACAGCATTACGGTTCATCTGTTCGCCGATGGCGTTGACACTACAAAGACGGCAACAGCCACCAAGAATGACAACTGGGCATGGAAATTTGAGAATCTTGATAAGTATGCAAATGGTCAGTTGATCAATTATACGGTAACAGAGGATGCGGTTGAAGGCTATACAACTGTAATTACAGGAACAGCAGCAGAAGGTTATGTCATTACCAATACGCATATACCGGAAAAGATTTCTATAAACGGTATAAAAGCTTGGGATGACAATGATAATCAGGATGGTGTAAGACCTGAAACTGTTGTTATCACTCTGTATGCAAACGGAGAAAATACCGGCAGGACAGCAACAGCTTCTGAAGCAACCGAATGGAAATGGAGCTTTGCGGATCTTGATAAATATGCAAATGGTACTGAGATAGTATATTCTGTTGTTGAGGAATCGATAGATGGATATGTTTCAACGGTAACAGGATCTGTGAAGAGCGGCTTTACTGTTACAAATAAGCACAAACCCGGTGAGACGAATTACACTGTATCGAAATACTGGGAAGATGGCAACAATCAGGATGGAATCAGACCTACGGAAATTTCTGTTCAGCTTCTGGCAGACGGTGTCGAATATGGCGATCCTGTTGTTTTAAATGCGGCAAATGGCTGGACGTATACCTGGGATCCATTAGATGAAAAGGCAAACGGCAGGAAGATTGTATATTCCGTAAAAGAAATCAGTATTAGAGAAGGATATACGCCTTCCTATGTACCTGTCGAGAACGGTATGAATATCACCAATAACCATACACCGGAAACTACCACCATAAGTGGTGCTAAGACATGGGATGACGCAGATAATCAGGATGGTTTAAGACCTCAGAAGATCGAGATCACACTTTATGCAGATGGCAATGTAAAAGAAACGAAAGATGTAACAGCAGCTGATAACTGGTCATGGAGTTTCACAAATCTGCCTGTATATAAAGATGGTCAGAAGATTGTTTATACCATTTCCGAAAAAGAAATCCTCGGTTATGACACAGAGGTTACTGGTTTTGATGTAAAGAATACTCACACACCAGAAAAGACCAGTGTGAGTGGTATTAAGGTTTGGGATGACAAGAACAATCAGGATGGAATGAGACCTGAAACCATTACCGTGAACCTTCTTGCAGATGGCACTAAGGTTGACAGTATGACAATCAGTGCAGCAGAAGACGGCAGTTGGTCTTATGCATTTACAGATCTTGATAAGTTTAAAGATGGTAGGGAAATTGTTTATACAGTAACAGAAGAGGTAACGGAACTGAAAGAACTCGGTTATTCTACCTCTATTGATGGTACGACAATTACCAACAGCTATACACCCGGCAAGACGAACCATAGCGTTGTCAAGGTATGGGAAGATGGAAATGATCAGGATAGAGTGAGACCGGTATCCATCAGAGTACAGCTTTTGGCTGACGGTGTAGCTGTGGACGGTTCTGAGGTTACACTTGATGCATCCAATAACTGGTGTCATGAGTGGACGGATCTTGATCTGAAGAAGGCAGGTCAGCTGATCACTTATACCGCAGAAGAAATTGGTACTGTAACAGGTTATGAGACCTCTGAGCCTGCAACTGCAAATGGAACTACAACAATTACCAATACACATATCCCTGAGACCATAGAGATCAGCGGCTTAAAGACATGGGATGATAATAATGATCAGGATGGTATAAGACCTTCTGAGGTTACAATTGTACTTTTTGCAAATGGTGAAGAATACAGAACTGCAAAGGCGACAAAGGACAACGGATGGGCATACAGCTTTACCGATCTTCCCAAGTACCAGGCAGGCGATGAAATCAGCTACACGATTAGTGAAATAGCTGTAGATGGATATAAGCCGTTTGTGACTGTATATGATGTAAAGAATACGCATACCCCTGAGACCACCAGTGTCAGAGGTAGCAAGGTTTGGGATGATGCCAACAATCAGGATGGCATAAGACCTACGAGCATTACGGTAAATCTGCTCGCTGACAATGAAGTAGTAAAGAGTATGGTAGTGAAGCCGGATTCAGATGGCAACTGGACTTATGAGTTTACGAATCTGCCCAAGTACAGAGATGGCGGACAGCCGATCGTCTATACCGTGACAGAAAACGCAGTTAATGATTACTCAACAAAGATTGAGGGAACAGTAATTAAGAACAGCTATACTCCTGAGAAGACATCTCATTCCGTAGTGAAGGTATGGAATGATAATAACAATCAGGACGGCATAAGACCTGATGCGATTGAAGTTGAATTATATGCAGACGGAAATCTGGTTACTGATTCCAAAGTTACTCTGAATGCAGCAAATGACTGGAGCCATACATGGGAAGGACTTGACTTAAAGAGTAACGGTCAGACAATTACTTATACCGCCAAGGAAGTTGGAGAAATTACAAGATACACTGTTTCATCAACAACCGATGCCAAAACGCATACCACAACGATTACGAATAGCTACACACCTGAGAAGACCAGTGTGAGCGGTAAGAAGACTTGGAGCGACGCGGATAATCAGGATGGAAAGAGACCTTCCAGCATTACCATCAGACTCCTTGCTGACGGCACGGAAACCAATTATTACAAGGTTGTGACGAAAGCAGATGACTGGAAATGGAGCTTCACAGAGCTGCCTAAGTACAGAGATGGCGGACATTTGATCATTTACACAATTTCCGAAGATGCTGTGGCAGAATATAAGACATCTATAAATGGTTACGATGTGGAAAATACACATATACCGGAAGAAACCAGTGTAAGTGGTGAGAAGACCTGGAGTGATGCAAACAATCAGGACGGTGTGAGACCCGATAGCATTATCATTCACCTTCAGGCAAATGGAGAGACTGTACAGAGTAAGACAGTAACGGAAGCTGATGGATGGAAATGGAGCTTTACAAATCTTCCCAAATACGCAAATGGCAGTCTGATCATTTACACAATAACGGAAGAGATTACAAGCAGCTACTCGGCAGATGTTAAAGGCTTTGATGTAGAGAACAGCTATACACCCGGCAAGACCAGTCTGAGTGTACAGAAGGTTTGGAGCGATGCAAATAATCAGGACGGCATCAGGCCTGCTACCGTTTATGTGCAGCTTTATGCAGATGGTCAACCTGTGGAAGGTAAGACTGCTGAACTGAATGCGGCAAATGGCTGGACTTATACGTGGATGAATCTGGATGAGAAGAAAGCCGGAAAGACCATCAGATATGAGGCAAAGGAAACAGAAGTATCCGGATATACTGTTTCTTATAATAATGAGACGGCAGGTACTACTGTTATTACTAACACACACATTCCTGAGGAAACGGAAGTCGAAGGTTCCAAGAGCTGGGATGACAATAACAATCAGGATGGAAAGAGACCTACAAGCATTACAATCAATTTGCTTGCAGACGGTGAAAAAATAAATAGTCAGACAGTGACACCTGATGCGGAAGGCAATTGGAACTTCAAGTTTACCAAGCTTCCTAAGAAAGCAAACGGAAAAGATATTGTTTATACAATCACAGAAGAAGCTGTAGAAGGCTATGAAGTTTCTGTGGACGGCTACAATGTAATCAATTCTCATAAACCTGAAAAGGTTAAGGTTGAAGGAAAAAAGACCTGGGTTGACAATAATGATGCAGAGCAAGCAAGACCTGAAAGCATTACTATCAGACTTTATGCTGACAGTAAAGAAGTTGACAGCCTGATAGTGACACCTGATGAAAATGGTGACTGGAAGTGGAGCTTTACAGACCTGGATAAGTATGCTGATGGTAAGGAAATCGCCTATACTATTACTGAGGATTATGTATTTGATTATACTACCGAGGTAAATGGTTATGATGTGACCAACACCTATACACCCGGCGTAACCTCCATTACGGTAACCAAGGATTGGAAGGATAATGATGACCAGGATGGCAGACGTCCGGAGTCAATTACCGTACAGCTGTATGAAAGCTTTGGTATTTTCAGCCTGACAAGAGGAGAAGCAGTTACTTTAAATACTGACAATAACTGGACTTATACTTGGGGCAATCTTCCTGTTAAGAAACAGAATACGACAGTTAAGTACTGGGTAAAGGAAATCAGCAGAATCAGCGGTTATGAAACCGACATTATCAATGGAACAGATATCACAATCACCAATACTTATGAGACGGAAGAAACAGAAGTAAAGGGTGAAAAGATCTGGGATGATAACAATAATCAGGATGGAGCAAGGCCCGAAAGTATTACCATCAGACTGATTGCGGATCAGGGCACGTCATATGAGAAGGAAGCCGGAGTTCAGACCGTAACAGCCGGTAAGGACGGCAAGTGGTCATGGAGCTTTACGGGACTTCCTAAGTACAGAGACGGTGGTGTGGAAATCGCCTATACAGTAGTTGAGGATCCTGTGGCAGACTATGAGACACCTGTAATTACAGGCGATGCAAAGAACGGCTTTGTAGTAACCAATACTCATATAACAGAAGATACAGAATATTCTGTGAAGAAGATATGGGTTGACAACAGCAATCAGGATGGTTTAAGACCTGAGACGATTACCGTACAGCTCTATGCCGATAATGTTGCTCTGGATGGAAAGACAGCAGAATTGAACCTTGAAAATGCATGGACCTATAAGTGGACTGAACTTGACAAGTATCATGACGGAAAACTGATTGTCTATACAGCACAGGAGACAGAAGTTCCTGAAGGTTATACCATGTCAGCTGAGCATATTGATGAGGATGCCGAAACTGTAATTACAAATACTCATATGCCTGAAACCATAAGCGTAAGTGGTTCCAAGACTTGGGATGATGCAGATAATCAGGATGGTCTTAGAGCGACAAGCGTTACCATTAATCTGCTGGCAGATGGAACAGAAGTGGATGAAAAGACAGTGACAGCAGCCGATGGCTGGTCATGGAGCTTTACAAATCTTCCTAAGTATCGTGAAGGCGGTGTTGAAATTTTCTACACGATAACCGAAGATAAGGTGGAAGGCTATACAACCGAAGTAAAGGGATATGATGTAAAGAATACACATAAGCCTGCAACTGTGGATGTAGAAGGAAGCAAGACTTGGAATGATGCAGATAATCAGGATGCAAAGAGACCTGAGAGCATAGTCATTACCTTGCTTGCAGACGGAACACCTGTAGATGAAATGACAGTGACGGAGGCAGACGACTGGTCATGGAGCTTTACAAATCTTCCTAAGTTTAAGAATGTGGAAGGAAGAGCAACTGAAATCCTATACACTGTAAGAGAAACCGTGGTAGACGAATATACAACTACCTACGATGAGTATGATGTAATCAACAGCTATACACCCGGTGAGACCAGCATCACAGTGACCAAGATTTGGGATGATGCAGAAAACCAGGATGGTATTCGTCCTAATGAGATCAAGGTACAGTTGATGGCTGATAATACAGCAAGGGGTGAAGAGGTAACTCTGAATAAAGCAAATAACTGGACCTACACATGGACGAAGCTTCCTAAGATGAAACAGGGAGTGGATATTAAATATAGTGTAAAGGAAGTTAAAGTTCCTGACGGATATACTGTAGTAATTACCGGAGATTCGTCAATAGGATATACCATTACCAATAGTCATATTCCCGAAACTGTTGAGGTAGAAGGATCAAAGACCTGGAGCGATGCAGATAATCAGGATGGAAAGAGACCTGAAAGTATCAAGATCTGGCTTCTGGCAGACGGTACAGAGATTGACAGTCGTGTAGTGACTGAGGAAAGTGGATGGAAGTGGAGCTTCACAGATCTTCCTAAGTACAAAGACGGCGGAAAGCTGATCAGTTACACTATAGAAGAAGATCCTGTGAAAGAATATGAAACGATCATTAATGGCTATGATGTAGAAAATGAACACATTCCTGAAAAGATCGACATTGAAGGAACCAAGACCTGGGATGATGAGGACAATAAGTACGAAGCAAGACCTTCAAAGATTGTGATTCATCTGTATGCAGATGGCAAAGAGATCGATGAGAGTACAATTGAGCCTGATGAAAACGGAAATTGGCCTTCATGGAAATTTGAGAACCTTGACAAATATAAAGACGGTAAGGAAATCAAGTACACCATATCTGAAGATAGGGTGACAGATTACACGGCGAAAGTGGAAGGCTATGATGTGATCAACTCCTACACACCTGACTGGACAGAAGTTACAGTTACAAAGGAGTGGGATGATGCGGATAATCAGGATGGTCTCAGACCTACAGCTATTCTTGTTCAACTTTATGAAGATAAGCTCTTTGACAAAAAAGTAGGTGATCCTGTACAGCTGGATGCAACAAATAATTGGACCTGGACATGGAAGAACCTTCCTAAGAGCAGATTCCTCGGAACGATTGATTACACTGTTAAGGAATTAGGTGCAGTTGATGCAGATGGCAATGTTACTGAATTGACAGATTATACAAGTATAATTACGGAAACAACAGCAAATAATGTTGTCATAACCAATACGCATGTTCCTGAAACCGTAGAGCTGTCAGGTAATAAGGTATGGAATGACGCAGATAACCAGGATGGCATAAGACCTGAAAGCATTACCATTCGTCTCTATGCAGACGGTGAGGCTTTATCGGATAAGGTTATTGTTGTAACACCCGATGAAAAGGGTAACTGGTCATGGAGTTTCACAGATCTTCCGAAGTACAAAACAGTAAACGGTATAACATCTGAAATTGTTTATACTATTACGGAAGATGTGGTAACCGGTTATGAGACTGAAATCAAAGAGGAAGCAGCCGAAAATGGTAAGTCGCTTATCATAACCAATACTCATAAGCCTGAAGTGATCAGTATCAATGGAACTAAGACTTGGGATGATGCAGATAACCAGGATAACTTAAGACCTGAAAAGATTACCATTCGTCTCTTGGCAAATGGAACAGAAAAAGAGGTCAGAGAAGTAACGGAGGCAGATGGTTGGAGTTGGAGCTTTGAAGATCTTCCTAAGTTCGAGAAAGGCGTAGAAATTGTTTATAAAATTACTGAGGATGTGGTAGAAGGATATTCGACTACTATTGATGGATATGATGTTACCAACAGATATACGCCTGGAAAGACCAGTCGTACAGTTACTAAGATCTGGAATGACAATGGCAATAGAGATAACCTTCGCCCAGTTTCCATTACCGTTCAGCTGTATGCAGATGGAGTTGCTTATGGTGATCCGGTTGTGCTGAGTGCAGCCAGTGGATGGAGTTATCAATGGACAGATCTTGATGAGAAGAAGGCAGGAAAGATAATCGTATATACTGTTGCAGAAACTGTTTCAGTTGATGGTTATGTAGTAAGCTATAGTGATGATACCTTCGTAATCACCAATACACATGTACCTAATTCTACCCCTACACCCACACCGGGAGATACACCCACACCGGGAGATACACCTACACCTGGTGATAGCACAACACCTACACCGAACACACCTACCCCTACACCTGGAGAAGTATTAGGTGCTAAGAGAGTACCGGAAGGTGGAGCAGTTCTCGGAGCAAGACGCGGTCCTCAGTATGCAGTACTTGGTAAGCGTAGAAGACCTCAGACAGGCGACAGCATGGCACTCATCATCTGGATGCTTGCACTTGGAGCATCTGTAAGCGGTGCGGCAGTTTCACTTGCAAAGGTTAGACAGAATAAGAAACGTGAGGACTAAGGAGTTACAAAATGTATAAAAAGTTGATATTGTTGCTTGTTACTTTAGTTTTGACAGCACAACTGACAGGATGTGGTAACAAGAAGGATCAAGAGTCAACTGATGTTGAATCAGCAGTGGATAATTCCACTGCTGATTCTGATAATGATCAGATTGATGTGAATGAATTGCCGGCTCTACCCGGAACAGAGGATGATGAACCTACAGTGTATGAACCTGCCGATTTGTCCTGTGCATTGCCCAAAGGGTTTAAAGCACTTAGCGGTGAAGAGGGAATTTATGTTTACAAGACATATCCAAAGGATATTTCCACCATCAGTTATGTAATCTCTGAAAGTGATGAAGACATCACGCAGATGACAAAAGATGAATATAAGAAGATGATGGAAGAGGATTTTCTTGATGCCTATGGTGATGAAGTCGATGTAAAGATTCATTCTTATGATAAGGTCAGAGTCGATAAGAGAAATGGCATCAGAATAAAGCTGGAATATGATTTCAAAGGTGTGACATATGAGCAGCTCAATTACATGATTTTTAATGGGGACGAAAGCCATATTATGTCATTTACCCAGGAAGCGGATGCTGGTTGGATGGATGATTTTGAAAAAAGCGGCGAGTCTCTCCACTTTGTGGCAAGATAAAACAGACCTCCGGTACTTGTGCCGGAGGTTATTTTAAAATTAAGTATGAGTAAAAAAGTAAACCTATGGAGCGTTAACTAAAAATAGGAGAGCACTGTAAAGACCTTCAGGAGATACTTGAAATTATAGACTGATTGATATAAAATTATTTAGCAATTGCATGAGAATTTTGTGTGATTAAGAGGAAAATCATCTTTCTGAATAATTTGTAAAGGGTATGTTTATGAAGAGAATTTTTAAGAGATTAAGACAGACGATGGGACTTGTTTTTGCCTTATTGATAGAATCGATAAATGTAATCACTTCCTATGCTTATAGTGCCGGTGTTGAACGTTCATTGCCGGATACCGGTGACAGCATGGCAATATTTATATGGATTCTGGTACTCTTTGTTGCGCTTGGCGGCATCATTACAGCAATCATAATGCTGTTCCATAATAAGAAAAAATAATATACAATCAAAATAGAAAAAAGTGTTGCTTTCATTCACAGCAATCAATTCATGGCGATTTGGTGCACGGTGCACATGAGCCACTGATTGATTGCTGTGAATGGATAACAAGATTAGTTATTTGATTCCATATCCTCACCCTTCATTGCAGTTCTCACATTGATCCCATTGACCTCAACCTGATCATTAATCTCAATCACCAGACATCTTTTTCCGTCCACGATCATAGTATTGACCAGATCTGCCCTTTCCGGATTAACCTTAACCACCACATCAGGTGTTTTTACCTCAAAGGAGCGTGTGCTTGCCACATTGCTTACAAAGAGAGCAGTATTTTCACCGGCGGAAGCATCGTAAAGCTTGTCAAAGTCGGCCATCTTTTCTTCGGGAGCACCGCTTTTTTCAAGGAGATTTTTGACCTCCTTCTTATCGAGAGTTAAAGGCTCAGGAATTTCCTTGTGTTCTTCGATCATTTCCGTCAGATTCTCGTGAATATTTTTAATGACCTCATATTCGCAGTCATCGCCCAGAGTCTCCTCAATGATGGCCTGGAAAGTCTCTTTTTGACCGCCTGATGAAAGAGGAAGAGAGCAACCAAGGATTCCCTCTACGAACTCTGCATGAGGTTCTTCCGGATTCTTGTTAAAAAACAGCGTGCTGTGGATATCCGTACATCTGTCGTTGAAGGCCGGAAACAGAAAACCTGTTTCCGGCATGTTTACCACCCAGTCTCTGACGCGATTATGGAACTTGTTTGTTTCATTATCGTAGCTTAATCCGGGCTTTGACAGGGCAACGGGACAGATACAGCACATAATGTACTCAAATACCGTATCGGAAGCGTCATCCATGGTAAGTCCGTCTGTGGTTTTCCCCGGAACATCATAGGCATCATGGATCAGCAGAATCAGATAATTGCCCACAAACTCATAGGATTCTATAATGCGATCGTAAAATTCCTCCAAAAGGGCATCATCCTTTAATTTGCTGTCGCGAAGGCGGAGCAGCAATTCCTGTGTGCCGCCTTCCTGCTCGGAGGCCAAAGGAAACTCCAGATTTAAAAGATTTTTTCCGATACTTCCCGAAAGATTTTTTCGAAGAAGTTCAAAATACTTGAAGATTTCCTCTTCCGGAAGAGAAAGGAAGGCTTCCTTAAATTCTGTTTTCTTATTTTTCTCGCCGTCCACATAGCAGCCGCAGATCCTGGTGATAGAGCAGTTGCTTGGAGTAAAAAGGCGTTTGATTTCATTGATTTCCTGTTTGATCATTTTGTTTCCCCTCTCTTGGTGGCTTTAATCAAAATTTATGCAGTTGCTTCCTTTTCCTGCTGGGCTTTCAGATTTTTCTGTGCAGTGGAGAGCATCAGCTTGATGCGGTTCAGCTGGTTAACCTCGCTGGCACCCGGATCATAATCGATGGCAACGATATTGCTTAACGGGTATTGCCTGCGAAGCTCTTTGATAACACCCTTGCCCACCACATGGTTGGGAAGACAGCCAAAAGGCTGGGTACATACGATGTTATTCACACCGCTGTGGATCAGCTCCACCATTTCACCGGTCAGAAACCATCCTTCACCGGTCTGGTTGCCGATGGAGACAATCGTTTTGGCGTATTCCACAGTCTGATAGATCCGTACGGGTGGCGTAAAGTTTTTGCTCTTTTCAAATGCTTTTCTGGCACTGCCGCGCAAGAATTCAAGGGCATCGATGCCGAGCTTTGAGATGAGAGCAGCCTTTTTGCTCATACCAAGATGGTCAGCCTTGTAAATCTGGTTGTAGAAGCAGTAGAGCATGAAATCAAGTAAGTCGGGAACCACAGCTTCAGCACCTTCCGATTCCAGCAATTCTACCAGATGGTTGTTTGCGGCAGGTGCGAACTTGACAAGAATCTCGCCGACGATACCAACTCTTGGCTTTACTTCACCGGTAACCGGAATCGCATCAAAATCGGCAATCATCTGACGGCACATTTTGCGGAATTTGAAAAAGCTCATATGCTTCGCCGAAACAAATTCCTGACAGCGTTTCAGCCATTTCTGATGAACAGCCTCCACACTTCCTTTTTCCTTTTCATAAGGGCGCATACGGTAGACACAACGCATGAAGATATCGCCGAATACGGCGCCGTAGGCAGCTCTCATTAAAAGCTCTGCGTTCAGGTGAAAGCCGGGATTGCTTTCGATCCCTGCCATATTTAAGGAAATAACGGGAACCTGTGGCATGCCTGCTTTTTCCAAAGCTCTGCGGATAAATCCAACATAGTTGGTAGCACGGCAGCCGCCACCTGTCTGCGTCATGATAACAGCAACCTTATTCAGATCATATTTGCCGGATAAAAGGGCATCCATGATCTGGCCGACTACCATGAGAGAAGGGTAGCAGGCATCATTGTTGACGTATTTAAGCCCCACATCCACCGCATGCTTGTTGTCATTTGGCAAAACCTCAAAGTTGTAGCCACAGGCATTGAAAGCAGGTTCTAAGACATCAAAATGGATCGGAGACATCTGGGGGCACAAAATGGTGTAGTTCTTACGCATTTCTTCTGTAAAGACAACCTTGTGGATGGCAGAGGAACGAATGGTGCGTTCCTTATGCTTCTGTTCCCTGACACGTATTGCGGACAGGAGGGAGCGGATACGAATCCTGGCAGCGCCGAGGTTATTGACCTCATCGATTTTCAGACAGGTATAAATCTTGTCTGAGCCGGAGAGAATATCGTTTACCTGATCTGTTGTAACAGCATCCAGACCGCAGCCGAAGGAGTTCAGCTGAATCAGATCCAGGTTATCCACTGTCTTGACATAGCTTGCAGCGGCATAGAGTCTGGAGTGATACATCCACTGGTCGGATACGATAAGAGGACGTTCCGGTTTCGCAAGGTGGGAAACGGAATCCTCAGTAAGGACAGCGATACCGTAGGAATTGATCAGCTCCGGAATACCGTGGTTGATCTCGGGATCAATATGGTAAGGACGTCCGGCAAGAACAATGCCCCGTCCGCCGGTTTCTTTCAGATATGTAAGAACCTCTTCCCCTTTCTTTTGCATATCCTTTCTGGCGTTTGCCAGTTCTTTCCAGGCCTCATGAACGGCAGCGATGATTTCCTCTGTATTGATTTCTTTAAATTCCGCTGTCAGTGCGTCACAGATTGTCTTTTCATCCCGGAAGGACATAAAGGGATTGCGCAGGCGCATCTGACCGCTGGTGATCTCTTCTACGTTGTTTTTGATGTTTTCCGAGTAGGAAGTTACAATAGGACAGTTGTAATGGTTGTTGGCTTCCGGGGACTCGTTGCGCTCATAAAAGAGGGCGGGATAAAAAATAAAGTCAACCTTCTGGTCGATCAGCCATTTCACATGGCCGTGAGCCAGCTTGGCGGGATAACATTCCGATTCACTGGGAATGGATTCGATGCCAAGCTCATAAATCTTACGGTTGGAAACAGGAGATAATACAACCTGATAGCCAAGCTTTGTAAAAAAGGTAAACCAGAAGGGATAGTTTTCATACATGTTGAGAACACGGGGAATACCGACACGTCCTCTTTTCGCCTCGTCTGCAGGAAGGGGCTCATAGTCGAAGATCCGCTTCAGCTTATAATCAAAAAGATTGGGAACTCCGTTTTCATTTTTCTGTTTTCCTAAGCCCCGCTCACAACGGTTCCCGGATATATACTGGCGTCCTCCGGTGAATTTGTTGATGGTGAGACGACAGTTATTGGTACAGCCTTTACATTTGGCCATGCTTGTCTCAAATTGCAGGGTATTGATCTTTTCAATGGGCAGCATGGTTGTCTCATAGCCTTCGCTGTATCGCTCTCTTGCAATCAGAGCGGCACCGAATGCACCCATGATACCCGCAATATCCGGCCGGATCGCTTTGCAGTCCGCAATTTTTTCAAAGCTTCTAAGAACAGCATCATTATAGAAAGTACCGCCCTGTACAACAATATTTTTGCCGAGCTCAGAGGCACTGGAAACCTTGATTACCTTAAAGAGCGCATTTTTGATAACGGAATAGGCAAGTCCCGCAGAGATGTCGGACACGGAAGCACCTTCCTTCTGCGCCTGCTTTACCTTGGAGTTCATAAATACGGTACAGCGTGTTCCCAGGTCGATGGGATGTTCAGCAAAAAGCGCAGTATGGGCAAAATCCTCCACACTGTAGTTCAAGGATTTTGCAAAGGTTTCGATAAAGGAGCCACAGCCTGATGAACATGCCTCGTTGAGCTGTACACTGTCGACAGTCTGATTTTTGATCTTGATACACTTCATATCCTGTCCGCCGATATCCAGAATGCAGTCCACATCCGGATTAAAGAAGGCGGCAGCATAGTAGTGAGCAACTGTTTCCACCTCGCCGTCGTCAAGCAGAAAAGCAGCCTTTAACAGTGCTTCCCCGTAACCGGTGGAACAGGAGCGGACGATTTTGGCACCTTCCGGGAGCAGACTGTAGATTTCCTTGATGGAACGGATCGCTGTTTTTAAAGGACTTCCGTCATTGCTGCTGTAGAAAGAGTAGAGAAGAGAGCCGTCCTCGGAAACCAGGGCAATCTTGGTGGTGGTGCTTCCTGCATCGATGCCAAGATAACAATTGCCCTTATAGGTAGCAAGATCTGCGGTGGCAATGTGATGTCTGGAATGTCTCACCTTGAATTCTTCGTATTCTGTTTCGGAAGCAAAAAGAGGTTCCATACGTTCCACTTCAAATTCCATCTTGATATCGGAAGAGAGCTTGCCTACCATTTCTTCCATGGTATAAAAAACTTCTTCCTTGGCGTTCAGCGCGGAACCGATGGCTGCAAACAGGTGGGAGTTGTCAAGTTCAATGGTATGCTCCTCATCCAGCTTGAGTGTTCTGATAAAGGCAGCCTTAAGCTCTGACAAAAAGTGTAAGGGACCGCCTAAGAAGGCAACATGTCCGCGGATCGGTTTTCCGCAGGCAAGGCCACTGATGGTCTGATTCACAACTGCCTGAAAAATGGAGGCAGAAAGATCTTCCTTGGTGGCACCCTCATTGATCAGAGGCTGAATATCGGATTTTGCGAAAACACCGCATCTGGCAGCAATCGTATAGAGAGAATGGTAATCCTTTGCGTATTCGTTTAAGCCTGCCGCATCTGTCTGGAGAAGAGAGGCCATCTGATCGATAAAGGAGCCTGTACCGCCGGCGCAGATACCGTTCATACGCTGCTCTACATTACCGCCCTCAAAATAGATGATCTTTGCGTCCTCACCCCCAAGCTCGATGGCGACATCAGTCTTGGGAGCCAGCTCCTTTAAGGAGGTGGCAACCGCAATAACCTCCTGCACAAAGGGAACGCCCAAATGGTTGGCAAGAGTGAGCCCGCCGCTTCCTGTGATCATAGGGTGCAGTGTGATATTTCCAAGCTTCTTGTAGGCATCCTCAAGCAAAGAGGAAAGAGTTTCCCTGATATTGGCATAGTGGCGTTTGTAGTCGGAAAAGAGAATATGATGTGCATCATCCAGGATGGCAATTTTTACCGTAGTGGAACCGATGTCAATTCCCAGTGTATAATGCTTGTTATCCATGAAATAACCGCCTTTCTTTTAATTGCGCTGTAAAGAGTTCTTTCTTATTAATAATGATGTCGTGTTAAACCGACACATTTAGTTATTATACGACACTCATATGCAAATTGCAACGCACGAAAATAAACAATCTGTTAAGAAAAAATAGTGTGTTTCTTAAATTTTTTTTGGCAAGTTTACAATTTATTACAGGAATGGTAGAATCATAATATTGAAATGGAGGAAGCTTTCTATGAAACCTATGAGCAATTTTGAAAAAAAATTCGGTAAATACGCCATAAAAAATATATCATTGGTGCTGATCCTGTTTTACGCATGCGGATATCTGATCAATTGGATCAATCCCATCATGTTTAATTACCTGACCTTAAATCCCTATGCAATCCTTTTTAAGGGGCAGATTTGGAGACTGATTACATGGCTGATCATTCCACCGGAAAATTTCAGCTTTTTTACCCTGATCATGCTTTATTTTTATTATTCCATCGGAACCACACTGGAACGGACCTGGGGAACCTACAGGTATAACCTTTATCTTTTCCTTGGTATTATTTTTACGGCTGTGGGTGCGTTTGCCATGATGGGCTTTGTCTATCTTTTCCAGAGAGACATTCTGTTTGCCATGGGAGCGGAAAACTATTTTGCGGTTTTGTCAACCATGTTCAGTACTTATTATGTGAACATGTCCATATTCCTGGCTTTTGCAGCGACGTTCCCGGATATGCAGGTGCTTTTATTCTTCTTTATTCCTATCAAGGTAAAAATTCTGGGAATCATTTATGGAGTTCTGCTAGTTTATGAATTTATTGCAGGTGTCGGCAACAAATATTTAAATGCAGCCAACCGTTTTGTGATCGGCGCTTCGCTGCTGAACTTTATCGTATTTTTCCTGACCAGCAGAAATATGATCCATATGTCGCCTAAGCAGGTAAAGAGAAGACAGGAATTCAAGAGAGAAGTGAAGCAGTCTGCAAAGATCACAAGACATAAATGTGCCATCTGTGGCAGAACGGAGGAAACCAATCCGGAACTGGAATTCCGTTTCTGTTCCAAGTGTGACGGAAATTACGAGTATTGTCAGGATCATCTGTTTACTCATGTACATGTAAAATATCAGGGAGATCATAAATAAATGGAAGCAAGTCAGGAAGTATTATTTGCAAAAACCTTAGAACAGATAAGAAAGCAGGCAAAGGAGCAGGGAAACTGCATTGAGAGAGAGCAGGTGGAGCAGGCGTTTGTCTCGCTTTCCCTTTCAAAGGAGCAGCTTGATCTTGTCTTTGATTATCTGGAAAAGCATAAGATCGGCATTGGTGAGCCGGTAGATCCGGATGAATACCTTTCGGAAGAAGAAATAAACTATCTCGAAGAGTATCAAAAGGAGCTTGCCCTTCTTGAAAAGGTAAGTGAAGGGGAGAAGGAAGCCATTACGTTATCTGCCATGGCGGGCGAAGCGCAGGCGCAGAAGAAACTCATTAATATCTATCTTCCCCAGGTAGTGGAAATCGCAAAGCTTTATTCCGGGCAGGGTGTTTTTCTGGAGGATCTGATCGGGGAAGGCAATGTGGCTCTTACCATAGGTGTGACCATGCTTGGCTGCCTGGAGCACGCAAAGGAAGCGGAGGGCATGCTGGGCAAGATGATCATGGATGCCATGGAAGATTATATCAATGAAAACATGGCAGAGGAAGACAAGGACAAGAAGGTTTTAAGTAAAGTAAAAAAGGTCTCAAGGAAGGCAAAAGAACTTTCCGAGGAACTTAGAAGAAAAGTGACGGTGGAAGAGCTCTCTGCAGAGACGGGCATGTCAGAAAACGCCATCAGAGAGGCGATGCAGCTCAGCGGTTATACGATTGAAGAAATAGAAAATCCCTCCTGATATTTCAGGATGTATTTGGAGAGAAAAGATGTCAGAAGAAAAGACAGCACAATTGCAGGATAACGATTTTAAATATGTGATGATGGATACGGGAAATATCTATCTGGGAGCCCGCTTTACCTTTGGTGAGCTTTTGGAACAGGAGATGGTTCCGTTTAAATTAAAAACCATCATCAGACGGTATTTTCTTCCGGAAACAACAGAGGATACCTCTCTGGAGAGCCAGTTCTATTATCTGGAGAAGGGAACGATTCTCTACGATACCTTTAAGCAGCTTCGTATTAAGGTAAAAGTAAATGTACAGGCGGAAAAGAAGTCTTTTTTTGGTAAAACGACTTGTAAATATGAGGAGAAGATTATGAGCCTGGATGAGCTGACAGACTGTAATCTTGCCAGGAAAAAGGCGTCAGGGATGATTATTCGTGAAATTATCATCTCCAAACTTGGCCTCATGACCTTTAGTGTATGATTTTTGAATTTTTTGAAATAATTTGAAAAATTTACTTGCATAAATAGATTTTATTTGCTATACTCTATTCAACATCAAGCGGACGGGTTAAGGAAAGATAATTGAATGTCCGATTTGATTATTACTCTCGGTAAAATTCCCCTTTTACACTGAGCGGGCAGAACTTCGTTTTTGCTCGCTCTTTTATATTATAACGCATCAGCAGGAAAACAAGCGACGCGAAGCGGCATTTGTTTGGAAAGGAACAAATATGAGCAATCAAATTCAAAACTTATCGGCATACGAAATCATAGAGAAGAGAACCATTTCCGATTTAAATTCGGAAGGCTACATTCTGAAGCACAAAAAGACAGGAGCCCACGTAACGCTTCTGTTAAATGATGATGAAAACAAGGTCTTCTATATCGGCTTCCGTACACCCCCTGCGGACAGTACCGGAGTAGCCCATATTCTGGAGCATTCCGTCCTCTGCGGTTCTAAGAATTTCCCGGTGAAGGATCCTTTCATTGAACTGGCAAAGGGTTCTCTGAATACCTTCTTAAATGCCATGACTTACCCAGACAAGACCGTATATCCGGTGGCAAGCTGCAATGACAAGGATTTTAAGAATCTGGTCCATGTCTATCTCGATGCGGTATTTTATCCTAATATTTATAAAGAGGACAAGATTTTCAGACAGGAAGGCTGGCACTATGAGCTGGAGGATGAAAAGGACGATCTGACCATCAACGGAGTCGTCTATAATGAGATGAAAGGAGCCTTTTCCTCTCCCGATGATGTGGTGGAGAGAGAAATCATGAATTCTCTTTACCCGGACATCACTTACGGTCTGGAATCAGGCGGTGATCCGGATGTGCTCCCAGAGCTTACCTACGAAGAATTCCTTTCCTTCCACGGAAAATATTATCACCCTTCCAACAGTTACATTTATCTCTACGGTAATCTGGATGCGGAAGAGTATCTGACTTTCCTGGATGAGAATTATCTGAATGATTATGAAGCTCTTGCTGTCGATTCGGAGATCGGAAAGCAGACAGCTTTTACAGCTCCCAGAGAGCTTACAAAGGAATACTCCATTATGGAGGATGAGTCTGTCAGAGAGAATACTTATCTGACCTATAATGTTTCCATGGGGTCCAGCCTTGATAAAAAGCTGTATATCGCTATGGATATTCTGGATTATGTGCTTTGTTCGGCACCCGGTGCGCCGGTAAAGCAGGCACTGATCGATGCGGGAATCGGCAAGGATGTGTACAGCACCCTTGAAAACGGTATTTACCAGCCCTATTTCAGCATTGTGGCAAAGAATGCCGATATGGAGCAGAAAGAACAGTTTGTCGCTATCATTGAGGATGAACTTAAGAAGCTATCTGAGAATGGTCTTGATAAAAAGGCTTTAAAGGCTGCTGTCAATTATTTTGAATTTAAATATCGGGAAGGAGACTTTGGTTCCTATCCAAAAGGATTGATGCTGGGGCTTCAGGCACTGGACAGCTGGCTTTATGATGAGAGTGCGCCTTTTATGCATATCGAAGCGAATGATACCTATAGACAGCTTCGTGATGATATAGAGACCGGTTATTATGAAGATCTGATTTCTTCCATGATTCTTGTAAACCCTCACAAGACGATCATGACCGTGAAACCGGTACAGGGACTGACCACGAAGAAAGACATGCTGCTTCATGATAAGCTGCAGGCCCACAAAGCTTCCTTAAGCGAAGCCGAAATCAGGAAAATTGTGGAGGAGACCAAAGCACTTCGAGCTTATCAGGAAGAGCCCAGCTCCAAGGAGGCGCTGGCGACCATACCTCTTCTGACAAGAGAGGATATGAAGAAAGAGGCCACACCCTATGTCAACGAGGAGAAAAAGGTTTCGGATACCACCTTGCTCGTTCATGATATATTCACCAACGGAATCGGATATCTCAATCTTGTATTCGATCTTGGCAAAGTGCCGGCAAAGCTGTTCCCTTATGTGGGAATCCTTAAGTCTGTACTGATGATGGTGAATACATCATCGCACAGCTACGGAGAACTGTTTAACGAGGTCAATATTTATACCGGAGGAATCCGATTTGTGGTAAACACTTATACAAATGCGGATTGCCTTTCCGAATGTAAAGCAACCCTGGAGGTGAAAGCCAAGGTGCTTTACGAGAACAGAGATAAAGCGCTGCAGCTGATGAAAGAGATTATTCTCACTTCTGATTTTGAGGACGAAAAGCGTCTTCATGAGATGATTGCCGAGGTAAAATCAAGAATGCAGGCAACCATGACGAGTGCGGGCCATTCCCTTGCCGCCATCCGGGCTATGGCTTATTTTTCAAATTCGGCGGCTATTTCGGAGCAGATAAGCGGCATTCCCCAGTACCGGCTTCTGGAAGATCTGGATGAGAATTTTGAAGCGAAAAAGGAAGAGCTGAAACAGAATCTGCAGGAGCTTGTAAAGTGCATTTTCAGGCCGGAAAATCTTTTGTTTGATTATACGGGAACCAAGGAAGGCCTTGCAGGCATAGAAGAGCAGATAGAAGCTTTGAAGAGATCGCTTTTCACAGAGAAAGTGGAAGGTACACCTTTCGTGCCGGAGCTTACCGTGAAGAATGAGGGCTTTATGACAGCCGGACAGATCCAGTATGTGTGCCGTGCAGGAAACTTTATTCAGAAGGGACTTCCCTATACGGGTGCTTTGAAGGTTCTTAAGGTTATGATGGGATACGAATACCTCTGGAATCAGGTTCGTGTCAAGGGTGGCGCTTACGGTTGCATGAGCAATTTTGGCAAAAACGGAGATGCTTATTTTGTATCCTACCGTGATCCCAATCTGGAGAAAACCGTGGAGGTATACAGACAGGCAGCGAATTACGTAAAGAATTATGATGCCGATGAGCGTACGGTAACCCAGTTTATCATCGGCGCTGTCAGTGAACTTGATGTACCTATGACACCGCAGACAAAAGGCAGCTATTCACTTGGAGGCTATCTGACAAAGCTTCCCATGGAAAGACTGCAGAAGGAAAGAGATGAACTCCTTTCCACCACTGCCGAAACGCTGAAAGGGCTGTACCGCTATATTGAAGCGTTTATGAGTGAGGAGTGCCTTTGTGTTGTGGGCAACGGAGATAAAATTAGGGAAAACAGCAAAATGTTTAAGACTGTGGAGCAGCTGTTTCACTAGGGGATCGCAGGGAGGAAAAGAAAATGAAGAAGAATAACAATATGGTTACCGGATTCAGCTTATTGATGGTATGTGCACTGCTTTCCGGGTGCGGAGCCGGAAGTAAAAGTGATGGTTATGCTCTGGCGACCACGGAAATGGCGGAAGAAGCGGCCTATGATTATGCCACAGACGATATCTATCTGAATGAGACAGCTTCCTATGCAGAGGAGCCGATGACCGGGACTGCAGAAGGCGGATCGGAAAGCAGTGAAGTTGAGGTAAAGGACACTGCAAGAAAGCTGATCAAAAATGTGGATCTGGAAGTAGAAACAGAAGAGTTTGATGTGCTGATGCAGACCATTACCGAAAAGACGGAGAGCTTTGGCGGATATGTGGAATCCAGCTACACCTATAACGGTAGCAATTACTATGGGAACAGCAACAGAAACTCCAGTTTGACTTTACGGATTCCGGCGGAAAAACTGGATGCCTTTTTATCAGCCGTAGCGGAATGCTCCAATGTGATCAGCAAAAACGAAAGTGTCACGGATGTGACATTACAATATGTGGATATGAAGAGCCACAAGGAAGCACTGGAAACAGAGCAGGCAAGACTTTTGGAGCTTCTTGAGCAGGCGGAGAGCGTGGAGGATATCATCACCATCGAGAGCCGTCTCTCTGAGGTGAGATATCAGATTGAGAGCATGGAATCTCAGCTTCGCACCATGGATAATCAGGTGTCCTACAGCACCGTTTATCTTAACGTGAATGAGGTAAAAAAACTGACCCCTGTGAAGGAGCAGACCACATGGGAAAAGATCAGTACCGGTTTTGTGGACAGCCTTGAGAGTGTAGGCAGAGGCATTAAGAATTTCTTCATCGGACTGATTATCAATCTGCCTTATCTGGTAGTGTGGGCCGTTGTCATTATTCTGATTGTACTGATCATTAAGCTGATCAGAAAAGCGAGGAAAAAGAGGAAAGCCGCAAAGGAGAAAGTTAACCATGAATGACCAGTATAAATCCGGGTTTGTGACACTGATCGGAAGACCCAACGTGGGAAAATCCACATTGATGAACAGCCTCATCGGACAGAAGATTGCCATCACTTCAAACAAACCTCAGACGACCAGAAACAGAATTCAGACTGTCTATACCTCGGAGGAAGGGCAGATCGTCTTTGTAGATACGCCCGGAATCCACAAGGCAAAAAACAAACTGGGGGATTATATGGTAAATGTGGCAGAGCGTACTTTGAAGGAAGTGGATGTGGTGCTTTGGCTGGTAGAACCAAGTAACTTTATCGGTGCAGGCGAACAACATATCATTGAGCAGCTTTCCAAAGTGAGCACCCCGGTGATACTGGTGATCAACAAGATCGATACGGTGAAAAAGGAAGAGCTTTTGGGATTTATCGATACTTACAGGAAAGAAATGGATTTTGATGAGATCGTTCCCGTTTCTGCATTAAAAAAAGAAAATACGGATGAACTGATCAAATGTATTATGAAGTATCTTCCGTACGGACCGGCTTTTTATGATGAAGATACCGTTACAGACCAGCCGCAGCGGCAGATCGTGGCGGAAATGATCCGTGAAAAGGCGTTGCGGTGTCTGGATGAAGAGATTCCGCACGGCATTGCGGTAACCATCGAAAAGATGAAGTGGCGCGGGAATATCGTAGACATTGAAGCTACCATTATCTGCGAGAGGGAATCCCATAAGGGAATTATTATCGGCAAGCAGGGAAGTATGCTGAAAAAGATTGGTATGAACGCCAGAAAAGATATTGAAAATATGCTGGAAAGTAAAGTAAATCTTCAGCTTTGGGTGAAGGTAAAAAAGGACTGGCGTGACAGCGAATTTTTGCTAAAAAATTTTGGCTACAATCAGAAGGAGTACGAATAGAAAAAAGAAAAAAGTAAACCCTAATATCATACTTTTGATTAGGGGGCGCAAGATGAAAGAAACAAATTACTGGCAACAATTTTTAAGAACGGGAAGAGTGGAGGATTATCTGTCTTACCTGAAGCAGAAGCCTAACAATGAACCTGTTCATAAAGGAGAAGATTCAGGTGCAGGATCTATGCAATGTTACAGGACTGATATTAAAAGCGGAACCTTTCGGGGAATATGACAGGAGAATAGTCATTCTGACAAGGGAGAGGGGAAAGATAGCAGCCTTTGCCAAAGGAGCAAGAAAGCAGGGAAGCAGGTTGCTGGCATCCACCAATCCCTTTTGTTTTGGCGAATTTAAACTGTATGAGGGAAGAAGTTCCTACTCTGTGTCGGAAGCGGCAATCAGCAATTATTTTGCTCCCCTTAGGGAGGACTTCGAAGGCGCCTGCTATGGCATGTATTTTCTGGAGATAATGGATTACTATACCAGAGAAAACAACGATGAGAAAGAAATGCTAAAGCTTCTTTACCAGTCGCTGAGGGCCCTGTGTCACAAGGGACTTGATAACAGGCTGGTGAGATACATAATTGAGATCAAAGCGCTCTCTTTAAACGGAGAGTATCCGGGACTGCCGGAGGATCATAAGTATCAGGAATCCACGGTGTATGCATTGTCCTTTATCGTAAATACTTCTGTGGAAAAACTGTTTACGTTTATGGTTACGGACAGTGTACTTGAAGAGATAAAAGAAATAGCCGATAACTTCAGAAAGCGCTTTATCGACAGAAAATTTAAAAGCCTCGAGATACTGAATGAAATTCCATGTTGAAAAACGAAAATAAGTCATATATAATAAATTGGGTATAGCTGGGAAATGAAGGATATAAAGAGCAGGAGTCATAATGATTTTAAGCAGTTATTTTTTACAAAAGCACAAGCTTGCAAAAGTAGCAGTCTTAATTCTCTTTTTGGGGACGCTGGCACTCACGGCCTGTAATGCGGGAGAGGGAGAAAGCAGCGTTTCTCTTTTAAAGGATGGAGCTGTCAAAGCTACGATCGTGGAGGATTTTGACAAATCTTATTACGATAAGGATGAATTGCAGCAGATGATACTGGAGGAAGTGGTATCCTATAACCGGCAGCTCAGAGAAGACGCTGTTTCCGTGGATAAGGTTTCGGTGGAAAACGGCATCGCAAGAGTGGAGATGACTTATGCGGACAGCGAATCTTATGCGGCCTTTAACGACGGTGTTTTCTTTTTGGGTCCCGTTTCAGAGGCACAAAAGGCCGGATATGATCTCAACAAGGTATTTATTTCCTCTTCAGATCAGCTTGTCACGGCCGGAATGTCGGATATTCTCGAGATGAGCGATGCGAAGATATTGATCACAGATATGAAAGAGCCTGTGGTTCTTGACGGCAAAGCTGTCTATGTGAGCAGCAATGTAGAGACAGATAAGAAATGTAAGACAGTCTCCTTTGACGAAACATCAGATGAGATGGCTTACATTATATATAAATAATAATGAAAAAATTATAGAAACGAAAGGTATGTGTATCATGGAAAAAACAATGGACAAAATCGTTGCCCTGGCAAAAGCAAGAGGATTTGTGTATCCCGGTTCGGAGATTTACGGAGGCCTTGCCAATACCTGGGATTACGGTAATCTCGGCGTGGAGCTGAAAAATAATGTAAAGAAAGCATGGTGGCAGAAATTTATCATGGAAAACCAGTACAACGTTGGTGTTGACTGTGCGATCCTGATGAATCCCCAGACATGGGTTGCATCCGGACATCTTGGCGGTTTTTCCGATCCCCTGATGGATTGCAAGGAATGTCATGAGCGTTTCAGGGCAGATAAGATCATTGAAGATTATGCGGCAGAGCATGGCATGGAGCTTGACGGTTCCATCGACGGATGGTCACAGGAAAAGATGAAAGCATTTATTGAGGACAACAATGTTCCCTGTCCTTCCTGCGGCAAGCATAATTTTACCGATATCCGCCAGTTCAACCTGATGTTCAAAACATTCCAGGGTGTAACGGAGGATGCAAAGAATACCGTATATTTGAGACCCGAAACAGCACAGGGTATTTTTGTTAACTTTAAGAATGTTCAGAGAACTTCCCGTAAGAAAATTCCTTTCGGTATCGGTCAGATCGGTAAATCCTTCCGTAATGAGATCACACCCGGAAACTTTACCTTCCGTACCAGAGAATTTGAGCAGATGGAGTTGGAATTCTTCTGTGAGCCGGATACTGATCTTGAGTGGTTTGCATACTGGAAACAGTTCTGTATTGACTGGCTGAAGAGCCTTGGCATGAAGGACGAGGAAATGCGTGTGCGTGACCATGACAAGGAAGAACTGTCCTTCTATTCTAAGGCAACCACCGATATCGAGTTCCTGTTCCCCTTCGGATGGGGAGAGCTTTGGGGGATTGCCGACAGAACCGATTATGACCTGACACAGCACCAAAATACATCAGGTCAGGATCTGACCTACTTTGATGATCAGAAGAACTGGAAATATATCCCTTATGTAATAGAGCCTTCACTGGGTGCAGACCGTGTGGTACTTGCGTTCCTGTGTGCTGCTTATGATGAGGAAGAAATCGGAGAGGGCGATGTGCGTACCGTGCTTCATTTCCATCCCGCGCTTGCACCTGTAAAGATCGGCGTGCTTCCTTTGTCCAAGAAGCTGAATGAGGGCGCTGAAAAGATTTTCCTTGAGCTATCCAAGAAATATAACTGCGAATTTGATGACAGAGGAAATATCGGTAAGAGATATCGTCGTCAGGATGAGATCGGTACACCTTTCTGCATCACCTACGACTTTGATTCCGAGACAGACGGCTGCGTGACTGTCAGATTCAGAGATTCCATGGAGCAGGAGCGTGTTGCAATCGCTGATCTCGATGCCTATTTTGCAGATAAGTTTACATTCTAGGCAATAGTTTGCCGGTGAGGAAGAATGAGGAGAGAAAATATATGAGACAATTCACTTCAGATGAACTGAGAAAGACCTGGAAACAATTTTATATCGATCGGGGACATGTAGATGTAGGAGCGGTTTCCCTCGTATCTGACGGTTCCACGGGCGTACTCTTTAACGTGGCTGGAATGCAGCCTCTGATGCCCTATCTGCTGGGACAGAAGCATCCTTTGGGAACAAGACTCTGCAACGTACAGGGTTGTGTTCGTACCAACGATATTGATTCCGTGGGTGATAAGAGCCATGTGACCTTCTTTGAAATGATGGGAAGCTGGAGTCTTGGAGATTATTTTAAAAAAGAGCGTTGCCAGTGGAGCTTCGAGCTTTTGACAGAAGTTTTTTGCTTTGATGCCGATCATCTTGCAGCTACAGTGTTCGCGGGAGACGAGAATGCTCCCAGAGATGAGGAGGGTGCGCAGTATCGTATTGCTTCCGGCTTTAAGAAAGAAAATATTTATTATCTGCCCGCAGAGGATAACTGGTGGGGACTTGAGTATGGTCCCTGCGGTCCTGACAGTGAAATGTTCTATGTGGCTGACAGACCGGATTGTGGCCCTGACTGCGGCCCCGGCTGCCACTGCGGAAAATATACGGAATTGGGAAATGATGTTTTTATGCAGTATGAAAAGCATCATGACGGAAGCCTGACTCCCTTAAAACAGAAAAATGTAGATACCGGATGGGGACTTGAGCGTATTTTGGCATTCCTTAACGGTACCAGGGATGTTTATCAGATTGATCTGTTTGCTCCCGTGATCGCCTATATCGAGAAGGCTTCAGGAACGAAGTATGAGCAGGACGAGAAGCTGACAAGATCCATGAGAATTCTGGCAGATCATATCCGTACCAGTGTGATGCTGATCGGAGATGAGGCAAAGCTTCTTCCCTCCAATGTGGGAGCAGGCTATGTGCTTCGCCGTCTGATCCGCCGTGCTGTGAGACACGGACGTGTACTTGGCTTAAATGTTGACAATCTTTTGGAAATTGCATCCATTTATATTGATGATATTTATGCGGAAAGTTATCCTCTTCTGAAAAAGAACAAAGAGTTTGTCATCACAGAGCTCAAGAAGGAGATCAATCGTTTTGAGAGCACTGTAGAAAACGGCATGAAGGAATTCCGCAAGATCCTGGATCAGAAAAAGAAGGCGGGATCAGCTGAAATTGACGGTAAATCCGCATTCTATCTGTATGATACCTTCGGTTTCCCCATTGAATTGACGGTGGAGATTGCAGGAGAAGAAGGACTTACTGTTGATGAGGATGGATTTGCGAAAGCAATGGAGGAACAGAAGCAGAAGGCAAGAGACAATCAGAATTTCTCCGCCAAGCTTTCTACAGACAATGCAGCATTGTATGAGAGTTTAGATGCATCTGTTGTCAGTGAATTTGTGGGTTATGACACCCTGACGGCGGAGAGCAGTATTGCTGCTATGAATAACGGAAGTGAATGGAAGGATGCACTCTGCGAAGGGGAAGAGGGAACCATCATTACCCTGAAAACTCCTTTTTATGCGACTATGGGTGGCCAGAAGGGTGACTTTGGTGTGATCCGTACCGGAAATGGTACTTTTGAGGTGCAGGATACCGTGAAACTGCCGGGAGGCAGAATCGGGCATATCGGTAAAGTGGTGTCCGGCACTGTTGCAAAGGGAGAGACAGCTTCTCTTTCCGTTTCGGCATTAAACCGTGGCAATACCTGTAAAAATCACACGGCAACCCATCTGCTACAGGAGGCACTCCGTGAAGTACTGGGAGATCATGTGGAGCAGTCCGGTTCTTATCAGGACGGCGAGAGAACCCGTTTTGATTTCAGCCACGGACAGGCAATGACAGCAGAGGAAATCAAAAAGGTTGAAGAAATTGTAAATGAAAAGATCGCAGAGGATCTTCCTGTCGAGACGAAGATTATGAGCCTTGAAGAGGCAAGAAAGACAGGAGCTATGGCACTTTTTGGTGAAAAGTACGGTGATACTGTCAGAGTAGTAATGGTGGGCGATTTCTCCAAGGAATTGTGCGGCGGTACTCATGTGGGACATACAGGTGAGATCGCTTCCTTTAAGATTCTTTCCGAGTCCGGTGTGGCTGCCGGCATCCGTCGTATTGAGGCGATGACAGGCAGAAATGTAACTGCTTATTATCAGGATATGGAAGAAAAGATGAATGCGGTTGCAAAAGTGTTAAAAACTACCCCGGCTTCCCTTTTGGAGCGTTCGGAGCATTTGATGGCTGAAATGAAAGCCCTTCAGAGCGAAAACGAATCCTTAAAGAGCAAAGCCGCAAAGGATGCGCTTGGTGATGTCTCGAATCAGGTGAGCGAAGTTAAGGGTGTAAAGCTTCTGGCAACATCAGTATCCGGCGTAGACATGAATGGACTCCGTGATCTGGGAGATCAGCTCAAGACGAAGATCGGCGAGGGCGTTATTGTTCTGATTTCCGATTGCGATGGCAAGGTGAACATGGTAGCCATGGCAACAGAGGAAGCGATTGCAAAGGGCGCTCATGCCGGAAATCTGATCAAGGGTATTGCGGCTCTGGTTGGCGGTGGCGGCGGCGGACGTCCGGGTATGGCCCAGGCCGGCGGCAAAAATCCTGCGGGAATTGGTGCTGCAGTTGCCGAGACAACCAAGGTTTTGGAAGATCAGCTGAAGTAGTGATGCGGAAAATCAGCAATAAAAGTAAAATTTTGGTTGACTTGCGCTGATTTTATGCTATAATCATACATGTGCATGTAGGTGCATGAATAAAAACCCAATCAGTCGTGTTACTAGGAAGGGACTGAAGGGAGGTCAGGTGCGAGATGTCAAACGTAATCGTAAAAGAGAACGAGACTTTAGATAGCGCTTTACGTCGTTTCAAAAGAAGCTGCGCAAAAGCTGGTATTCAGCAGGAGATTCGTAAGAGAGAGCATTACGAGAAGCCCAGCGTAAGACGTAAGAAGAAATCTGAAGCTGCAAGAAAACGTAAATACAACTAATTATAAGCATGTAAAGTTCCTGGTAGCCATATCAGGAACTTTATTGCATTATAAGAGGTGCTGCATTTTTCAATGTAGTTATGATTTGGGGATTATGAGAACAGGGGAGAAATTGAGATACTATGTGGACAAGGGAAATGTTTGGAACGGATGTCTATCATCTGATTTCCACATTTATTATTTACAGTATACTGGGATGGACAGTGGAATCCATCTATATGTCGTTTTGTAACAGGAAGTTGACGAACAGAGGATTTGGCAAAGGACCATTTTGTCCTATTTACGGATTTGGCGGAGTGTTAGGGTATCTGATCCTAAGTCCGCTGAGTGGTCACTACATAAAATTATATCTGGCAGGTGCTGTTCTCGCCACAGCCTTTGAGTATTTGGTAGGCCGTCTGATGCTGAAGGTATTCGGGGAGGTCTGGTGGGATTACAATGAAAAGCCATGTAATTATCAGGGGATCATTTGTCTGGAAAGCACCATCGCCTGGGGATTTTACGCAGTGATCATTATTATGTTCCTTCACGGCAAAATCCTCGGGTTTATTGACAGATATGATTCGGCGATGGGCGAAAAGCTTTGCCTGATGATACTATTTTTGGTGGCACTTGATTATCTTTTCAGATTTTATAGGATTTTTAAACCTGAGAGTGATTTTTAATCACTCTCTTTTTTTGTACTTGCATTATGTATCTTCAAAAAGCATATCCATGTTAATAGAATACATATGTGGAGAGTGCATCGTGAATAAAACCTTAAAAGTAATCTTATGCTATGTGATAAGCGTCACTTTTTTATTTACCAATGTTTTGACAGTTAAGGCTGTTCCTTCCGTGGAAGCGCCGTCTTATATTCTGATGGAAGCTTCTACAGGAAAAGTGATCTGTGAGGAGAATGCAACAGAGAGAAGAAGTCCTGCAAGTATTACCAAAATCATGACGCTTTTATTGATTTTTGAGCATTTAAATACGGGAAGAATTAATTTAAACAGTGATGTCATAACAAGTGCTTATGCGAAATCAATGGGAGGTTCCCAGGTCTTTCTGGAAGAAGGGGAAGTGCAGACACTGGAAACCATCATCAAATGCATTGCAGTGGCCTCCGGTAATGATGCCAGTGTGGCGGCAGCGGAGTTTATTGCAGGAAGCGAAGAAGAATTTGTGAAGATGATGAATGACAAGGCGGCAGAGCTTGGCATGAACGATACCCATTTTGAGGATTGCTGCGGACTTACGGATTCCGATAATCATTATACAACGGCGAAAGATGTGGCTATCATGTCGCGAGAACTGATCATCAGGTATCCGGAGGTTTTTAACTACACAAAGATCTGGATGGAGGATATCACACATGTGACCAATCAGGGAACATCCAACTTTACCCTGTCCAGTACCAATAAGCTTTTAAAGATGTATGAATGGACCACGGGACTTAAGACCGGTTCCACCAGCAAGGCGCTTTACTGTCTTTCCGCTACCGCCAGTAAGGATAATATTGATCTGATTGCGGTAGTGATGGGGTCACCCAACAACAAAGTGAGATTTCAGGATGCCATGGCGCTGCTGAACTATGGATACAGTGTCAGCGCTCTCTATGAGGATGAAAATAAGGATACATTGCCGATGATCCCCGTAAAAGGCGGAGTGGAAGATGAGGCTTCTTTGATTTATAAAGAGCCTTTTCGCTATCTTGACATTGAGGGCAAAAATTTAAGCGTTATTGAAAAAACGATCAGTCTGCCGCCTGAAATACAGGCTCCGATCAGTCGGGGAGATCCGGTTGGAGAAGCAGTCTATACACTGGATGGTCAGAGAATCGGCAGTGTTTCCATTCTTTCGGATGTGACCATCGAGAAGGCGGGATATAAAGATTATGTCATTAAGGTATGGAAGCTGTTTTTGCAGCTGTGAAAATTTCCGGGACCTTTTGACCCGTGCCTCTTTATATGATAATATAGAGGCACGGGCTTGATCTTAGTTTCCGGCGTGCAGGACCTGAACAGTGTAAACTGACAGGATGCGCAAATTAAAAAATAAGAAAAAGGAAAATGAATGTGGCAATATTTTTAGGCATAATAGCAGCAATCGCAATATTTTTTATCATTGTAATGATCATCGACTGCAATCGATTCGTGATACGGGAATATACTGTTACGTCTGAGAAATTGAAAAAAAGCGGAAGGTTTATTCTTCTGTCGGATCTGCACAATAAATCATTCGGAAAAGATAATCAAAGACTTATTAAAGCAATTGATAAGCAGAATCCGGATGCTATCCTGATTGCAGGTGATATGTATACCTCCGCCAAAAATGAAAATAATATGGCCAGTGCAGATTTCGTATGCAGACTTGCAGAGAAATATCCTGTCTACTACGGAAATGGCAACCACGAGCACAAGACCAGACTTTATCCGGATGTTTTCGGAACCATGTATGAGGATTATATGGCAAAGATCAGGGTAGCAGGAGTGGATATTCTGGTGAATGAAAAGGTGACTCTGCCCTCTTTTAATATGGATATTTACGGATTGGAGATTGAACGCTCCTATTATAAGAAATTTGTCAGTCAGCACATGGAAACGTCTTATCTGGAAGGTCTCCTTGGAAATCCTGACCCGGACAGATTCAATCTTCTGATTGCCCATAATCCCGACTATTTTGAGACCTATGCCAAATGGGGAGCAGATCTTACCGTTTCAGGACATGTTCATGGAGGGCTTATGGTTCTGCCCTTTTTGGGAGGTGTGATCTCCCCTAAGCTCTGCCTTTTTCCTCATTATGACGGAGGAAAGTTTGAGAGCGGGGATAAGGAGATGGTTTTGTCCAGAGGGCTTGGAACCCATACGCTTCCCATCAGGATCTTCAATCCCGGGGAACTTGTGGTGATTGATTTAAAAGAAAAATCATGATAAAATTAGTAACTGCATGAAAAGAGAGGATTTTAAAATGTTGAATACAAAATTATTTGATCACACAATTTTAAAGGCAGATGCAACCAGAGAGGCTGTAGCTAAAATATGCGAGGAAGCAAAGGAGTACGGCTTTATGTCAGTCTGCGTCAACAGCTATTATACGGCTTTTGTGGCAGAAAAATTAAAGGACAGCGATGTAAAGGTCTGTACTGTTGTCGGTTTCCCACTGGGGCAGATGAGCACAAAAGCGAAGGCTGCGGAAACGGAACTGGCGGTTAAGGACGGCGCTGACGAAATTGATATGGTCATCAATGTGGGAGCACTCAAAGACAAAGAATATGATGTGGTATGTAATGATATCAAAGAAGTAAAAAAAGCATGTGGACAGGCACTTCTTAAGGTGATTATCGAAACCTGCCTTTTGACGGATGAGGAAAAGGTTAAGGCCTGCGAACTGGCAAAGGAAGCCGGCGCAGACTACGTAAAGACTTCTACCGGATTTTCAACGGGTGGCGCTGATGCGCATGATGTGGAATTGATGCGCAAAACAGTAGGTGATTCCATGGGCGTTAAGGCATCCGGAGGTATTCGGGATAAGGAAACGGCAGAAAAGATGGTGAAAGCCGGCGCAAGCCGTCTGGGGACAAGCGCAACTGTCGCTATCTGTAAGTAGAAAGGCAATAGGATATGGCAATATCTGTTAAGCTTCAGGTGTTTGAGGGACCTCTCGATCTGTTGCTCCACCTGATTGAAAAGAATAAGATCGATATTTATGATATTCCCATTGTGGAAATCACGGCTCAGTATCTGGAATACATACAGCAAATGCAGACAGAAGATATGAATGTGATGAGTGAATTTTTGGTTATGGCTGCCACTTTGCTTGATATCAAATGCCGTATGCTTCTTCCCAAGGAAGTAAATGAGGAGGGAGAAGAGGAAGATCCGAGAGCCGAGCTGGTTCAAAAGCTGTTGGAATATAAAATGTACAAATATATGTCCTTTGAGTTGAAGGACAGGCAGGTTGACGCTGCTCATACTTTATTCAAAGAGAAAACACTGCCGAAGGAAGTGGAAGACTACAGACCGCCGATTGATTATGGCGTACTGCTTGGAGATGCAGATTTGAATAAACTTCAAAATCTGTTTAAATCGGTTATGAAGAGACAGGAGGATAAGATCGACCCTGTCAGGAGTCATTTTGGAAATATTGAAAAAGATGAAATCGATATGGATCAGAAAACGATTTATATTGAAGAGTATATCGGCAGACACAAAACCTTCAGCTTCAGGGCGCTTCTTGAAAAACAGCACAGCAAGATGGAAGTGATAGTTACCTTTCTCGTTATGCTGGAACTCATGAAGATCGGTAAGGTTTCTGTGGTGCAGGAAGACACGTTTGATGATATTCTCATTACCTCAAATGTGGCATAGGAGGTTGCTTAAGTGGAAAGAGACAAGGCAAAAGCAGTGCTGGAATCCATACTTTTTACGATGGGTGAATCCGTAGAGGTTGAAAGACTGGCAACTGTGATAGAGGAAGATAAGAAGACAACGAAAGAACTTCTGCTCGAAATGAAGGAGGGCTATGACAGCCGGGAATGCGGTATTACGCTGATGGAGCTTGAGGATTCCTTTCAAATGTGTACCAAGGGCGACATGTATGAGTATCTGATCAAAATTGCCAAGACACCAAGAAAATATGTGCTGACAGATACGCTTTTGGAGACCTTGTCCATCATTGCCTATAAGCAGCCAATCACCAGACTGGAGATTGAAAAGATCAGGGGAGTCAGCTGTGATCATGCAGTCAACAGACTTGTGGAATTTGGTTTGATTGCTGAGGTCGGCAGAATGGATGCTCCGGGACGGCCTCTGCTTTTTGGAACAACTGAGGAATTTTTACGCAGCTTTGGCGTGAAGTCATTGGAGGAATTGCCCGAGCTGTCCCAGGTGCAGATTGCGGAATTTAAAGAGCAGGCGGAAGCAGAAATCAGCTTGAGTGTAGATGTATAGGGATATTTGTGAACCGGCTTTCATAAGATGAAAGAAAGAGAAAAGCCGGATTCTGTATGAAATATAAATCTATGAAAGTAAAAGTGTTACTGCTTTTTCTGTTTCTGATGCTGTTTCCCATTTTCCTGTATATGGGGGAAGTAAAGGCGGAAGAAAACGGAAAAAACAGTACAAGTCTTAAGCTGTACGCCCAATCGGCCATTTTGATGGATGCCGGTTCCGGGCGTATTTTATATGAAAAAAACAGCGAAGAAATACGTCCCATGGCAAGCACCACCAAAATTATGACCTGTATACTGGCGCTGGAATACGGGAATTTGGAAGATTTTGTGGAGGTGTCTTCCTATGCGGCTTCCATGCCTAAGGTAAAGCTGAATATGCGGGCGGGGGAGCGATATTGCTTAAAGGATCTGCTCTATTCCCTGATGCTGGAATCTCATAATGATTCTGCAGTAGCCATTGCAGAGCATATAGGAGGAAGCGTAGAGGGATTTGCCGCCATGATGAACCAGAAAGCAAAAGATATCGGTTGTTTTGATACCTTTTTCATTACGCCGAACGGGCTGGATGCCGCTGCCACAACTCCGGATGGAGAGACGAAAATCCATTCTACCACGGCGGCGGACCTGGCAAAAATCATGTCCTATTGCATAATGGATTCGCCCGCAAAAGAGGAATTTTTAAACATTACGAGAACTCCTTCTTATCAGTTTGAAGGTTACAGGGAAAAAGAAGGGAAAATCGAAAACAGCGGACGAAGCTTCAGCTGCTATAATCACAACGCATTTCTTTCCATGATGGAGGGAGCGCTGTCCGGGAAAACAGGGTTTACGGGAAATGCGGGATATTGCTATGTGGGAAGCTTGAAGAGAGATGACAGAATCTTTGTTGTGGCGCTTCTTGGCTGTGGATGGCCGAACAACAGGGGATATAAGTGGAGTGATACCAAAAAGCTTATGGCGTACGGACTCGAGAATTTTACCTATCATTCGCTGAATGAGGTGAAAGTTGATGAGGGGAGTCTTGCCCCAATACCGGTCGTAGGCGGACAGACAGATAAAATCGGAGAAAGCATCTCTGTTCCCGTTACTGTGGTAACAAAAGAAGCAGGTATAGAAGGAGTGCTTCTGAAGGAAGATGAATCTTTTGAAAAAAGGGAAGAAATTGCAAAGGAATTGGAAGCACCTGTAGAAAAAGGAACAGAGGTAGGTAAGATCACTTATCTGGTAGACGGAGAAATTTATGGAATCGATTATGTTATCACGGCCGATAATGTAAAGAAAATTGATTTTACGTGGTGTTTTTGGCAGGTGATAAAACATTACAGTATTTTCTGATAAAAAATACGGGAAGAAAGGAAAAGAAAAATGAAAAAAATTCTGGTTGTATTAACGGGAGGTACCATTGGAAGCAGGGTAGATAATGACGTGATCGATGTGAGCGATACCTCTCCGTACCGGCTGCTTTCTTTGTATGAGGAGTCTTATGGCAGGGAAGCGTTTGAAGTGATACAGCCTATCAATATCTTAAGTGAAAACATGACACCGGATTCTCTTTTGATTCTTTTGAAAGCACTTGACCGGATACCCTACGGGGAATATGCGGGGATCATTGTGGCGCACGGATCCGATACGTTGTCCTATACCTCTGCATTTGCCGGGCTTTTGTTCCATCATATCCCTGTCCCCATGATCCTGATTGCAAGTAACTATCCGCTGGGACAGGAGGGAAGCAATGGTCTTAATAATTTTGCGAGAGCCGTGGAATTTATCCGGGGACAAAATATGAAAGGTGTCTTTACCTTGTATCAGGATCGGGAAGGAGTCGATCAGGTATATCTTGCGACAAGAATTCACGAGGCAGAACCTGTCCATGATCAGTTCCGGGATTTTAGCGGTTGCGCATTCGGAAGAATGGAGAATGGAAGATTTCTTCTTCGAACGGAAAAGAATGATGAAGAAAGCCGGATGATAGAAAAGGAATTGAAAAAAGACAGAAAACAAAAACTGATGGTGCCGGATTCTTTTTCAAACAAAGTGATGATGATCAGGCCTTATCCGGGGATGGACTATTCTGTTTTTCGGTTTGATGAGAATAATAAGCCTGCTGCAGTTCTCCATTATCTTTATCATTCCGCAACAGCCTGCCTTTCCGGGGAGGAATACAATTTCCTTTCCTTCGCACAGCGTTGCAGAAGGCAGAACATTGACGTATATACCGCTTCCTATAAAAGAACGGACGGAAAACAGTATGCAACGGGTGATGTTCTCCTAAAAGCAGGGGTAATCCCTCTTCTCAATATTTCACCGGAGGCAGCTTATGCGAAGCTGATGCTCATATATAATAGTAAAAAGCCGATGGACAGAGAATTCTTGCAGGAAAATATTTATTTTGAGTGTATAGAAGGCGGAAATGTGTAAAAATTGTATAAATTTTGAATTTTTTTCTAGGCGAATGAAAGCTTTTGTGTTATACTACCATAGACGCATTTATGGGGTTATTATGCCCCTGCGAATTAAGTTATTATTTTTTTAATATAAAATGGAGGGCTGAAAAATGAGTACTACTTCACAGGCGAGTCAAAGAATTACAGCTTTACTCGATGAAAACAGTTTCGTTGAGATCGGCGGATTGGTTACAGCCAGAAGCACAGATTTCAATCTGAAACAGACAGAAACTCCTTCTGACGGTGTCATTACCGGCTATGGAGTGATAGGCGGCAACCTTGTGTATGTTTACAGCCAGGACGCATCTGTATTAAACGGTTCCGTCGGCGAAATGCATGCAAAGAAAATTGCTAACCTCTATGATCTGGCACTTAAGACAGGAGCACCCGTGATCGGGTTGATCGATTCTGCCGGACTTAGATTACAGGAAGCAACAGATGCTTTAAACGGATTTGGTGAAATTTATTTAAAGCAGGTAAAGGCTTCCGGAGTGATTCCTCAGATTACAGCAGTTTTTGGAAGCTGTGGCGGCGGACTTGCTCTTATCCCTACTTTGACAGACTTTACCTTCATGGAAGGTTCCAAGGCGAAGTTGTTCGTAAATTCTCCCAATGCACTGGATGGAAATTCAGTTTCGAAGTGTGATACCGCAGCAGCTAAATTCCAAAGCGAAGAGGCTGGTATTGTGGATGTTGTTGCTGATGAAGCATCTGTTCTTGCACAGATCAGAGAACTCGTTGCAATGCTTCCCGCAAACAACGAGGATGACATGTCCTTTGAAGAGTGCACAGATGATCTGAACAGAGCATGTGCAGAGATCGCTAATTGTGTAGGAGATACATCTATTGCACTTTCTCAGATTGCTGATAACGGCATTGTTTTTGAAGTAAAGCGTGAGTATGCTAAGGATATGGTGACAGGCTTTATTAAATTAAACGGTGTTACTGTTGGTGCAGTTGCAAACAGAACGGAAGTTTACGGAGAAGACGGAACCGTTACAGAAAAGTTTGATGCGGTATTATCTGCAGCAGGATGTGACAAAGCAGCTGATTTTATTAACTTCTGTGATGCATTTGAAATTCCTGTATTATCTCTTACCAATGTGAAGGGCTTCAAGGCAGACAAATGCAATGAAAAGAAGATTGCTAAAGCAGCAGCCCGCCTTACATATGCATTTGCAAATGCTACCGTTCCCAAGGTAAATGTGATCATTGGACAGGCTTACGGAAGCGCATACGTAGCAATGAACTCCAAGGCTATCGGAGCCGATATCACCATGGCATGGCCTGATGCGCAGGTCGGAAGTATGGATGCCAAGTTGGCAGCCAAGATCATCTGCGACGGACAGGGTGCTGATGCCATTGAGGAATGCGCAAAAGAATATGCTGCTCTTCAGACAAGCGCATCAAGTGCAGCAAAGAGAGGCTATGTAGATCAGATTGTTGAACCCGTCGATACCCGTAAGTATGTAATCGGCGCTTTTGAAATGCTGTTCACCAAGAGGGAAGACCGTCCTGCAAAGAAACATGGTACAGTCTAGAAAGGATGATTACTTAATATGAAAAAATGGTTGTTAATATTAGGTATGATTACCTGTATGATGGGCCTTACAGCATGTGGCCAGGCAGAGGAAATCACCCCTCTCATGACCACAGAGGAAGCGGCGCAGTATGCAGAACAGAATATCAATACAATAAATCAGGTTGTTCTGCAGGGAGCGCAGGATCAGGTAACTGATCCGGTATGGAGCAAAGCTCTTGAAAGCTGGATCAAGGCTACAGAGGATATGGGTAGTTATGAAGGAATTGTCAGCACCGAATCGGAATTTGATGAGAAAGACGGTGTGATCGATACCACCATCAAGGGTTCCAAACGTAATGCAATCGTGGAATTCGTGTTTGATAATCAGGCAATTACCGGTGTGGCTGTCAATGTAGAGTATACATTCGGTGAAAAAATGGAAAAGGCAGCGTTAAATACACTTCTTGGTATGGGAACCGTGTTTATCGTGCTGATCCTGATCAGTCTGATTATCAGCTGCTTTAATTTCATTCCTAAGATTCAGGCAAAATTTGCAAAGAAGCCGAAGAAGGAAGAGGTTAAATCTGCAGCAGTTGATAATACCATCGCACAGATTATCGAAAAAGAAGAGTTATCAGATGACCTTGAACTGGTTGCAGTTATTGCGGCAGCGATCGCTGCAAGCGAAGGAGCATCATCCACAGACGGATTTGTGGTAAGAAGCATTAAGCGTGCCGGAAATAAATGGCAGAGAGCATAGTTAATTAATTAAGGAGGATTTAATAATGAAAAATTATACAATTACCGTAAATGGCAACGTATATGATGTTGTAGTAGAAGAAGGTGCCAGCACAGGCGCACCCGTAGCAGCAGCTCCCAAAGCACCCAAGGCAGCTCCCAAGGCAGCACCTGCAGCAGCTCCCAAAGCAGCAGCCGGCGCAGGAAGCATCAAGGTAGAAGCAGGAGCAGCTGGTAAGGTATTTAAGATTGAAGCTAAAGTTGGACAGGCTGTAAAGGCCGGAGATGCCATCGTAGTTGTGGAAGCTATGAAGATGGAAATTCCCGTTGTTGCACCTCAGGATGGTACTGTTGCAAGTATCGATGTAGCTGTTGGTGATCCTGTTGAAGCAGGCGCATTACTGGCAACACTGAACTAATACGGTGCAGATGCACACGAGTTCATTTCTGACGTGTGTACTTGAGAAAACAACAGGAGGTAAAAGAAATGGATTATATTGTAACTACACTTGACAATCTGATCCATCAGACGGCTTTCTTCAATCTGACCTGGGGAAATTATCTGATGATCGTTGTTGCCTGTGTATTTCTTTATCTTGCGATTGCAAAGGGCTTTGAACCATTGCTCCTCACACCGATCGCATTTGGTATGTTGCTTGTAAACATTTATCCTGATATCATCATGAGTATTGAAGATTCAGCGAATGGTGTGGGCGGCTTACTGTATTATTTTTATCTCTTAGATGAGTGGGCAATCTTACCATCCCTGATCTTCATGGGTGTGGGTGCCATGACAGACTTTGGTCCCCTGATTGCAAATCCTAAGAGCTTTTTACTCGGTGCTGCAGCACAGTTCGGTATTTTCGCAGCATATTTCGGAGCAATTGCACTTGGCTTTAACGATAAGGCTGCAGCGGCAATCTCCATTATCGGTGGTGCAGACGGTCCTACCTCCATTTTCCTGGCAGGTAAATTAGGACAGACTGCTTTACTTGGACCTATCGCAGTGGCAGCATATTCCTATATGTCACTGGTGCCGATCATTCAGCCGCCTATTATGAAACTGCTCACAACAGAGAAGGAAAGAAAGATCAAGATGGGTCAGCTTCGTCCTGTATCCAAGCTGGAAAAGATTTTATTCCCGATCGTTGTTACTATTGTAGTTTGTCTGATCCTTCCTACCACAGCACCCCTTGTCGGTATGCTGATGTTAGGTAACCTGTTCAGAGAATCCGGCGTTGTCAGACAGCTGACAGATACAGCATCCAATGCGCTGATGTATATTGTAGTTATTTTGCTTGGCACTTCCGTAGGTGCTACCACAAGTGCAGAAGCGTTCCTTAACGTTGATACGCTTAAGATCGTTGCACTTGGTCTGATTGCATTTGCATTCGGTACGGCAGCCGGAGTATTGTTTGGTAAGTTGATGTGCATTGCCACTCATGGTAAGGTGAATCCCCTTATCGGTTCCGCCGGTGTATCCGCAGTTCCCATGGCTGCAAGAGTTTCCCAGAAGGTTGGTGCGGAGGCAGATCCTACAAACTTCCTTTTAATGCATGCAATGGGACCTAACGTAGCAGGTGTTATCGGTACGGCAGTTGCAGCCGGTACCTTTATGGCAGTATTTGGAGTATTCTAGAAAATAATAAGGAGGATTTTAAAATGAATGATCAGGTTAAAAAACCGGTTGGAATTATGGAAACCGTTCTTCGTGACGCACATCAGTCTCTGATTGCAACAAGAATGCCTACCGACATTATGCTTCCAATCGTTGACAAAATGGATAAAATCGGCTATGCCGCAGTTGAGTGCTGGGGTGGTGCTACATTTGATGCATCTCTTAGATTTCTTAAGGAAGATCCATGGGAGAGACTTCGTAAGCTTCGTGACGGATTTAAGAATACAAAGCTTCAGATGCTTTTCCGTGGACAGAATATTCTTGGTTACAGACCCTACGCAGATGATGTGGTATATGCTTTCGTAGAGAAGTCAATTGCAAATGGTATTGATGTCATCAGAATTTTTGACTGTCTGAATGATATCAGAAATCTTCAGGCTGCAGTAGATGCAACCAACAAGATCAAGAAGCAGGAGGGACGCGGTGAGTCTCAGGTGGCTCTTTCTTATACATTAGGTGATGCCTATACTCTTGAGTACTGGGCTGACATGGCTAAGAAGATTGAGGAGATGGGTGCAGATTCTATCTGTATCAAGGATATGGCTGGTCTTCTTGTGCCGTACAAGGCTGCAGAGCTTGTTAAGACACTGAAAGAGAATACAAAGCTTCCTATTCAGTTACATACACATTATACCTCAGGTGTTGCTTCCATGACTTACCTTAAGGCTGTTGAGGCAGGAGTAGATATCATTGACTGTGCTATTTCTCCTTTCGCTCTCGGGACATCACAGCCTGCAACAGAAGTTATGGTTGAGACATTTAAGGGTACAGAGTATGATACAGGCCTTGATCAGAATAAGCTCGCTGAGATTGCAGATTACTTCCGTCCTTATCGTGAGGAATGCATCGAGTCAGGTCTTATGAGCACAAAGGTTCTCGGTGTTAACATCAAGACACTGCTTTATCAGGTACCCGGTGGTATGCTTTCCAACATGGTTAGCCAGCTCAAGGAGCAGCATGCTGAAGACAAGTATAATGAAGTTCTTGAAGAAATCCCGAGAGTTCGTAAGGATTGCGGCGAGCCTCCGCTTGTAACACCTTCCTCACAGATCGTTGGTACACAGGCTATCTTCAATGTCCTTATGGGTGAGAGATATAAGATGGCTACCGGTGAATTTAAAGATCTTCTTCGCGGTAACTATGGACAGACTGTTAAACCTATGAACCAGGAAGTAATTGATAAGGTTATTCCCGGTGAGAAGAGATCAACAGCCCGTTCCGCAGAGGCAACCGGACATACAGAACCCGAGCTTGCAGGAATTGAAGCAGAGATGAAGGAATGGAAGCAGCAGGATGAGGATGTACTTTCCTATGCATTATTCCCTCAGGTTGCTACCGAATTCTTCAAATATCGTCAGGCTCAGCAGGAAAAGGTGGATTTGACACAGGCTGACACAAAGAATGCAGCTTATCCTGTATAAGCAAAAGTTTTTCGCAATAGAAATAAACACAAAAACAGTCAATGGCAGAAGCTATTGACTGTTTTTTGCTTGAAATTGCAGGTAAAAAAAGATATGATTGTCTATATAAATTTAGGAGAGGAAATGGGTATAAATGAAAAAGACGGTGGCTGTTTTTCTGTGCATGATTATGATATTGGGATTACTGTCAGGATGCGGTAAACAGGAAACCATTCAGACAAATTCCGGTGAGAACCAGAACACTGTGGAGGAAGAGAGTGAAGTAAAAGAAGAAAATGAAGTACAAGCAGAAAACGTAATAAACGAAGAAAGGGAGGAGAAAAATGTGGAGGAAAAGGAGATTGCCATGGAAGAGATAACTGCAGCAGATGTGGTGAGCAAAATGAAAATCGGCTGGAATCTGGGCAACACGTTGGACAGTCACAACGCAAATTATTCCATAGACATGTCTACGGAAGCTTTTGAGACAGCGTGGGGAAATCCGGTTACGACGAAAGAACTGATCGATGCAGTGGTTGCAAAGGGATTTAATGTAATCAGAATTCCGGTTACCTGGGATGGACATCTTATTGAGGAAGAAAACTGGAAGATCAAGGAAGACTGGCTTGACAGAGTGCAGGAGGTTGTTGACTATGCGTATGACAATGGTGTTTATGTGATATTAAATACCCATCATGAATCATGGTATGAACCGTATTATGAGAATGAAGAACGCGCTAAGGAAATCATGATTGCAGTGTGGAGTCAGATAGCGGATCGTTTTCAGGATTATGATGAACATTTGATTTTTGAAGGAATGAATGAACCAAGAAAAATCGGTGCGGCAGTAGAGTGGACCGGTGGTGATCAGGAAGGCTGGGATGTGGTGAACAGCCTGAATGAAACTTTTGTAAAAACAATCAGAGAAAGTGATGGCAATAATCCTTACAGAATTCTGCTGGTAACAGGCTATGCGGCAAATGGCTGGGAAGGAATCAGGCATTTGAAGGTTCCGGAAGATAACAAAGTTGCAGTGTCGGTCCATGCCTATGAACCTTATGAATTTGCATTAAATCTGCAGGGCAGAGGAAACTGGAATCATGACACGGCCAATATTGATATGATTATGAACAGTTTGGATACACTTTTTCTTTCAAAAGGTATCCCGGTTGTCATGGGTGAATTCGGAGCTCTGACAAAGAAAGCGGAAGGAAATGAACAGGATCGTGCAGAGTTTGCAGAGTATTATGTGAATGCGGCAGCAAAGAAGGGAATTCCCTGTCTTTGGTGGGATAACGGTGCGTTTTACGGAAGTGGAGAATTGTTTGGGTTGATTGATCGAAAAACATATGAATGGAAGTATCCGTCTATTGTGGACGGCATGATGAAGGGGATAGCTGAGGCTGAGTAGTTTCAATGAAAAGAAATTAAGAAAATCTTCATACAGCATTAAGACTGCTTACAGAAAAAATACAGAATTCTCTGATACAATAGAGTCCTGAGGCGAAAAAGGATATCTGCTTCAGGACTTTATTTTACTTTATGAGAAAGAGCAGTGTTATGAGGGACGAACTGGATTTGATTGATATCTCTGCTGAGGGAAGCCGAACAAAGGAACATGTTGCAGAACATAAAAACAGACAAAAAAAGGGAGCGAAGGGAAGCAGGTCCCACAAAAGACCGGTCCGGAACAGAAAGCGCATAAGGAAAAGCAAGGCAGTCAGGATAGGGATATTGTATCTGATTATGATATTGCTAACGATTCTCCTGTGTTTTGGAGTCTATCATCTGGTGAGATGGCTCGGAATCGGAGCAGGAGGCAGGGAGACAGCCTCTTTTTCCGAAAGGAAGGAAATCATTCGGGCAAATGATTCTGCAAAGCCGGAGATCACTGAAGACTTTCTTACCGTCAATCCTTATTCAAGACCTGGAGAGGAATTGCCTGAGGTAAAAAATATTTTTGTACACTATACTGCCAATAGGGCAACCAGCGCAGC
>JAGAQU010000104.1 GCA_017622575.1 Lachnospiraceae bacterium
GTCAGTTCCTTTTCCATCCCCTCCAGCACATTATTAATTCTTGTGATATTACCAAAGGCATCGGAACCAATTTCAAGATTGTGACTTAATTCCCCTTTCAGATTCATCACAAATTTTCGATTAAAAGAATCAAAACCAATCTTCATGACAAATCCCGCATATTCTCCTATCTGGGTAGGCTGCTGCAAAGATTCCATCCCTTTGCACATGGCAATGATGGCGCTTCCTGCTTCCTTTTTGTCCTGATAAATTCGATTACCGACTTTCATCACAAAATCCTCTTTATCCAGTGGCATATTTTTACGGGCAGTTTCTATATCTGCTTTAAAACCATGAATCCGTTCTTTCAGACTTTCTATCTGTTTGGGATAATTCTTTGCGATATTATCCTCCAACCGATATATCTGACTGGTATGGTTGGCTTTCATCAGTTTCAAACGGGAAACCTGTATATCTAAGTCCATCTTTTCCTTGATATATGGATTTCCGGTAGCAAGTGCCTTTACTTCTGCATAAGTTAATGCCGCCTCATCCACATCCTCACAGCTTCGCACCGGAGATTTACTGGTCATAATCTGGCTGATGAATTTCTGCTTATTTTCAATCACCTGCCATGAATAACTGTCAAAGGTTCCTTCCGTCACATAACGAAAAATAGACACGGTATCATTTCTGTTACCCTGTCTTAAAATACGTCCTTCCTGTTGTTCAATATCTGATGGTCTCCACGGTACATCCAGATGATGCAAAGCGACCAGACGATCCTGCACATTGGTTCCGGCTCCCATCTTCTGTGTGGAACCAATCAAAAAACGGACCTGTCCGCTTCTTACCTTGCCAAACAACTCCGTTTTTCTAAGTTCTGTATTTGCTTCATGGATAAAGGCAATTTCCCCTTCAGGAACTCCCCTCGCCATGAGTTTTCTTTTGATGTCATGATAGACATCATCAAATATTTCTGCCTCCACACGTTCTCCATCCACCTCTGCGGTTGTGCTTCCTATTACCTTCGGGGTTGATAAATCACAGAAAATAAGCTGTGATGATTTTTCTGCTTTGGTTCTTTCCCATATCTCAAATGCGTTTTCCACAAGACTGTTTACCTTTGAATTTTCTTCATCCGGTAGCATTGGATTGATAAGTCTCTGGTCAAGAGCCAGCTTTCTGCCATCATTAGTAATTTTTAGCATATTATCTTCATGTGGCTCCACCCTCCTGTCACGTACTGCCTCCGCCCTGTCTGCTAAGGATTTTACCATTTCTTTTTGGTGTTCGCTGGGTTGCAAAACCACATTTTTATACTCTGCTTTTGGTATCGGAAGATTTAACATATCCGGTGTCTGAATATCTGCACATTCCTTAAACAGAGCAATCAATTCCGGCAGATTATAAAACTTGGCAAATCTTGTTTTTGCACGATATCCTGTTCCCTCCGGTGCAAGCTCAATGGCAGTCTGTGTTTCTCCAAAGGAAGATGCCCAAGAGTCAAAATGTCCCAGTCCCATCTGCTGTAAGGTATTAAACTGAAGATAACGCATATTGGTATAAAGTTCCGTCATACTATTGGAAATTGGCGTTCCGGTAGCAAAAGTAATTCCTTTTCCTCCGGTCAGTTCATCTAGATACTGACACTTGGCAAACATGTCGGATGACTTCTGTGCTTCTGTCTGTGCAATTCCCGCTACGTTTCGCATTTTTGTATGTAGGAAAAGATTTTTATAATAATGGCTCTCATCCACAAACAGCCTGTCCACGCCTAACTGCTCAAAGGTCACGACATCATCTTTTCTGGAAGAATCATTTAATCTTTCCAGTCTTGTCTGCAATGTTTTTCGCATTTTTTCCATCTGCTTAATAGTGTAGCGTTCCCCATGCTCTGCTTTGATTTCTTCAATGGCAAGTGCGATTTCATCAATCTGACGCTCGATAATGGCTACCTGCCTTTCTGCTGACAGGGGGATTTTCTCAAATTGCGAATGTCCGATAATAACAGCATCATAATCACCGGTAGCAATTCGGGAACAAAACTTTTTACGATTGGCTGGCTGAAAATCTTTTTTGGTGGCTGCCAAAATATTTGCTCCCGGATACAATCGCAAAAAATCACTTGCCCACTGTTCCGTCAGATGATTTGGTACGACAAACAGACTTTTTTGACAAAGTCCCAGACGTTTGCTCTCCATTGCAGCCGCAACCATTTCAAATGTTTTGCCGGCCCCAACGCAGTGGGCAAGCAATGTATTATTTCCATACAAAACATGAGCCACTGCATTTTTCTGATAATCCTTTAACTCAATATCCGGTGTCATTCCCGGAAAGGTAAGGTGCGAACCGTCATACTCTCTTGGTCTGGTGGAATTAAATAAAACATTATATTTATTTACCAGTACTTCTCTTCGTTCCCTATCTCGAAACACCCAGTCTCTGAACGCTTCTCTGACTGCATCCTGCTTTTGTGCAGCGATGGTAGTTTCCTTTTTATTCAGGACTCTTTTTTCCTTCCCATCCTCATAAATCACATCGTATACACGACTGTCTTTGAGATTTAGGGAGTCCTCTAAAATCTGATAAGCATTTCTTCGATTCGTTCCATAGGTCATATTCACAAGAGCATTCCCATAGTCTGCATTTTTACCTTTAACATTCCACTGTCCTGTCACATCGGAATACTGAATCTTCATCGTATCTCGCTGCAAAAGATGTTCCGGAGTTTCAAATACTTCCCGCATGAAATCCTCGATATATTTTGGTTCAATCCATGTCGCTCCAAGCCGGATTTCAATCTCGCTGGCATCCAGTTCTCTCGGCTGTACCCTTTTTAACGCTTCTACATTCACCGCATACATTGGTTCATTCTTAGCAAAGGCACTGGCAACCTCCAGCTTATTTCTGACATTACCACTAAGATATGCATCCGCAGTTTCCCATTCTTCACTGACCGGATTCTTAAAAATAACGCCTGTCAATTCTTCGATAAGAGTGCCGGTATCTTTTCCGCTTAATTCTGACATATAATCAAAATCAATACCTGCCTTTTCAGACAAAGACACCGCCAATGCTTCACTTGCCGTATCCACACTACTCACGACTTCTGCTTTTTTTATGGTACGTTTGGTAAACATATCCGCTTTTCCGATATAATTACCTTCTTCATCCAGATTTTCAAGGGAACACAACAAGCAATAACTGCTGTCCTGATGAAAGGCTCGTTTATTGGTCTTGGAATAAATCCGCCCAAACTCCTTTGCAAATGCATCATACAGAACATTTAATTTTTTCTGTGCCTCTTGTATGCGTTCATCCGGATATTCTTCTAATTGCAGCTGTATCAGTTCCTGTGTACAGTCCCTGATAGCAACCATTCCTTTGATACGTTCTATCATGCCCTCCGAAGCATCCA
>JAGAQU010000105.1 GCA_017622575.1 Lachnospiraceae bacterium
ATAATAAAAGAAACAAAACAAAATAAAATCCAAAAGGAATAAATTTAGCACATATCGCAACGAACTTAAAAACAGCCACAACGCCCATAAATAAAGGGATTGTGGCTGTTTTGCTGTTTCTCAAGTGTCAAAGATGGGATTTTATCATATCCGCCTTTTTTGAGCAATCACGGGGACGGTTCTCTGATTGATTTTGCACAAAAAACGCCTCTAAAAAAGCTCAAACCGCTGAAAATACCGGTCAACCGCAGAACCGTCCCCCTGATTGGTCAGGTTTTATCGTAAATTCCAGCTTAACCTCTGACATATCTGCGGGAAGATCTCTTTCCCCCGCCACATTCAGAAGAGGAAAACCGGATGCGGACAGATGCACCCTGTGGAATGCACTGCAGCGGCAGTTGTATTTATCTCTTTCCTGGGCATGATAAGCGATCATCAGCCTGCCATCCATATCATAGAAAAATGAATTATGGCCGGGACCAAGTATACCTTCTACAGACTGCAGATGAAAAACTGCCGTAGGCTCTTTTTTCCAGGAAGAAATATCCAGAAGATCCGCGCCGATCTTAGCCTTAAGATAACCAACAACATAAGCAGGTCCGCAGGCATCACCGCCGGAATACGAAAGGTATACCGTATCCCCGGATATCATTGCATAAGGGCCCTCATTATTGATAGTACCGGACTGGTTTTCCCAGCCATATAAAGGTCTTGATAAAAGGATCGGTTCGGATGTGAGTACCCAGGGCTTTTTCGGATTGGTAGTAGCAATATAGAGCATGGAGCCGGTATCCTTTGGCGTTCCGATACCATAACGATAAGACCATGCAAGATAGGCTTTTCCCGCAGATTCAAAATACGTCATATCCAGCGTGATACCGTCCTCGGTAAGGAAGTGACCGTTCATCCTCTTTACACGTATGGGATCCTCCCAGTCTTCTGCGCACATTATATCCCCGCCCTCCTTAAGACGCATCATATGGCACTGGGGTCCCCAGTTTTTATTGCTTACCGCAAAAAGTATATACAACCTTCCGCCTATCACATGGAATTCCGGCGCCCAGAATGTCTGGCAGAATCCCCTTTCCTCATCATAATCAAGGATTATTTTTGTTTCGACATCATCTGTAAATAAGCCATCCACAGAATCCGCGCATCTTACATATAATCCGATATCGTTTACATTATCATTAGTTGCGATATAATACCATTTCCCTTCGTATGAAAAGATCACAGGATCTGCCAGGCCTACTGTAAGAGGAAAACCGGTATCTATCGCCTGCATATGACCTGTTATCCTGTATCTGCTGTCACCGATCTTTTTCATGGATGCGATATCCCAGTATACAGGCTTTGGATCCTCCGATCCGTCCGAATAGATCACCCTGCCGCGGATACTCTTTAATTCTTCTAGAGAAGCTACCCTTACATCTTCAGGCATTAAAACCTTATTTGCTTCCAGCGGGATCCAGCGTTCACTTATTGCAGGAAAAAGTTCATCCGAGATCTGTATGCTTTCCGAAGCTTCCGGATCAACAGTATCTGCAGCGCATTCTTCAAAGTTCACAAAATCCTTTGTTTTCCACGAGATGATACTGCTTTCGTCCGCCGGAACAGGCTGTCCTTCTTTGTCTATCACTTCGGCATAAATAAAATACCCATCATCTTTTTTAACCACCAGGGGATTACGTATCCCTCTTTCATCCAGAGTGTTATCTTCCTTTATCTTTGCTTTCGCAAACAATATACCGTAATCCTGATTAAGGACCGTTTCCTTCCCGTCTTTCCACACCGCAAAATGCACACTGTTTGCCAGCGCCGCGGGATAATTCTTACCTGTCGGTTTTCTTGTAAATACTTTTAGTGATATCATCTCATTCCTCCTAACGATCATGGGGACGGTTCTCTGATTGATTTTGCTCAAAAATCGCCTCTAAAAAAGCTCAAACCGCTGAAAATACCGGTCAACCGCAGAACCGTCCCCCGGTTGTTAAAATACGCCCGCCACTTCTGCGCCTTCTCTTACAAAAGCGATGAATTTATCTATAGGTGCTTCACATTCTATCCACTGTTCGCCTTTGACTATCGCCTTGCTGTTTACATCCTGCCAGCTGCCTTCCGGAAGATATACCTTCCTGGATGTGCAGCCCTGCTCGGTGATGGGAGCAAAGAGTATATCCTCGCCAAACATATACTGGTCTTCAAGCTCATAGCAAACCGGATCCTTATAATAGTCGAAGAACATGGGCCGCATTATCGGCTTTCCTTCCTTTGATGCGATATCCATATACCTGCAGATATAAGGTTTGAGACGCTCACGCAGTTTTACCAGCTCAGCCAGTATTTTATAATTTTCATCCCCGAAACTCCATATCTCATTTTCTCCGCCGGTGCGTTCCTTTATTCTGGGGAAGCGGTCCGTCTGGTCGGGAGTGCGGATCCTGGCACCATGCAGTCTCATTACAGGACAGAAAACTCCGAACTGCGCCCAGCGTACTATCAGCTCCCGGAAGTATTCACTCCTTGTGTCCCCGGAATGAAAACCTCCTATATCACTGTTCCACCAGGGTATGCCGCTCATGGCCATTGAAAGACCTGTCTTTACGCTCATGCGCAGGTTTAAAAATGTGGAGGCGATATCGCCGTTCCATACCAGTGAGCCGTATTTCTGGCTTCCGGGATACGCAGCCCTGGTAAGAACTATCACTTTCTCCTCTCCGGCTTCTTTTAATCCTTCATAAAACAGCTTGCTGTAGTAATAGGGATAAAGCATAGCCGTCTGCGCACCGTTTCCGGCATAGAACTTAAGGTTTGAAAACTGCTGGGGATGAACCTCCGGCTCCGCTTCATCCAGCCAGAAATTATGTATTCCCTTATCATAATAATTCTTTTTAACCTTATCCCAGACAAAAGACCTTGTTCTTGGATCAGTCACATCTATAAAGGTCTGCTGACCGTAAAAATCAAAGGTTCCGTACTGGCCGCTCTCGGTACGCACCAGCATATTTCTGTCATTCATCTCACGATAATTCTCGCTTGCCGGATTTATGGTGGGCCAGATCGAAACTATGGGCTGTACTCCCATCTCTTTAAGTTTCCTGCACATACCTTCAGGATCGGGCCAGTACTTCGGATCAAATTTCCACTCACCCTGCTCGGTCCAGTGGAAATAATCTATAACTATCGCAGCCAGGGGAACTCCTCTTCTCTTATATTCCCTTGCCACGTTAAGTACATCTTCCTGGCACTCGTAACGGAGTCGGCTCTGCCAGAAGCCTGCAGCCCACTCGGGGAACTCAGGAGCATATCCTGTAAGATCACAGTAAATCTTCATAACATCTGCAGGGGTTTCTCCGGCGTATACCAGATAGTCTGCCTGATAGGCGCTGTCAGCCACCCACATGATATGATTCTTTGTAGTCTCGCATCTGCCGGGTGCGGGATTATTCCAGAAGAAACCATAGCCTAATGAAGAGTATACAACAGGCACTGCTGATTTTGTATTATAATGCAACAGGTTACAGCTGCCACCCTGCCTGTCAAAGAAGTCCTCCTGCTCCTGGCCAAGTCCATAAAAATGCTCGCCGGGATTGGATTCAAAAATGACTTTTATCTGATAATTATCTCCTTCAGTATGGATATTCCTGCAGGTATAATCACCTTCATACTTTGTTTTAAGTATGGGAACATCATCACGGTAAAAGGTTATTATCCCGCCGTACCAGGGCGTACCCGCATCAACACTTACGGACATATGCCCGTTTTTAAGGACTGCTTTCTTCTCATCACCTTCTATGGAAAACCGGGCTCCTTCTTTAGCCGGCAGGAGCGTCCAACTCTCTTCCGAAAGCCTGCTGTTTTTTGTTGAACGGCAGCGGATGCAGTCCGGTCCGTAGGGTTCAAATACAGTCAGTTCATCACGTCTTTCAAATATGATGCGGTCTTTTTCTATAGTTATGCTCATATCAGTTTCTCCTTCCGAGGTTAATATAATAATATTATATTGTTAAGCCCTCGGAAAATCTTGAATATTTATGTTCTCTACTTGCACTATTTTACTTTTTTCTATATCATGAAGAATATGAAAACTCCCAAACCGCTGCATACGGAAAACATCATACACAAAACCGGGTCCAGTCCTTTTTCCCTGCATCATACTATAATAAATCCGGATCTTAATAACGCTCTGTATCTTCACTGTCATCTGGAAGCTGAATTCTTCATAATGGAAAAAGGGAAACTTGATTTTTATGTTGAAACCAGCTGCTACCGGCTTAAGGAAGGAGATGCGATATTTATCCCACCCGGTATGCTTCATAACGCCTTGAGATGTTCCGGTGACAGAAAGCTGATCAGATACTCTGCAATAGTATTCTCCACAGAGCCCATGGAACGCTGCTTTCCGGCATCCACCAGTCCGTATTTTGAAGGCCTCGGTTTCCACAGGCCGGAGTGTGTTTATACCGCTCTATCCGGGAAAAGTGAAAACAAGAAACTGATCTCCGGGATCAGTGAAATATTAAAATACCGGAATAAAGAGATTTCTTCCTGTGAACTGACCATACAGGGACTTTTGTTCGTATGCTGGCAGGAACTGTATAATATCCACCTTTCAAAGATACATGCCTCAACAGATGACAACTCTTTATCCAAAAATCTGTTAAAGAGCATGGACTATATGCAGATGCATTATTCCGAACCTTTAACCCTGGCATTGTTATCTAAAATTTCGGGATACAGCGAAAGCTACTACTGCCACAGTTTTCACGACTATACCGGTAGCACGCCTTTTGAATATCTGAACCGTATCCGCATAGTCAAAGCCTGCGAACTCTTAAGCACAACAGACAAAAAAATAACCGATATCGCTTCCCTGGCGGGATTCAACAATATCAGTTATTTCAACAGAACCTTTACTAAGATAATGGGCGCTACCCCTTCAGCTTACAGAAGAAGCTGATGAACCCCGGTGACGGGGTTACAGGTTCAAAATGATTCCTGTTTATTCTTAATGTATTCCGTAAGCTTCCGGGTATAATCTACGGCATTTTTCTTCATGATCATATTATCGATGATCAGGGATGCGATATACATTACAGCTATTATGGCTATAAATACGATCCATGCTGCCGGGCTGCCTGCGCCTTTAAATATGCCCATCAGGTAAAACAATCCTATCTCCGCCGGTATAAACATGATATAAAAAAAGCTGAGAGAAAAGATGAAACCTTTTTTCTGTATCTTCTGCGTTCTGAAACAGATCACAAAACTGAAAGACGCCCAGATGCATAATACAAGAAGTTTCAGAAGGAAACCGGTGCCAAGCGTATCTTTGCCGCTTATAAGCGTCACAGCCAGGAAGCATATCACCAGCCACGAATAACTGAACGCCACGGCATTCCTGAAGTATATCAATAATTCTTTTAATTTTTCCATAATCTAATTTCCTATCCCCAGCAGCTTCTTAAGCTCTGCCGCGTATCTTCTGGAGATCACTATATTCTCGCCGTTTGAAAGTGTGGCAAGTATATTCCTGGTGAACTCCGGTTTAAGCTTAACTATCTTATTCAGATGGATTATCGTAGATTTTGAACACCTGAAAAAATCTCTTTTATCCAGGACCTCTTCCAGTTCGTATAGCCGCTTTTCCGTCATCAGGACCCTGTTCTCCGTATAGATAAAGGTTCTCTTATCAACCGACTCTATATAGAGTATGGCTTCCACAGCCAGGTTAACCCTCTCGCCGTCTGCCGTGGCAGGGATGGCTGCCTTATATCTTTTGATATAACGTTCCAGCTTATTGACCTCGTCCGTTATATCCGTGCAGTGTATCTCTACAAATACTGGTCCCGAATCCAGATCATTCTTAACCTCAACCTTCAACTTCTGTCTTTGCCTTTCTTATATCTGTAAAAAGTATGATGCAAAGTATTATCTGCATCACTATCATGAATATGGCTGCTGCCACGCTTCCCCATATCATGGAGATCACAACTGCCCCTATAGTATCAATAACTGCCGTTACTGCATACGCCTTGCTGTCGTATATCCAGCTGTAGGGAAGGAGATGCGCTCCGAATACACATGCATAAAGCATAAGCATTGCTTCCGGCTCCCTGCTGAAGGCCCACATTACTATTATCAGATAAAGCATCTGATTCATGGTACACAGAAAGCCAAGTTTGTTTATGGGATTAGCCGTTTTCTTAAAAATATCCGCCCTGAGTATCTTTGAGAACATAAAGGCCAGCGGCATCAAAAAGCAGGAGCACATAAAGGTTAACAGATTGGCTCTTGCGATCTCGAAGTTCATCAGGCGAACCGAAAGGATAAGGGTCCATATCACCACCGACGCCATCATGAAGGGCAGACCTTTTTTCTGCATTTCCTGCGCGTCTCTCTTTAATTCATTTAACTCCTTAATGCATATCGTTTGTCTTGTTGTGTCCATATCAATACCTCCTTGTTGTTTAATATGGTCACATCATACAAACTAAGCGCAGCATATACAATAGCTTTACTACCAAGCGGTACATATAGGGCTACCAGGATGCCAAAAAAGCTTATGACCTCTTATTTTCTGCAATGCCAGAAATAAGTAAAGGATTCGATCACTATCTCCCCGTCCTTCTCTATCTTTTTCGCAAGATATCTTTCCAGTTTATCCTGTTTGGAGATCATAAACTTTTCCTCTTCTTCAAAAGTACCCTTAAGCTTGTTAAAGAGTTCTTTTGCATCGGTATAATGCCATTTATTGGACAGCGGTGCCAGTTCCACCTTACTAAAGTACTTCTTAAGCATTTTCTCCGTATCTTCTGCAGCTTTTTTCCGTGCCGCTATCCTTTCCTCTACAAAGGGAGCCTTTATCTTAAGATCCGTGAATATATCCTGCAGAAAGCGGTACCAGCTGTCTGCTCCCCATCCGTTATAGGAAAACATGCCTTTATCTGACAGACATCCTGCCGCATGCGCGACCATCGCTTCGGGATCTTTCAATTCATATCCCAGGTAATGTGCGATGATCATACTGTATTCTTTATTTTTTTCGATCTTTTTCCAGGCCGCATCCGTCTCCAGATCCTCAAATAACAGGGAGATCTTCACGCCTTTCGGAAAGCTGTCTTTATTCTCTGCCAGGTATTTTTCAAAATCATCCGCCCAGCTTCCACGCACATCTATGGCATATATCTTAGATCCTTCAGGTATTCTTTCAATGCTGTTCCTCCAGAGCTTGGCATAACCGCAGCCCAGATCCAGAATCTTTTCCTTCTTTTTAATATCAAGAGAATCGAATATCTTTACATACCAGTCAGGCTCCTGGGTCGTATGCTTAAGCGCATCCCAGTGATGCTCGTCCGCCTTACGGTCTATGTTTATGCTCTGCACTATGGAAGCCACATCATCCCAGTCAAGCGCACTGCCCCTGCGTCCAAGGGCTCCGTTGATTGCAGCTATCACATTATCTATCTGGCTGCGCTTTTCCGCCATGTTCCTAAGCTGAAGGCGCAGGGCTTCTTCAACATTCACTGCCTCGCCCGCTACCAGATTATCCCTGATCTCTTCCAGTGAAAAACCTATTGCCTTAAGCGCAACTATCTTTTCCAGGATCTGCTGCGATGCATTGTCGTAGAGCCTGTAATTGCCTTCCGAATAATCGGCCGGCTTCAGAAGCCCTTTCTCATCATACAGGCGCACTGCCTTCTGGGATACTCCCGCTTTTTTGGCTATCTCGCCGGATGTCATCTTTTTGTCCATAATTTAATTCTCCGAAATAATAAGATTCTTCGTCACTGCGCTCCTCAGAATGACACGGCATCCTATTTAAGATCCTTCGCTTCGCTCAGGATGACACTGGTTTAACTATACATCTTTTCCTGCGCTTTGTACATATTAGCGTAAAGGCCGCCTGAGAGCTTCACCAGGCTGTCGTGGGTGCCGCGCTCCGCTATCTCGCCGTCCTTAAACACCAGCAGCTTATCGCAGAATTTACAGGATGCCAGACGGTGCGATATGAATATGGCGGTCTTATTCTTTACCATGCTGTTGAACTGCTCGTATATCTCTTTTTCCGCTATGGAATCCAGCGCTGCCGTAGGCTCATCCAGTATCAGTACGGGGGCATTTTTATAAAGCGCTCTGGCCATCGCTATCTTCTGCTGTTCACCGCCTGAAGGCTCGAATCCGTTCTGGTCATAGTATCTGAATACCGGCGTCATAAGACCCAGCGAAAGCGAATCTACTTTATCCTTTAAGCCCACTTCCTCAAGCAAAGGAATAAGTTCCTCTTGATTTTTAGACTTACATTTTGACATAGGCACATTGAAAAACGCATATATATCATATATTCCAGCACTTTTTCCTTGCCTTTGTAGGTAGAATCCTATATAATGTAAGTAGATTATATTAGACTTACATTCGGAGGTATTCTGTTATGTCCTACATTCACTATGATGAAAAACCCAATGGTGCAATCTACGCATGTATCTACGAGTCATATCGTGATAAAGGTAAAGTCAAGACCAGACGTGGTGAAAACTTGGGCCGTGTCATCGATAAGGAAAACAACATTTTCCGCCAGAAGGGTATCACATACCAGTATATCATCGGTGAAGGACGTAAGGACATCCCTGATACTGCATTGCCCACTGAATCTATTGTCCCGGAAACCGAAAAGCTGATTCTTGATTTCGGGGATGCGTGGTTCTTGCAGGAATACATTTCAAAGCAACCTTTTTATGAGAGTATCAAAAATGCTCTTCCAGAAGAAAGCGACACACTTCTGGCTTTAATCTTCTACCGCCTTCTGACAAACAAAGAGGCAAGCTGCCATGCCAAAATCTGGTATGAAGGGAATTATTCCTACCTGGCTTTTCCTGAGGCAAACCTCACCAGTCAGAACATCAGCAAGGTGCTGAAAGAGCTTGGCAGTGAAGAAGTCCAAAGGCATTTCTTTGAAGAATATTTATCCTGCATATACGGCGATGATGGTGCAACAGGGATACTTGTTGACAGTACCGGCGTGCCCAATGCTACCAAAATGGATATCACACAAATAAGCAACCATAACGGAGACATAAACCGTGAAGTCAGACTAATCTATGTGATTGATCGTGATAACGGAATGCCTATTTATTTCCGGTATGTAGCAGGCAACATCATAGATGTCAGTACACTTATCACTACCGTCAGTGAACTGGAACAATACGGAGTATCTGTCAATCACGCAATTCTTGATGCCGGATACTTCTCGGAAAAGAATGCCATAGAACTGTTTGAGAGCGGCATCCCTTTCATGACCAGACTCGCACCAAATAAAACGGTTTTCAAAGATGCGGCTGCCGGAAATCTTGATGATCTGATGTCTCAAAAATACGCCTATCGGTACGGTGAGAGACTCGTATTCATCAAGAAAGTCAAGGTTGATGTATGCGGCTATGATGGGTATGTTTACCTTTGCATTGATGAGGATATGTATCTCATGCAGCATAAGAAAACAATACTGAACGCTCTCGATGACAAAAAGAATGCCGACGAAACAGATGCTGCCATTAAACGCCTCGGGGCTTTTGCTATACTGACCTCAGAAGAGATTTCTGAAGAAAAATTGCTCCCGATGTACTATACTCGTCAACAGGTTGAACAGGTCTTTGATATATCCAAGAACTATGCCGATCTTCTGCCAATAAGAGTACAGAGCGAACAAGCCTTTGCCGGTCATCTGCTTATATGTTTCATGGCGACAGTCATCATGCAGAAACTTCAACACGACCTGCTCAAACGCCGTTCAAAGAAAGCAAAATCATTGAACGCTGAAAGCATTATGATTTATCTGCGTAACCAAAAATGTAAAGTCTATAAGGATTACGCAATACCGCAGGAACCTCGCAAGGAAGTCAATGCCATATATGATATTTTCAAGGTTCAAGTGCCTTATAAAATCCCACTTACTACCATAGAGGTGTAAGTCGAAAATTTATGCGGAATTATAGATTATTTGTCAACTTCTGAGTCTGATGCCTTCTCAAACTCCTGTCGTGAATTGCGGAAGCACTCCAGAAGCTTGGGTGAAAACATACCGCACTCTCCTGTGATGATCATCTGAAAGGCTTCCTCTTTGGAATATGCTGCCTTGTAAACCCGTTCCGATACAAGCACATCATAGGCATCTGCCAGTGAAACGATCTGTGCGCAAACCGGGATTTCGTCTCCTTTAAGTCCGTCCGGATATCCTCTTCCGTCATATCGCTCGTGATGAAATCTGCAAATTTCGTATGCAATTTTTGCATATTCCTCATCCCATACATCCTTTATGGAATTCAGAATCTCTCCACCACGAAGGGTATGAGATTTCATATATTCATACTCCTGGGAAGTCAGTTTTCCCGGCTTTAGCAGAATGCTCTCAGGAATAGCAATCTTTCCGATATCATGTAAAGCGCTGGCCGACGCAATGACATTCACATCATGCTCATCCAGATGATATTCCGGGTAATCCTGACTCATCTGTTTTGCCAGAATCTCCGTGTAACATTTCACCATTTTGATATGTTCCCCGTCAACCGCATTTCGACACTCTACCACTGTACCAAGAATATCAATGATATTGGCATTGCTCTTCTTCAATTTTTCTGCCTGCTTTAACAGAAGGGTATACTGCTTACTTACAACCTCGGTCTGCTTCTTTATCTTTTCCTCAAGCTCGCCTCTTCCCGAACAGCAGTGAATCATATTTCTGATTCTCTTTTCTACCACAAAATGATCAAACGGTCTTCTGATGAACTCCATTGCACCAAGGCTGAAACACTTCTTTTCAAGACGCAGGGAATCCTCATCGCTGAAAACAGCGACAGGAACACTCCGAAACCAGCTTTTCGTACTGAGTTGCTCCAGAATTGCAGTACCGACTTCCTTTTCCATGGTTACATTCAGTAGAATTGCCAGCATTTCCTCATGGTGAGCCTCCGCTGTTTCAAGCGCTTTCTCTGCCGTCTCCGCCTCCAAAAACACATTCTTCTCACCCATGATTTCCATGAGAATTTCCCGATTTGGTTTGTTGCTGTCAATAATCAAAATCTGATTTCGCATAATGTATTCCTCTTTACACGTTTATTTATTGAATAAGTTAGCGAATAACACAATCTTTCCTTCTGAAACACGAATGGTAACATTTTTGGCATAGTTGGATTTCAGTTTCCGCCCGTTGATATCAATCAATACGCCTTCAAACAGATCTCCCGAACAGACAATACAGGAAATCATAGTATTGGCTATGGTTTTTTCAATCGCTTCCTTCCGTATCATCAGATCATCAATAATTTTATTTTTTGTAAAAATCGCATTGTCGATCTTCAAATACATTTCCATGGTATTTCGTATTTCAGCAGGATATTTTGCCTGAAAATCCGCCTGGGCGTTTTGCAGAATCATAAGCTCCATCTTGTTATCACGGAGCTTGTCCTCCACCTCTCTCTGCTCCCTGCGCATCTTCTCACTGACACCCACGTTAATTCTCGTCAATATTCCGGCACGGTTTCCGATGTTTTGTGCACTAAGCTGCTTCACCACATAAACAGCTCCGCCCACTACGGAACCGTTTCTTCCGAATATGACCATTTCTCCGTCCGCATGAGCCTCGCAGTTCATACAGTAATTGGCATGAATGTCATTCCCTGCTTTCAAAACAACTGCCTCGAAAAATTTTCCTTCGATATTTCCTCCGGCAGTAATGCTTCCGCTTCCTGATGCATTCATGCCTTTTCGTAGAATCACATTTCCACCCGCCACAATGGTAGCAGCCTCCACAAAACCGTCTACCACCACATCTCCGCTTGCCGCTATCGTTGCGCCGTCTCCTACATTGCCCTTGACATATACATTGCCGTCAAATCTGATATTCCCGGTGGCAAGAGAAACCTCCTGGAATTCCACCATTTTGGAGATTTCAATGTTGTTGTCTGTAAGTTCAATCCGCCCGTCCATAATGGACACATAGGTCTTCTGGTCTGGCAGAACTAAAAAGCCTTTGCCCCGCAATCTGGACTGTTCTCTTCCTCTCTTGGCAGCAATCCTTCTTCCGGTTACCGTATAGCCTACCTCTCCGGCACCGGCGGCGTGATAATATGCTATCTTCTGCTGTCTTTTCACCTGCTCAAACCAGTCCACATTCCGATAATCCACGGAACCGTCAGCCTGCACCTTGGGACTGTGATCCACATTGGTCCGGAAAAAGAATTCATAATATCCATTCTCTCCCTGCACAGCAGGCTTTCCTCTTGCGATCACGATAGTATCCTGTATCGTCCTTCCCGAAATCAGATTATCGACCTCACGCTGATCGATGCCATAGACAATTCCTTCATTTTTTAAATCCCGCAGCACATCCTTTCTTGTCAATTGCACAGAAGGATCCACCACACGGACATAGGCCTCCATCTCATCTGCACTGATGGTGATCAAAAGACCATCACGACTTTCAACTGTTTCCGAAGCACCGCTTTTTATCTCCTTATCAGAAGTCGCACTGTCACTGCCCATGTCCATCAATTCCAGGCGACGCTTTCCCATCTCTTTCGCGGTATACATGAGAGAAACGTAATTGTTGATATCAAGACCTGCCTCCAGACCCAGACGTAATTCCTTCATTTGTCGGTAGTCATACCATGGATCCGTATAGAAGCTCACATCAATCTGATGCATCTGTCCCAAACGGATTTCACGCATCTGTCTCCAGCTATACTCTTCTTTCGCATAAACGGACACATCCACGTTCTTTCGCAAGCCTTCCACAATTTCATGAAGAGAAATTCCACGGAATTCTTTTTTTACATATTGATGAATATCAAGTCCTTCCTGCAAGGCAATTCGGATTTCTTCCAGCTGTTCCTCATCGTAACCATCCTCCACGTAAAGCTGAATATCCACATCAGAAATCAAAGCCTTTCTTATCTGTCTGATGATACCTGCTTCCAGTGAAAGATATGATGTTAAATCGATTTCCTTCTCAAGTCCCTTTCGAAGCTGACGCATCTTATCATAGGGAATCTCCGGAGAATCATATTTTTTTACATCGATATACGAAGAAAGGCCTTCCCGGATTTCCTCCAATTGAAACCAGTCATATTCCGGTTTGGCATACACTGCCATAGGAAGATTATCCGTAAGACCCTTTCTGATCTGACGCATCTGCATTGCAAGGAAATCCTTACGGGCATAGACCGACACATCAATTCCCGCTTTCATTCCTTCCTCTATCTCACTAATCTGATCGGGTGTAAAGCCCTCATGGATATAGTTCAATCTCGCATCTTCTGTCATATAAAAATCCCTTCAAAGAAAAACCAACTCAATTATATAGTATCCTTTTTCTCATAATTTGTAAACAAAATATCAATATATTATCACATCTCCTCTACTGAAATCACGCCCGGAATTTCCCGGAGCTCCATCAGATAATCATCCTTCAGCTTTTTTCTCGGAACGAGGATAACGGTATCGATCACACGAGGCAGCCTTTTTGCCTTCGGTTTATCTGTATCAAAGGTATCAATCACGCAGCCGTCTTCCTTCAGCCTGTGGAATATCTCTGTAACCAGCATATCATCCTCAAGCTCCATATGCAGTGTCATATATCTGGAATGTGCATAGACTTTTCTCTCAATTCCCGGAATGATATGTAACATCAGAATAAGAAGGAGTGTCTCAATAACTGCTCCATCCAGGAATCCGATTCCCACAGCCAGTCCCACACATGCAGAAAACCAGATGCCCGCCGCTGAGGTTAGTCCTTTAATATGTCTTCCCGATACCAAAATCATTCCCGCTCCAAGAAAACCGACTCCGCTTATCACCTGAGCCGCCATTCTGGTCATGTCTCCCGTTCCCGGAAACATCTGCTGTACATACTGTTCCAACAGCATCACAAGAGTGGCACCGAGACATACAGTGGTTGTGGTTCTTGCTCCTCCGCCACGTCTCTTCACGCCTCTGTCAATTCCGATAAACACGCCAAGAAGCATAGAGACCACAATACGAATCAAAACACTTTCCGTTGTCCAGTTTGAAAAGCCAGCCAAAATCATATATCTCATCCCTTCTGTAACTTTATGTTTACCATTGCTGATTTACTTTTTCTTCCGCAGTCTTTTTGTCAAGTTCACAGTTGTCCATAACTTCACTTATTGCCTCCTCTTTCGAAATCCCATGTTTTCGGCAAACGGATACAATGGATTTAATGGTAATATGTTCAGATTCTTTGGCTTTCTTTGCTGCTTCTTCGGCTTTCTGTTCCGCCTCCTGAGCCTTCTGTTCCGCCTCCTGGGCCCATTTCTCTGCTTTCGCAGTCTTCCGCCTTTCCTCCTGTATATTCATTTTTTCCATATGTTCAAACATATAGCCCATTTTACGCTCCTTCACCTTCTGCACACATTCTTCGGTTTCTTCTTCACTTGCTCCCACCTTCATACACAGACTTTCCATCACTGAAACAATGACATCCAAAACCGTTTCCGGTGTATCCTTGACCATTCTGTCCAGTTTATCCTGCGGCAATTTCAGAAATTCTGCCAAATCTACTGTATCCTGAATCTTATTAAACAGCATGATCAAAGACATCTCATTTCTGCGCTCCAGCAATTCTTCATTGCTGTAATCATGAATCCTTACCACTTCATAGCAAAAATCCGGTATCCAGTCCTGAAACAGATTGCCCTTTGCTATTCGACCACGAAAGTGTCTATCCGCTGTCCATGCCTTCTTTCCCTCATAATAAACTACCGGAATGTGCTGATGTCTCTTGTTTTCTGTTTTCCTTTTGTTTGCTTCATTCATTTCCTCCTGTCTGATGATACTTTTACAAACAGGAGAATGGTCTTTTCGCCTGCCTGCATATAATTGATAAACTGTTTGAATTAATGGCGAAAAGCCAGAACTCAGATATTCCTTCTGTTTTCAAAAACAGATAACGGAATATGAAACACATCTCACAAAACTTTCATCTGGAAAATGTGATTTTGATATGTTATTAACATATCATAGTTTATTTTTATATGCAAGCAGTTTTATATCTGGAAGTTTCCTTGTCAATGATCCGATAATTCGTCATTTTCCCTCACTCCAATCTATCTTGGCCAGATCCGGTTTTCTTCCTTTGCTGTCAACCCTACAGGTAAACAGGCATCCGTCATACTTACCGGAAAGACCTTCTCCGGCTGTCGTAATCGTCAAGGTGTCCAAGTGTTCACCCGAAAAGCAGCAGGAAGATACCTGCTCTGCAGGAACATGGATCCTGGCCAGCTTTTCTCCATTGAGTGTACTGTGTTGTTCTACGCGGTTTCCACCCCAAATCGCAACCCACAAATTGTCATTTTCATCAATGCACATACCGTCCGGCACACCATCTTCCACTTCAAAGAGTACTTTTCTGTTACAAATACAACCGTTTTCAATATCATAGTCATACTCAAAAACTGCATAAGAAAGAGAATCAGAAAAGAAAAACTTTTTTCCGTCCCTACTCCATGCCATACCGTTTGATATCTTTGTTTTGCTCTGCATGCACCGCAATGTGTTTCTTTGGAAGCAATACAGGTTACCATCCGGTGTATGTTCTTCATCAGCAACACTTGAGCCGAACCACAGCCTTCCGGCAGGATCCGCTTTCGCATCATTGGAGCGTTGAAATGCTGTATATTCCTGCGTCAGATCATAAAGAAGCTCCTGTTTTCCTTTTTCCGTCACATATAAACCATACCGCCCGGCAACCAGAAAGCCATCGGAGCGCTCCAGCGGCACAGCTGCACCTATTTCCTGGTTAAAAGAAACACAATCTCTTTTGCCATCAGGTGACAAAGTATAAAGCCTGCCCTCCAAAATATCGACCCACGAAAGCCGCTGATATCGTGTATCAAAGCAGGGAGACTCACCAAGTCTGTATTTTTCTTCAGATAGTACCTTTGCGAAATACTCTTTCAAAACAGTTCTCCTTATCCACACCATGTAACATATCACTTAACACAATATTTCTTTAGTCTGCCAGAAATTTTACCATCCTGTATTCATCTCTGTAACTGCCGTCATCATATTTAAGAGCTCGTGGATTTTTTCCATTCTCCATAAAGCCAAAGCGCTCATACAGTCTCTTTGCCCGATGATTTCCGTCTACCACGTCAAGTTCCACCTGCTCGTACCCCATTTCTTTTGCCAAAAAAAGAGCATAATCCATCATCGCCGAACCGATACCAAGCTTCCAGCAGGCTTCCTTCAGTGCGATTGCGAAATCACACCTGTGAGAGACACGGCGCAGATTACCCCTCAAACTAATTCCGCAGTTTCCGACGATCATACCATCTACTTCTGCCACCATCATAATTTCCCGGGAATTGTTTCTCTTATTTTCCAAAAGAAGTGCCTCTGCTTCAACAGTATAGGTAACTTCGTCCTCATTTCTGAGAAGAAAAGGCGTTTCCGACGATACTGTTCGGAGCCATTCAACCATAGCTTCGGCATCCTTTGCTTCGGCAGGCCGGAGTATACATGCACGTCCATCTTTTAAATTTATTTTCTTTTTTTCAAATATCATTTTCTAGTCCTCTCTGATCACTCTTTTTCCCATACCTTGCTTCTTCGTATTTATTGTGCAACGTTTTTCCCTCAGGTGTGTCCGCTACTCCTGCCAAAACTTCGATTTCCCTTGGTGTCTCATAGGAAGATGGACAATCTTTTCTGTTCTTTCGGATAAAACGTCTGTATTCTCGCCTGATCTGTTCTTCTTCCGTTTTGGGTGCTCTGCCACGCCTTTGCACTACAATATTTTCTGCCTCCGGGACAAGTGCTTCCACGATATCCCCGTCTTCATCTACACCTGATTTGAAATCCCTGATCTCTTCTTTGATCCACCTGATAACCGCATAGAGAATAGCAATGAGAAAGCTAAGACCTATAGCGTAAAAAATCATCTTTACCGGGATCGGCATTTCCTTTGGTTCGCTATAAGACAACACCACATCAGCCATAGGATCTTTGCCGCCACTGTGTGCCGCTTCCTGCTTAAGCAGTTCCTCATAGTCCACTTCTCTCTCCTGTATCCATTCCCGAATATCCTTATAGCGGCGATAAGGTATGGTCAGAACGGTGGGAATCACTGCAAGCAGTATAACCAGCAGAAAGCACAGTAAAAAATATTTACCAATGCCGAAAATTCTCTTGTAAGGAATATTCCTCACATGACAGACCTCATCGTTGATGCTCAGATACTTCTCTGTACTCTCAATAAACTGATAACTGACCGCAATCATCAGATAAAGGAAAAAGCTCATGATGGAAAGATTGCAAACCTCAGGACAATTGAAATGCAGAGCCACCAGATATATCATCACATAAGCAGTACAGACATAAAAATGCGGTTTGTCAAGCGCATATTCTTTCTGCCTGAAGGAGCTGTCCATCTGTTCTCTTGCTTTCTTCTGCCGTATCCGGTTCATTCTCACGGAATATTCTTCTATGCTGATAAAAAGAACTCCCACCACCATATAAATCAGATAGCCCACTCTCACCTCTCCCGGCAGAAGTAATCTGCCGACGCCAAGGGCAATCACACAGGCAGATACTATAGCCACCACGCAGGCTACGAGATACAGAAGCACATTCCGGCTTTTGCGCACTGCCCACTTCAGGAAAATCATCGGTAGAATCATCAGATAACCGAGAAAGTAAAGGCGCACCAGAACACCTTCCACACGCTGCATTCCCAGCATATAGAGGACCGGCAGTATGATACTGAAAATTAACAATATATGAAGACACTCAAAAATATATTTTAGTTCTTTTCTCATCCAAAATCCACCTCCCTTGTCACAATCGAAAGGCGGTCAGAAGTTATCTGCGGACATTCTTTTCGCTCATAGGGGATTACCCAGATTCCCTTCGCTTTTGGCCCCACAAATGATTCCAGCTGCTGTTTTCTCTGTTCGGAAAAATGTCTGGATATGATGACCGGTATGGCATTCTGAAAAGGACATTCCAGCAGTTTATCAAAGGCAAGCACATCCTTCTCCTCCCATTCCCTTGAAAGCCTCTGCTCCAGCATTGTCTGCGCGGCTTTTGTTCGGGAAGGTTTGCAACAGAATATTTTACCTTTCTCATCCGGAAGGTTAACGCAGATCCCCACTTCTGTTCCCTTTGCCAAAAGCTTCTGAAATAAGGTCACCGCAATGGAAATACACTCCTCTGTCAAATGCTCTTTTTTCAGAATTCCTCTGTCCTCTACATCCAGATACAGCATCATCCTTTCATTCTCCATGGAAGCATGAGTGTTTACCATAAGCTCACCTGCCCTGGCGCTGGCTTTCCAGTTGATGGTCTTCATCGGGTCCTGCATGGTATACTCCCGAATGGATGCAAACAAAAGCGGATCTTCCAGATACTTTCTTCTGCTTTCCTTCTCTCCCAGGAGGTTTTCCATTGCCTTTAGAATGGATGAGACATCTGTTCGTTTCGCATAGACATATAATTCGGCAGCTGCCTTCTGCTGTGTGCCGTAACGCTTCGTATGTAACAGTGAAAAAGAAGCAATTGTCACCTCATCTACTCTGTAGTAACCCCTTTTGAGACACTGTACCTGCAATTTACGGGTAACCCTCTGATTGCCGAGCAGA
>JAGAQU010000009.1 GCA_017622575.1 Lachnospiraceae bacterium
CACTTTTTATAAACTGAGACTGTAAAAACCAATGCGCAATGGTTAAACAAACAGATTTAGGAGGTGATAACTTTTGACCCACTTTTTGACTATAGACTCGAAATTACCACCTTACATGGTATTTCCACGTTTTTTACTTAACAGCGATTTATCGGAAACCACAAAAATTCTATACATGATACTTCTTGACCGTACAAGGCTGTCCATTAAAAACGGAGGCTGGTCGAATAATCAGGGGCATGTATATATCCATTTTACAATTTCCGAATTAGCAGACACATTAGACAAAAGTGAGATGACCATAAAAAATAGTTTATCCGCTTTAGAAAAGGCTGACCTTATTTACAGACAAAGACAAGGTATCGGTTTACCGAATAAAATCTACGTTAAATTTCCAGATGAATCATTTCCTCTCGTGGATAGAAAATCATCTGTCGAGCAGAAACAAAACTTTCCGTCTGATAGACAGAAAACTAACTATTCCACAGACAATAATGTGTCTACTAATAAAAATAAGAGAAGTAATAACTATTCATCAAATAAACCTTATAACCAACGAAATTATGAAAGTGAGGAATACGAAAGTCTATGACAAATATTATCGAACCAGCAACTTTATCCACTCCATCTTTAAAAGAGGATGAATATCTTAATGAGTCTGATGGACTTGTATATTGTTCCAAATGCCACTCCGCAAGGCAGACAAAAAAAGAACTTGCCGGACGTACATTTACCCCTTATATCCTATGCAACTGTCAGCGTGAATCATTTGAGAAAGAAAAAGCAGAACGTGAGCATGAAGAGTTTTTACGCACAATATCACAAATGAAATCCAGCGGATTACAGGACAAGGCATTGTATGATTACAATTTTTCCAATGACAGTGGAATCAATCCCGAAATAAAACACGCCCATACTTATGTAGAAAAATGGCCAGAAATGAAACAGACTTCTACAGGTTTGCTTCTATGGGGAGATGTCGGAACTGGTAAATCCTTCTTTGCGGGATGCATTGCAAATGCCCTCTTAGAGCAAGGCGTACCTGTTCTGATGACAAACTTTGCCAAAATCCTAAACACATTAACAGGAATGTTTTCCGAAGACCGTAATCAATTCATCAACAGTTTGAATCAGTACAGCTTACTTATCATTGATGATTTAGGCATTGAACGAAATTCCGAATTCGCATTGGAGCAGGTATTTAATGTAATCGATAGTCGCTATCGCAGTAAAAAGCCGATGATCATTACAACCAATCTGACTCTTTCCGAATTAAAGAATCCATCAGACTTAATGCGAAAACGTATCTATGACCGAATACTTGAAAATTGCATTCCACTAAAAATTAATAATCAAAATATCCGTGAACTCAATGCTTCATCTAATATGACCAGAGCAAAACAACTGTTCACGTAATTATGAACTAAAAACAGCCCGGATACGGGCCTAAAGAAAGGAGATACCAGATATGACAAATAAAAATTTAACCACTGATGAAAAAGCATTATTGCAAGCAAAACACAGATTAGAAGCTGCCGAAGCAAGAGATCGTGTAAAAGAACGTAAAGCCCGCACAAGAAGATTAATTCAGGAAGGTGCAATTCTTGAAAGTGTTGCTCCTATCGTTTGCTCTATGGATTTAGAAGATTTAAAGCATGAATTATCTTTACGACTTAAAGACATGTAACAAGTAATTATAGCCCCAAAGGGCGCACTTACTCACCACCTGATAAACTCGGGCGGTGGTACCCTTACGGGATGTGCGTTCTTCACGAAAGGTACACCGTACCTTTCTCCAGAAAGGGATGATAAATAGCAAACTACAGAAAGAAGGTGATAGTATAGCCATTTATCATTTACAAGCAAAAGTCATCAGCCGTGGAGCTGGTCGCTCTGCCGTTGCTGCTTCTGCTTATCTAAGCTGTAGTCGTATGTATAACGATTACGACGGTATCCAACACGACTACACTCGAAAGCATGGACTTATCCATCAGGAAGTCCTGCTTCCACCTCACGCCAATCCAGAATGGATTGACCGTGAAAAATTATGGAATGCCGTTGAAGAAACCGAGAAAACAAAAGACAGTAGACTTGCCAGAGAATTTGTTGTAGCACTTCCCATAGAACTCGACAAAGATTCCTGGATAGAATTACTACGACACTATATTCAAACAGAATTTGTAAATGCCGGTATGTGTGCCGACTTTGCCATTCACGATACCGATGGACATAATCCCCATGCGCACATCATGTTAACGGTCCGTCCTTTAAATGAAAATGGAACATGGCAATACAAAACAGAAAAAGAATATCTTTGTATACGGAATGGAGAAGAAAAAGGATTTACTGCTTCTGAATTCAATTCAGCACAACTGGAAGGCTGGGAAAAACAGTATTCCTACAAGGTTGGAAAGAAGAAAGTTTTTATGGCACCATCTGAAGCTAACAAGTACAACTATGAACGTGTCAACAAATATCCAAAGAGCACCAAATTCGGCAGGCAGAATCCTCTTGCAGAACGTTGGAATAGCGACGAGCAATTATTAATCTGGCGAGAACATTGGGCAACTGCTACTAACCATATGTTAGAAAAACACAATATAACTGAAACCATTGATCATCGTAGTTTCGCTGAACAAGGTCTCACAGAGCAACCAACTATTCACGAAGGATACGCAGCACAAATTGCCGAAAAGAAAGGAATAATTTCCGAACGCTGTGAACTCAACCGTCAGATACGTGCTGACAATAAACTCCTAAAAGAATTAAAGAAATTGGTTAGTAAACTTTCCAAAGCCATTTCAGAAAGCATTCCATCTATTGCAGAAGCATTAGAAATAATTCGAGAGCGACTAATTCTTATTCAATACCAATTACTTCATAACGAATCACAGTCGTACTCTCTTACCCAAAAGATTAGCTCCGGCACGTCTGTTTTTAAAGAATACTATGATGTCAAAAAACTACTAAATCAAAAAACTGCCGAGAAAAAAGAATTATCTCAGCAAAAGAAAAATACAGGATTCTTCAATCCTATCCGCCATATTCAATTAAGTCAGCAAATCACAACTCTTACCGAAGAGATCGAAGAATTAAAGAATCAGAAAACCGCCATCTTGATTCGTCTGGGATGTGATAAAGAAAGTGATTTTAAAATTGCAGAAAGCAATCTCAAGAAAATGAATGAAACTGTAGAGAAATTATCAGAACGTCAGAAAACTTTAGAACAGCAGAAAACGGATGAAACCACAAAATTCCATAAATTGAAATCCAAGGTTTCTCCGGACCAAGAACTGGAATTACTGGATGAACGTATCTCCCTTCGAGAAAACCACCGTAATTCTCTCATTTGCAAATTACAGAACGTCTTCGGCAGGGTATTCCGCTACGACCGCCTCCGAGATGCTTCAGATGAAATCGACTACCATCTAAACGAAGATCCTGATATTATCAGGAAACGTGCTTGGGAGAAACGATATAAACAGGCACATGATAAAGCTGTCACATTTCATCATTCTAAGCGCAAACATTCTGTCACTTTCGAACGATAATAATGTTAAAAGAGCTTGTTGCAATTTTTTGTAAAACAAGCTCTTTTCTGACTAATTTTCTAATAGCACGGTTCGATGTGCCACATCTTCATCATTATTTTTATATTTTTCATAAAAGAAGTTGGGAATAGCATAACAAGATTTACGATGAATATATATTTTACTTTGAATCTCTTGTAAATCCTCCATACTCTTTTCTTCTTGTGAATTTATCAATTCATCCATTTCTTTTAAATTTTCAATATCTTCGTGTAGCTGCTTAATTGTTGCAAACAGCCATTGCAACATAGGAACAATAAATGCTACTCTTTCGATTAATATATTTACACTTTCATCTTGGATTACTCCTGTAAAAACAACTAACGCTATTAAAATTCCTATTACTATGCAACTACATTTTTTAAATCTTTTTCGCAGATTCACATCCCACCAAAAGTTTTCTTTCTGGCACAGCCATATTCCTTTTATGTGAGAAGCATTTCCTACTGCCGGGGTATACCAATTCAACAATTTACTCTCTTCTCCAGATTTTGATAAAAGAATTTTTGACTTGTCAGCAATCATGTATGACAAATCTCTTTTCTTTCCGAACAGTTTATTATCCCACGGCATTTGGAAGACATATACATCGAACTGTTGTTGAATATCAGCCGCATTTTTCTTTTGACGAGTTACAAATGAATTTACAGCCATTCCAACAAACATACTTACTATTGATAACATTTGTGCTGCAGTATTCAAATATCTGTTTTTTTTCCAAAACAATTGCAACACAGATAATAACAATGGTAAAACAACTGAAAAAACAATCCCCACATTATCGAATTTTTTCACTTCATTATAAATTTGTCTCTGCGCTGCTAAATATTTTATTGACTTTTCTTCATTTTGTCTACATACAATTCCGTTATTCATATTTTCTCCTCATTTATTTTCCAGTATATTCAGGAAACGAAGGTCCTAATACTTCACCCCATTTTTCGATGGCCTGTTTTTGTTTTCCGTCTGCTTCATACTGTCTTGCCGTACAAGCTTTACAATATGCATTATACAATGCCGTACTAATTTTTTCTCTATCTTCTGAACTGAACGTGTTTAAGTTCCCTTGTATTCCTTTTGGATCATCTACATCATTTTTTATTGCTACGGATAATCCATACAATACATCTCTAAACTCCAAATCTATCCACCAATTCTCTTTTCCGCTTTTGTTATCATATATATTTAAAATCATACATTCCAACAAGTAAGATCCTATTGTCAGCGTCACCTTACGTTTATTCCAATATTTCACTAAACGTATAAGGTTCAAGAGATTTCCGTTATGTTTCTGATTTATTTCAGTCGTTCTGCTGTTGTCTATTCTTGGGTCAGTTTTTTTCCAGTTACCATTTCCATCTGGAATCAGATAAAAATCTCCAGTTGTGTAAAAACAAGGAACAATATCAAAATTCCACGTATATGACTTCAACTTTAAAGTTGCAGCTTCATAATTTTTATGCATTTCTGCCTTACTATAATCATTTAACTCTGACAACTTTGAAATAAAGCGGTTGATTACTTTTGTAGAGTTTAAATGATTTGTACCGTATGTTAAAAGCCCATTTCTTTTATCATCATCATTCCCATTGATGTAAAAGCAATCTGTTGCTTCCGTATATGTACGTGTACCCTCTGCAGATAAACATATCATTTGATCTATATCATCAAGTTCTCTTATCTTAGTTCTCCTTGCAAATGAACCAAATTTTAAGTTTCTATCCGTATAAACATCAAAGAAGTCGTCATCGCCACTAAAACCATTTATGTTATCTATAAGATTATCTCTACTACTTCTTGCAGTAGAAGTTTTGTTTGGATCGAGATTAACTATATCTTTCATAAATTCACTAAATGCATTGTTTACTGTTGTTGCCATACTTAATATTCCTCCTTGTTGTTTTGTTAGCACTCATCTCCATTGAGTGCCACTATTTTATCTTATGTATTCTTCTTGGTCAACATAAAAATCCCTTAATATTTTCATAAAAATAAGGACATTGAAAACGGATCTTTTATCGTTCTCAACACCCTTATTTAGAATATTTTCAAAAGGCTTACAAGCTGTAAGCCTTTTACTCTGTCAACTCTTTCTCTATTTCTTCGATTGTAGGTAAACTACTCTTGAATTCTTCTCTAAGCACTTTTGTCAGTTCATACTGTGCTATACCAATTGGCTGAGATATATCATCTAAGGCATACTCTGCTACAACGTCATCTTTATCCTTACAAATTAAAATTCCAATAGTCGGATTATCATTTTCTGATTTCATGTTCTTGTTCACAGCAGTTACATAAAAATTCAGTTTACCTGCAAATTCTGGTTTGAATTTTTCTGTTTTTAATTCAACAACTACATAACAATGTAATCTTACATGATAAAATAACAAATCCATATAAAAATCCGTCTCTCCGACCTTTATATGTACTTGTCTTCCAAGGTAAGCAAATCCAGTTCCCAACTCTAATAAAAATTGTGTAATCTGATTAACCAATGCATCTTCCAATTCTCTTTCATCATACTCTTCACGAAGTGCAAGGAAATCAAAGTTATACGGATTTTTTAATGTTTGTTCCGCTAAATCTGATTGCGGTTCTGGAAGTTTTACCTGAAAATTAGTAATTGCTTTTCCTTGACGTTCATACAATTTTGAATCTATCTGATGTTCCAGAACATTCCTGCTCCATCCATTATCGATAGTCTTTTGTACGTAAAACAGAGCCTCATCAATATTCTTACACTTGTACATAATTCTCTGATTATGTCCCCAAGGTATACTCTTTATCATCTGTTCTATTGATTCCATTTGGCTTACAACTTGTAAGCCTTTTTCTGTATCTGCATAAAATTTGTACCAATATCGAATGCTTTTTAAGTTTTGTAATGAAAAACCTGACACATTCGGAAATGCCTTTTTTAAATCCTTGCTTACAATTTTTAAAAATGCATCTCCCCATTTTGCATTTTTCTGTTTTTCCACTAACTCTCGTCCTAAGCTCCAATACAAATCAAGTAACTCATAATTCACTTTAACAGACGCCTTTATCTGACTTTGCTTAATCCTATGCTTAATATCAGATATCCACTGATTATATTCATCTGTCACAATAAATCCTACCTCGCTTTTTGTCATTCACAGTCCTCCTATTAGTATAATTTAGGTATCTATTATTATTCATCTTCTTCGTCTTTAAGCTTGCAGATAACAATCTGTACATCACCACATTCTTCACACGTTAATTCTAATCGCAATTCTTTTTCATCATCCGAAAGTTCTCTATTAGTAACACCCAATTTTTTACTTTGGCAATTCTTACATTTGCATTTTGATATGAAGTCCAAATACTTTAATCGGACATTTTCATACATGGTAACTATGGATGTAGTCAAAGAAACGCAAGTTGAAACATCATAAAATGTAGAATTTCTTGAATGAACAATTTTTGCAGCATAATCCCATGTACCTTCCGTCATTCTCTTTATAATATTTCTATAATCTTTATTCTCTTTTCCCGGTATGTGATATTGTATAAATAATTCTGCTTTTCTTTTAAAATCAGACTCTTTAGGTTGGTCTTCTTGACCTGCCATTTTAGGTAAATAAATATTATTCCCTAATTCAATAAGAATCTCCCTACACTGAACTCCTATAGCTTGAAAATCTTCTATCTCTATTGCCGTATCAATAAGTAACGCTATATTTTTTAATTTTCGAAATAGTATCGGTGCAATTTCTGCATCCAAAGATACTGATCTGACATAATCCTCTGGATTATAATTGTCATTACTTGCAAGCATTCTCTCCATAATACCTATGTGAAAAGAATAAACTTCATCAGCCGAAAAATAATAAGCATCCTGTGGATATAAATTCATTGGACTCACTTCTCCTTCAACTACCCACCAAGATCCATCTATATCTGTTTTAACATTCCACACGTTTACAACATGTCCCAAATCATCAAATGACTGTTCTGTTTTAACGCTCAATACTTTTACACCATTTTCTGATTGATCTTCTACATATCTGATAATATCTTTATAACTTCTCATAGCGATACCTTTCTCAACATTGACTTTAACCATATTTTACTACATATTCGACTTTTTTCAAGTAAAGCGACGTATTGTCTTTTTGTACTATATCTCTTCTTCACCATTAAGAAATCAATAGTCATTGCCCCAATATTCTATCTATGCTAAGATAAACCTATCAAACTTCCCCGGAGGTGCCACATGGCTATTAGTTCCAACAACATCCAAGTCTATACTACTCTTTCCAAAGAACTGGTCGCTGAAATCGATAAAGATGCGAAAGAAAACTTCCGCACACGTTCCCAGCAGATCAACATGATTCTGACAGAGTATTATAAGACCAAAACTACAACTAATGATGAAAAAAAGTAAAACACTGAAAGTCCGAAAACTCAGGAAACATCAGTGTTTTCTTTATTCTTCCCCTAATTACAAGGCTCATGGGAACCATAGGTGTTACCGAAACTTAAATTGATTGCCACGGGTTTTCCGATTTCCACTGCTTTTTTTACAACATAAGTCAATGCTCTCATCAGTTGCGTTGTTCTTGGGAAAGAATCGGGAAGAGGACTGCCCAGTTTTACCACGATCAGTTCACTCTCCGGTGCCACCCCTTCAAATCTCCCATCCATGAGGTTGCCTCCTGCGGCAGCAATAGCTGCTACCGCAGTGCCGTGCTTTGAGGTGTCAAAGCTTGGAACCATGGTTTCCGGCATATTGCTTCTCAGTGCCTCATCAATCTTTGCCTTATCAAATTCCACTCCCTCCGAAAAACCGGCAGGCGGAAAACCTATCGTTTCCGATGGAACCAGAGTCTGATCCCACAGATACTGAATTCTGGTTTCTCCGTCCCTGTTTCGGAATTCCGGATTTTCATAGTCGATACCGGAGTCAATGACCGCAACCAACACTCCCTTGCCTGTCAAAAAAGGGTCTCTCACAGTTACTTCCGGTATGCAGGAAGCTCTTTTTCCCTGAAGCGTCGCAAAATAAAGTCGTTTGGGCTTTTCCACATACTCCACCTCATCCAATGCCGCAAAGGCATCGATCAGATTTTCGGGAAGAGTCACTATGGCATACCCCGCAATGAGTTCCTCCACCTGTATCAATTCACTCTGCATTCTTGAAAGATCCCCATTATATTTCACAATTAATTCCCATTTTCTGCTGTCAGTCAAAAAACCTGTAGAAAGCTGAGATGATTTTTCTCTCTCAACCTCCGAAACAGAAAGTGATAAATTAAGCAAATTTTCCAGTTTCTGATTTTCCATGCTCTCTCTTTGTCACTTTTTTACTATTATATGCAGTTAAGTTCACTCTTTCCTTTTTGACTGATTTCCATTACAATAAAGCTATCAAATTTTTTCATGAAGGAACCCGATATGCAGGAATCAAAAAAAAGTAAAAAAGAAGGAAAAAATGAGAATAAGCTTCTTGCCTCGGACAATCTCCAGCTCACAACGGAATCCGGAGAAGTGGGGTACCCGGTACAGGTATATTTTATTGAGCTTACAGACATGTACATGCACAGAGTCCGCTGGCACTGGCATGCAGAAATAGAAGTCATCATCGTCAATCACGGGGAAGCCATTTTCTTTTCCGATGACAAGCACATTCATCTCACTGCAGGACAGGGGGTTCTGATCAATCAGAACTTAATGCATACCATTCAGGCGGCAGATGATACCGCAGCCTGTAGTCTGTACTCCATGAAATTCCACCCATCCTTTCTGTTTGGATATGGCAATACCATGATGTCCGGCAAATATCTGGTACCCATTCTAAGCTCTCCTGCCATGAAAATTATCGAGCTCTTTGATCAGGATAACTGGCACGAAAAGCTTATGGATACCGTCAATAATATTATCGCCGTCAATCTGACAAAGAAATACGGATACGAGCTTGAAACAAAATCCTATCTCTGTCAGTTGTGGGGGCTTCTTTTAGAGAAGGTAATCCCTCAGAATATCAGCAAATCAAAAGAAACAACTGTTTCCCTGGATGAATCCAGAGTGAAAGAAGCCATCCTTTATATCGAGGAACATTACAGTGAAAATATCACACTGGATGATCTTGCAGCATCCATTCATCTGAGCAAAAGTGAATGCTGCCGCTGTTTTAAGCGCACGCTCCAGCTCACTCCTTTTGAATATCTGATGAAATACCGTATCTTCCGTGCCGCCAGCATTCTGCAGATGAATGTTCCTGCCCCACGCTCCATGTCCGCTCTGGCCTTCAGCGTAGGCTTTAACAATGCAAGCTATTTTAACAAGGTATTCAAACAGTACCTGCACTGCACGCCCAGCGAGTATAAGCGAAAAATCAAAAACAATCCGACCGGTGAATACGAACCCTTTTATGGTCTGAAACTTTGATGTTTCCGTTATCTTTATCCCCAGATTACAGAAGAATCCATATGTGCAAGATCATAACAGCCGGTTCTTGCCATTACGCCTTTTAACTCATCCGTCATTTTCAGGAGGGTATCCTTCACTCCCTCTGCCCCCTTTTCTTTGAGAGGCTCCATGATCACTCTGCCCGCACAGACGCCATCGGCTCCCAGCGCCAATGCCTTAAAAGCATCCATACCGCTGACGATTCCGCAGTCCACAAAGACAGGAATCTCGCCTCCTATGACCTTTATGATCGACGGCAGCACCTTGAGAGGCGGAACGGCGTAGTCCATGATTCCGTGATGGTGGGAAACCACAATACCCTTCACGCCTGCCTGCAGACATTTGTAGGCATCCTTCTCACTTAATACACCTTTCACGATGAAGGGCAGGGAAGTCGCATTTACAAATTCCCTGATCTCCTCTGATGACTTCGGGCGCATTTCGCAGCCCAGCACCGTATCGTAGTCACCCTGTCCGTTAAAAGCATGATCAACATCCATTCCCACCGCATAAGCACCGCTTTTTTCCGCATGGGCAATTCTGTCAAAAATGATCTCATTATCCGCATAAGGCTTAATGATCTTGATTGTCCTTGCTCCTGTATGAATCATTTCCTCCAGTTCCTCTTTATCTCCCATTCCTGCAAAGGTAACAGCCCCTGCCATTTTGGCGCCCTTTGCCATTTCCACCATACCTTTATCGTGAAGATTATTAAGATGGGATAAGGCCGCTGTCATGATCGGCGTATCAAAGCATTCCCCATACAATTTGAATGATGTATCCGGTTTTTTCGAATCAATGTGCCTCATTTCCACAAGCAGGGAATCAAAATATTCCCTGGTGATCCTGTCTGAATTTCCTGTAAGATTCTGTTCCATCGCTCTTTCTTCCTTTCCGTAAACTGATTACACATGTGTTCCATATCTCATTGTGTTTGGATATATTATACATGATTTCTGCGACAGTTTCACTCTCTTTCGCACCCTATAACATCAGAATTTCATCCGCAGCCTGATTATCCTTTATCATATAGATTTTTGTAACATTTTCAAGCATTTCAGACAACTTGCAAAGCTCCCGTATTTCCCTGTCAAGGGCTTCCGCCTCCTTACCGAGCTTATGGCAGAGGAGCCAGCTGTTTTTCATAAATTCAGGAAGTCTGCTGCGCACACTTTCTATTTCGTTCCTGTATTTTTTGATCCGTTCCGACATTTTCAAAAGTTCCTGTGCTTGCTGAAGAATACCGGAATAATTTACCATCACCGTGATGTTACCGTTGACATCCCGGGAAAAGGACTTTTTACCAAGTGCCTGATACAGCATGTCTCTTCCCTCCGCCGTAAACAAAAGCGTATTGGTAATCAGCGGCACACCCGTTCCCAGAAAATCCCCGATATCGGAAAGTGTCAGCTTCTCCCCGTTGATTCCTGTCTTTCTCTCACCCGCAAGTTCCATCATCTGCATCAGGGAAGCAGCGCAGCCATCTCTCTTCTCCGGTGGGAGCTCCATCATGGCCGCAGAAAGCAGTGCAGCATAGCTGCCAAGCTTTCCCTTCTCATCCACGTAGCTGTTCTTCCTGCCATGAAAAACAGTCACCATTTCACCTGTAACGGGATCTTTTTCCAGAGTGGCAAACATATATTTGATATCATGATATCCCGCAAAATTGTCTACCTTTACCGGAGTCTTCACAAAATGCATCTTATCCTCAACTACAATGGAATTCCCCAGCACATTGACATAATCATTTTCTCCGAAGATTCCCACGATCTTATTTCTTCTCTCCTCGTAGCCCTCTCCATGCTCTGCTTTCCATCCGTCAACAGCCATCTCCGAGAATCCCTGTCCGTCAACATTGTAACAGACGTCCACCAGATTGTCATACTTTGTGGACATAACCACATACTGTGCCTTGTTAGCTCCCTTGGAATGTCCCGTCATCACCAGTTTTTGCGCCTCTGTGATCTGTTCCCGCTCCACCACCGTCTCAAAGTAAGCAAGCGCCCTTTCCTGCTGAATGGTGGAGGCCTGTGTCATACCCATTCCGTTATCCGGCCATTCTCCGTCACCGGTCCCCCGAAAGACCACGTAAATACTGCTGCCGTCTTTCGTGCTGAAGGTACAGGCGTTTGTGCCTGAATCAAAGTTCATGAGATGGCTTTGATTTCCGATAATCAGCTCTCCCACCTCCGGGTTTTCGGCAGCCTGTGAAAGCACAGAATATTCTCCATAGTGAATACCACCCTCCTTGTAATCGTCAAGAGTGGAAAGATCTGAAAGTATCTCATTGATGGTCATTCCGTCATCCGCTTCCTTATAATCCATATACATGTAGGTATTCAGTATCATACTGATCTCTTCGTCCGTAAGCATGGGTCACCCTCTTTCCATCTCTATGCAGACTTGTCCGAAAGCCATCGCATATACCGAAAATTTCCTTTCTCATCCATGGAAAACAGAAGTTCATCATAAGCCTCATACGTCTCATAATCACTGCCGGCAAAATTTTCCGGGTTAATCATTTCATAATCCCGGGCAGATGCGGCAAAGCTGAGGGTTCCCCTTATCTTATATCCTTTTTCCGCATTCAGATTTCGGAAAATCTGCAGCTTTTTTTCCCACTCCTCCCTCTCGGGCTCCCCAGCCTGAAGATAGATATAAAACTGCGGCATAGAGCAGGGATTTCTCAGAAATTCCTCTGGTGTCATATCCGCCTTAAAGTAAAACGGAAAAACAAACTCCGGAATTTTATAGTAGATTTTACATTCTCCAAAGCACTGACGTGCAAAATCACCTTCTGTCTGTTCCAGCTCGTCCCTCAAAATCCAGGCAAGATAATTATCCTCATAATAACGCTTCCCGTTTTTTTCCGACAGTCTGACAAGGGCTGTTCTTTCCTTGTGCTCCCTGCTTCTTACCAGAATCATGCTGTAATTTTTTCCTGCCTGTCCGGCATAGCTTTCCAAAAAATCAAATTTCTCTCCGTATTTGCATCCCATGTAAGACATCATCTTATTTCTCTCATAATCTTTACTCATTACACACCCCGCTATCTGGCAGACCAGAAGCACTGCCATAAGCACCCCTGATCTGCCGTACCATACTCTTCTCCCCATACACTTACGAGATGATTCCTCCCGAAAGAGCGTTACCCTGTTCCATATTTCCGGTTTCTGCAGTCTGATAATGCTTTGCCATTTCCTGCAGATCCTGCACATGCTCCTGTACCATGCGGTACAGCTTCTCCATATCCGGCGCAAGGGAATCAAACCTGCTGCCGTAGGCAGATGCCGCCTCTCCCTGCCAGATACTGTTTAAGCTCTTTACCAGTGTCATCATTTCCCCTGTGAGATTTTTCATCTGGGTGCCAAGAGATGCAAATTCTCCCGATGTCTGCAAAAGTCTTTCCGGTGTTACTTTTAAAATACCTTCCATCATCTTTTTGTTCCCCCTTAATAATTTCTCGTCCCGGCAATCTCAGCATTTCTTGCCTCTGCTTGTTCGTACCTTGCCGCAATTTCCAAAAGTGCTCTGATATACTGATTGATAAGGCTGTAAAAGGCCTCCATCTGCTGAATGTCCCTCACAAATGCCCCGTGAAAAGCACTCTGTGCCTGTCCTTCCCACATCTGTGCAAGAGACTGCTCCTTGCCGCAAAGTTCCTCCGCTCTGTTTTTAAACCGGCTGTTTAAATCCTGGAGACTTTCCGCTGCCGCTTTAAGTCTTGATGATGTAACTCTTATCATTGCCATATTCTTTTCCTCCTTTACCATATTTTTAAATCAGTTATTTATATAAAAACATGCCCCACCTGCTCTGTCAGGAGAATATTTCTCTGCTCCATTTCATAGATCAACTTCGCCTTGTCATAGATATCCCGGGAAAGCTTGTCCAAATCCATGGAAATTTCTCCTATCCGCTCAAGAACCTTAACCTCCTTTCCTGCAAAAATATCGGCACCGGGGCTTATCCATGACGCCTTGACGCCGGAAAGGGTCTTAAGACCCGCAACATCCGACTCCTGCCTTACCTTCCCCGCCGTCTCGGAAAGCTCCTCCGACAGCTTTTTCATCTCCTGAAAATTAATTTCCAAACGTCCATCAGCCATTTTTGTTCTCCCTTTCTGCAGTCTCATATTCCTCTGCAATCTGTAAAAGCTTCTCAGGAAAAGCGCAGAGATTTTGGAGCCGCATACTTCCCTTCTCTTTCCGGGTGATAATTCTCCTTCGAAGCCGCCCGGCACATTTTCCCTTGAGACAGTTCTCCGTCTCCAAGGCGTTCTTTTCTATCTCTTCATATCCCTTTAAACCTTTTTGAAACAGGTCCTTCAGATTCTGCGCCGTCTGCCTTAAGATTTCCGGTGTCACCAGAATCTCATTTTCTCTTCCCATATCACATTTCTCCTATCTGCGCTTCACAGCTTTCAAATACCTGCTCTGCCACGGTAAAAGCAGCAATCAGTCCTGCTGTCTTTTCCAGTTCCTCGCATGCCTGTTCCCATTCCCGAAAAAAAGAGGCAAAAAATTCGTCACTTGCACTTCCCTTCCATTTTCCTCTCAGCGCTGTCAACTCATCTCTTGCGCCATTTAATGCATCGACAATCCTTGTGTGCGATTCCTGCATAGCTGTCTGCTTTTCCTTAAGCCTTTCCGCCACAATCATACAATCCCAATCTGTCACTTTTTCTTTCCTCCTGCCTGTCAGATCAAATATAGCTGTTCCCCGCTTTTCACCCCCTGCTGTCTTAAAGAACGGTTTTCGGAGAGTACTGTTTCACGGTTCAGATCGTAAAGCAGCATTTCATCCTCCCTGCAATCTTTAAGGCTTTCCTTTTCCGAGATGGTCTGTATGATCTTTTTGAGAAGTTCTCCTGTTTTCATCTCTTCGTCCAGTTCAAAATCATAGGTTCTGTTCAAATTCGGAACCTGAATATCCACAACTATCATCTTCATTCTCCCTTTCACAGAGCGGTATATATACCACCTCCGTCTTACTTCCGTTTTTCTTTTTCAAATATCCTGTTCCCGGTTTTTCCCACTGGTTCAGACGGGTGTAGGACAGATCATCAAAGGACAGTGTGCGACACCCTGCCGCATTGCCGCCAAGATGGATTCCGCACTGCTGCTTCTGCATAAAATCATAGACCGGTGTTCCCACCGCCTCCATTTCTCTTCCCTGCTTCAATATGGCGATCACAGGAAGCATACTCTGCTCGTCCTTTTTCTGCTCCAGATCCTGTCTGATCTCAAGCATATCGTTTTCCCGCCCGCAGAACATGGAGGAAAAATCATTCAGATCACTGATACAGAGAAAACATTCCCTGTCCTCTCTCTCCTGTTTTCTCCTTTTGATACTGTCATACCAGTTGACAAATTCCCCGGAGCTTTCAAGAAAACGGATGAAACCATCCATCTCACAGTCTTGTGCCATCCTTTTTACGCGGTCCCTTATCTCATTTTTCCTGTCAAATACCGCCACCTCTATCTCTTTTTCCCACAAGGCACGTATCATGCAACATAGCAGATTTCTTTTTCCGCTTTGCTCCGCTCCCGAGATCAGGAAAGAAAATGATTTTCCTAAAGGAACCGCCGCAATATTACCGCTTCTTTTACTGTATCCCAAAGGAAGCTTCTTTCCGCTTTCCTTTACCTTTCGATAGTTCTCCGACATCTGTGCAAAGACAGGTTTTTCCGGTATCACGGGAAAACGATCCGGAAGCCGGTCCTTCTCTTCTAAAAGCCGTTCCTTTGCCAGGGTTAAGATCCCATTCACCCGTCCGTAATCATCCTCTCCGTCAAGACAGAGAGGCACCTGGAATTCCAGAATTCTTCCCTCCGCTTTGCACAGACCTCTTCCCTTTACATTCTCCCTGGGAAGGAGAGGCATATGATACCGGCGCAGAATATCTCCATACTGAAATCTATCACTCATTTCCAGCGACATGGTTACTTTCATTTTTTCAAAAAGCTTTCCCGGGATTTCTCCCGCGCCTGCATTTAATGCAGTGATCATCAGATAAAAGCCATAATTTTGCCCTTCTCCCGCAATTTTCTCTATCAGCTCCCCATATCTGTCCTCCGTCATCTGCCTGAAGCTTCCGTAATTGTCAATGATAAGAAAGTAAAAAGGACCTGTCTTTTTTTCATGCCTTCTGTACTGCTGAAAATTCATTCCCTTCAGTTCTTCTTTTCTTTTCTGAAAGAGCTGTCCTAAATGATAGAAAAAGCACTCTGCCTCCTCCTTCTTTTTCAGGTTACCGAGACATCCCGGCATGGATTCAAAGCAATTTACCCCCGCATAATCAGAGGAAAGAAGAAGAAAGCAAACCTCCCTTACCGGATACCGGCAAAGCTGATACAGAACCGTCTGCAGGAAAGTACTTTTTCCTACCGCCGGTGCACCGCACAGAAGAAGATTTCCTTCCGTCAAGGGATGATAGTGCAGAGGATACTGCTCCTGTCTTTCCGGATCATCACACATGCCAAGACATATTCTGATTTCTCTCTCCCTGCTTTCTTCTTCCTTCAGAATATCTGACAAAAAAATCTTCTCTTTCAGTTCCGGCATCCACAGTGGCTTTGCCGCCTTCAAGGAAGCCTCTTTAGCTACTTTACCGATATAATCGATCACAGCTTCAATCTGTGCGGGTCCTTTTTTTCCCTTCTCCTTTTGGCAGTAATATCTTTTTCCTGTTCGGGAAAGCAGGCAGACACCTTTGTCTGCATTTTTTGACTCCTCATAATCTGCACCGCTGTAGGCCGTCTGAAACAATTCATACAGTTCATTATTTCCCACCTGAAGATAGCATTGCCCTGCACCTGTTAAGGATGCTGCCTCCGGGCGGTGGAGCATATCCATACTGTCCTGCCGGTCCGCCACCCGAAGGCACAGCCTGAATCTCGTGTTGCTGAAGATCTTATCATCCACGGTACCTGCAGGCTTCTGGGTGGCCAGGATCAGATGCACTCCCAGACTTCTTCCCACCTGCGCCACGCTGATGATCTCCTGCATGAACTCCGGTTCTTCCTTCTTCAGTTCTGCAAACTCATCTATGACAAGAAGAAGATGGGGCACCGGTTCCGATACCTTTCCCTCCCTGTAAAGACCGGCGTAATCTCCCACATGATTGACCCCTGCCTCTCCAAAAAGCCGCTGTCTCCTTAAGTTCTCACTTTTAATGGAGGCCAGGGATCTTCTGATCTGGCTGCCTGACAGATTCGATATGACCCCGGCACAGTGCGGAAGGCTCTGCAGCATATTTCCCATGCCGCCGCCTTTATAATCAATGATAAAAAAATTGATGTCCTCCGGTCCGAAGGAGACCGCAAGAGACAACAGATAGGTCTGTAATAGTTCACTCTTTCCGGAGCCCGTGGTGCCCGCAACAAGACCATGAGGACCATGAAACTTCTCATGAACATCCAGAAAGATCATCCGTCCTCCCCGAGCTTTCCCGATGGGAACCTTGATCCGATCCGTTGTTTGATTTTCTCTCCATCGTCCAAGGCAGTTTAAATCCTCCACCCTTGTGCTATCATACAATTCCAGAAAGGTGACCTGATCTGTCAATTCTTCCCTCCGGCTTTCCGCCGCACTGTTCCGGGATGAAAGCCTCCGCATATACTTTTCTGTTTCCTTTGCATCTGCTCCCTCCAAAGCCACGATTTCCCTTTGGGAAATCTCCTGTTCATAACAGGCAAGCTCTGATCTTCCTCTGTCCCTCACAACCATGCATTCACATACGCCGGGCATCTTATCTCTTTCCCTGCAAAGGAAAAACAGATAGGTTCCTCTGCTTTCTTTTTCACTCATCAAAAATCTGTAGATTCCTTCTCCTCTGATCATCTCGGGAGCCGCCAGCAAAAAGACATAATCACACGGGGTATCCCCTTCCTCCTCCCTGCTTTGCAATTCCCTTGTAAGCTCCGGTATCAATTCTCCGGCTTCTCTCTCATTTCCTGCCAGATAGCGTACCTTTCTGCTCTGATTCCAAACATGGGGAAGCCATTTGATGCACTCTGCAATCTGATTTTCCCTTTCTGACTCCTCATGAAAAAAAAAGACCAGCTTTACCCTGTCTGCGCCATAACAGGCTGCCAGTTGTAAAATTGCCTGCAAAAACACAGGATAGATCATTTCACCGGAAAAGCCCACGAGTCTGTGTTTCTTAAGATCCACGCCCACAGGCACCTGTGTAAGCTTTTCATATTTTTTTGTAAGAGCAACAGCCTTTTTTGTCTGTTCATCAGAACATCTGAGCCTTCCCGTTCCCGAAAGCCTTACACGGATTTGAAAGGGGATATCGCCGAGTCCCAGACGCACAAACAGCTTTTCCTTTTTCCCCATGAAGTTGTTCCATAAGATCTGACCGTTTCCGTCTTTTCCTGTGAGAATCTGTCCTGCAGACGGATATCTTTCCTGCATCGTTCTTCTGTTATGTAAAAAGCTATCCTCAAGGAACCGTTCTGTCTCCCTCAAGTATTCTTCATAGGACCTGACACGCACTGTATTTTCTTTTCTGCTGACCTTTTTTCGATACAGATGACCTGTCACCGCCCAGAAAGCGGAGAGAAACGCACAGGCTCCCGTGGTAACTGCGGAGATTCTGTAATACCCGCTGCCACTTCCACCGGACATAAGACTTCCAAGCATTGCCATAAGCATCATGGGGATGACCATTGTGATCGCAGGCCCCACCGTCAGAAGCAGAGGCTGTGAAGAATCAGTCCCTGCGCTCTCCGGCAGCTCCAGATCCATTTCCTCCGAAACCAGCTGTTCTTCCTCTATCACAGCCAGTTCCATTTCCTCTGCTTTGTCCTCGTATGGCAGATTGCCTGCCTGTCCTGCCGTAAACATCCTTTTTCTTTCCTCAGCAGTCCGCAGTGCCCCATAAAATGAAGTGCAGACAAGTACACCCGGAAGATAGATCAGCGTCAGCCCGAGATACTCTATCCTGTCTCCGGCGACAAGTACACACTCTGCAGGCGCCCTTCTTCCGTTCAGATAGACGTATGCCCTGTTATCCTTGTCCGTCCCGGTATCCCTCTGATTTTCCAAGTAAACCATATCCTGCTCCTTTCGAAGGATGAAATGCCTGTCCTTCACAAAGGAAAAACAATCATAAAACACTTCATTTCGGTAAGCTCTGCCTATCTGAATTTCTCTCTTTCCCTGCAAAAAAACCTTTCCGCAGGGAAAAAGCTTTTCCTCCCGCATCGAAAGCACTACCATGATCTCTTCTCCGGCCTTCGTATATAAAATGCTGAAATTCTCTTTGTAAAGCGGCCTGTCGTTCAGTTTCCAGATTTCTCCCTCCTTAAGAAGGATAACCTCCAGCGGAAATGCAGTCTGCAGCTTTTCTCCTGAGAGATAGATCCTGCGCTTTTCCCCCGGATAAAACAGTAAGTTCTCTCTGACACATGCCTTTTCCGTATAAAAATGTAAAAATAAGGTCAGCCCATTTTGATTCCTTTCATGGGCATTCAAAAAGCAAACGCCTCCTTTCCTTAGTCAATCGACCTGATTCTGTCATTGGGTAATTTCTGAACTCATTGAATGTTATCAGAATTTGAAAAATAAATGATGAAAAAAAGAATCATCTTTGATTTGTACATATAGTAGCAGATGTGTTGATTCGTGTCAACGATATTTAGAATTGTTTATACTTTTTTTCGAATTTTATAAAAAGTTTATAAGAAAAAGGATGTGGCTAACCAAGCGCCACATCCAAAATCATCATAATGAGAAAACCAAGCATTACTCCTACCGTACCAAGGTTTGAATGTTCCCCCTGATTTGCCTCCGGTATCAGTTCCTCCACAACCACATAGAGCATAGCACCTGCCGCAAAGGCCAGGAACCAGGGCATAAAAGGTGTGATGAAGGAAGCGATCAGTGTAATTCCCACACCGAATACCAGCTCCACGATTCCCGACAGACTTCCGAGAGCAAATGCCTTAAATCTGCTCATCCCCTCCTGTCTTAAGGGGAGGGAAATGGCTGCTCCCTCCGGGAAGTTCTGAATACCGATACCGATCGCCAATGCAAAAGCTGCCGCATACAGGGAAGAATCCTCGAGATGCTGGGCTGCCATGGCAAAAGCAAGGCCCACCGCCATTCCCTCTGGAATATTGTGAAGGGTTACTGCCAGGATCAGAAGTGTAGTTCTTCTGAAGGAAGATGGCATACCTTCCGCCTGTTTTTCTCCGAGGTGAAGATGGGGCATCACAAAGTCAAGTCCCATCAAAAAGAATGCGCCCAGCAGAAATCCTCCCGCTGCAGGTACCCAGGCGATCCCTCCATTCTCCATCGTCTGATCGATGGCCGGGATCAAAAGTGACCAGACAGATGCTGCTATCATAACACCTGCCGCAAAACCTAAAAACGCCCTTTGAATATTTTTCCCCATTTCCTTTCTGAAAATGAACACAACACTGGCGCCGAGAGCTGTCATCAAAAAGGTAAAACCCGTTCCAGCTGCCGCCCACAAAATTGCCTGATTCATATTTTTCCTCTTTCCGGTGTCTGTCTTTCCAAGCACCTTCCTTATATTCATAATATAACCGCTATACGCGGTTTGTGCCTGTTCCCATATACATTATTCTATCCGGCAGAAAAAAAGGTATCACGAACCCGGGTCCATGATACCTTTTATGATTTTTCCTAAAACATAGAGTCCAAAATACTTCCCGTGGAATAAGCATTGCTGTATGTACCCGATACGGTATAAGTATTGGCCTTACTGCTCTCCCTTTCCGCTGCATAATCAATCATGGATGCCTGCGCGGAAACATTGTATCCGTAAGAGCCTGTGCTGTTAAAAAGACTCTTTACCGTGTTCATGTCAGCTTTCTTAAAGGCCTCCTCATCGATGGTTAAGGTATTGTCCTTACCTATGGTGATGCCGATATCGGCCAAAAGCTTCTCATTGGATTTTGTCATATTCACAAGAGAAGTGCCTTTATTTAAGATTGTAGTACTCTCAGAATCGGACACCTTGTCAAGCAGAGCATTGTAACTTTGCGTAAAATCAGCCACGGCTTTATAAATAGCGTCCGTGTCATACTCCTTGGTAGTAGTGTCAAATCCGTATTCATCCCTGGTGGTTACATTTTTCTTGGCAAATACAGATTTCGTTCCCTTGGTGAGCAGCTTGTCCGCTGACTCCTTCATAGAATCTGCAGATTTCTCGATCTCCAATAATGTCTTTGCAGAATCGGATGCTGTGGAAATAGACTTCTTTGCATCTGTCTTATCGTCAGATGAAGCTGCCTTGACACTGCTTCCACTGTCTTTCGCATAATAAGCCTTCATCAGCTTTCCGTAGCTGCCATTCTTAATGCTGGCATAATCGGAAAGGAAATTCAAATTTCCGAGGCCGCTTCCACTGCTTGTGGAAAGACTCTGGAACAAATAGGAATAATCCTGCTTTGCGTTTACATTAATACTGATCCCCATAGTATCACTCCTTTGACCAAAACGGAACCTCCGTGTTCCTTCCTATCAATACATTACTTATAAAAACTTTCTTATAGCTAATCTTAGTATAGCATTAAGTTTCCGAAATTACAAGATTTACGGCTGAATTTGTGAACGGCTTTACGAATGACGTTGCTAAACTGATAAAAGTAAGCAGCCCTTTCGGACTGCTTATACCTGTCTGATCTTCGGTTCCACCGCCTCAGATCTGACATTGTGTGTCTGGTTCTGATTTTCCGGTTTCACCTTCTGTGTGATACTGTTGAATTTCTCATTGCTCTTTTTCTGATTTAATTTTTCCTGTTTATCCTTGTCCATAATTTCACCTCAGGATTAGTATGGGCAAAAAACCAAAAAATATAATCGAGTAGGAGGGGATTTTGATTAATTCCCCGACCTCTCACACCACCGTGCGTACGGTTCCGTACACGGCGGTTCAATCAACTTAACAAGTAACACACCTTTCGGTATAGTAATCTAACATTGAGACTAGTCCAAATGA